>NZ_JBIAMS010000025.1:0-143028 GCF_042874195.1 Streptomyces sp. NPDC004134 | reverse complement strand
CCGGCGGCCTCTGCGTAGCGCCTTGTGGGGGCCGCCCCCGGCCCCCCGCGGCCGCGCGGGGGGGGGGGGGGCGCGCGCCCGCCCCCCCCCCCCCGGGGGGGGGGGGCGCCCGGCCCCCCCCCCCCCCCCCCCGCGCCCGTTCTCCCGTCTCCGGGCGGACACCGCCGAACTCCCGTCGGCACGGACCGAATTCCGGCGAATTCTCCCCGGCGGCCGCCCGCGCGGGCAACATCCGCAAATGCTCCAGCATGGGTAGTGCCCACTACCCGATCGAGCAGTGGACCGGCGGCAGATCGCAGGTCTAGCCTCCTTGATCAGTGTGCAATTCCACTGCCGAATACGACGCGCCCATTTGCGGATTCAGCCCACGCACGAACAAGGAGATCGTCCGGTGGCGAAAGTGACACGGCTGCGTAGCCGGCGCCTGGGATACGCGGTGGCCATCGCCACCGCGGCGGCGCTGACGGGGACCCTGACGAGTGCGGTGCCGGCGTCGTCGCAGGACGACGGCTTCGACATCGACCATGACAACGTGCTGATGGAAGTCGTGTATCCGAAGTTCCAGCGGGTGTCGCGCGAGGAGAGTTCAGGACGCGCGGTGTCGCTGACCGTGGACCACGCGATGCTCATCGAAATGCCGTGGTTCGACGCCATCGCGCCCTATCACCCCACGGCGAAGGGCATCTTCTCCGATATCCCGCGCCGCCCGGAATCCGAGCACACGACGCGCAACCAGAACACCGCGGTCACCTACGCGGCGTTCACCTCGCTGAACGCGCTGCTGCCGGAGTACAAGGACCGGTGGATCGAGATGATGGACGCGGCCGGTCTCGACCCCGGCGCCACCGCCGAGGACCCGACGACGCCCAGCGGCATCGGCATCCTCGCGGCGAAGAACGCGATGGCGGGGCGGCAGGACGACGGCAGCAACCGGGACGGCGGGATGGGCGGCCGCAAGTACAACAAGAAGCCCTACGCGGACTACACCGGCTACAAGCCCGTCAACTCCGCCTACGAGCTGCGCAATCCGTCGCGCTGGCAGCCGGGCACGTCCTCGACCCGGGACGTCTACAAGGACCAGCAGTTCGCGACCCCGTACTACGGCAGGGTGAAGCCGTTCACGTACGACAGCCCGACCGAGTTCAAGGTCTCGCCGCCGGTGAACAGCAACCACTACAACCGCCGCGCCTACCAGCGGCAGGCGGACGAGGTGCTCAAGGCGTCGGCGAACCTGACCGACGAGCAGAAGATGACCGCCGAGCTGTTCAACGACAAGGTGCTGACCTTCGGCCAGTACGCGGGCACGCCGGTGGTGCTGGCGGGCAAGCTGAACACCGAGCAGACCGTGCACTACATCACCATGTCGGACGTGGCGTTCATCGACGTCACCATCGCGACCTGGCACTACAAGCGCAAGTACGACTCGGTGCGGCCGGGCACCGCGATCGAGTACCTGTACGGGGACCGCAAGGTGACCGCCTGGGGCGGGCCCGGGCAGGGCACCGTCGGCGACATCACCGGCCGCGAGTGGCAGGGCTATCTGGACTCCGTCTCGGCCGACCACCCCGAGTACCCGTCCGCCAGCTCCGCGCTCTGCCTCGCCTTCGCCGCGCAGGTACGGCAGTTCACCGGCAGCGACCAGATCAAGGTGACGGCCAGCTTCCCCAAGGGTTCCTCGCTGGTCGAGCCGGGTGTCACCCCGGCCGCCGACGTCTCGCTGCAGTGGAACAGTTGGACGGAGTTCGCCGACGACTGCGGCGAGAGCCGGATCTGGGCCGGGGAGAACTTCCGGTCCTCGGTCGAGGCCGCCGAGCAGTACGCGCCCGAGATCGGCGATCTGAGCTACAAGTTCGTGCAGCGGAAGGTGAACGGCGGCTGAGCGAGCACCGCGAAGGCCGGGCGCCGGCCGCCGGCGGGTGACTTCCACCCCGCCGGCGGCCGGCGCCGTTGGGTACCGGCCGCCGCCGGGAGGGTCCGTACCGACCCTCCCGGCGGCGGCCGCCGGCTGACCAGGCAGCAAGCGGATCGGGCAGCCAGCGGATCGGGTAGCAGGCGGATCGGGCGTCAGCGGGCCGGCCGTCAGCGGGCCGGATCCGCGCCCCGTACGCGCCGCACCACCGCCGCCGCGTTCGCGGGCGCCTTGTTGCCGCGCCACGCCACATGGTGGTCCGGGCGGAGCAGCACGAGGTCCCGCTCCCACAGCTCCCGCGCCCGCACGTCCCGCACCACCGTGTGCCGGACGGGCACGCCCTGCGCGGCGGCGGCGCGCAGCAGCGGCCCGGCGCGGCCGTCGCCCGCGAAGTCGACGAGGGTGAAGTCCGTGGCGAAGAGGTCGAACAGCGGCGTACCGTCCGCCAGCAGCACGCTGGGCGGGCGGCTGCCGGGCCAGGTCGTCGGCGTGTACGCCTCCGGGGCCCAGCGGGGCGCAGGGCCGTCCTCGTGGCAGACGACGGGCGAGTCGTCGTAGCGGTAGCCGAGCTCGACGCCGCGGTACTCGTTCTCGCCGCGCTCGCGGTCCAGGAACTCCGCCACCGCGGCGGGCGGGGCCCCGTCGCGCAGCAGGCCGCCGGCCTTCATGTGCACGCCGATGTGCCGGTGCGAGGTGCGCATGTTGCGCAGCCCGACCGGGCGGCGGTCGGTCTCGTAGCTGTCGAGCAGCGCGGGGCCACCGGTGTGCCGGACCAGGGCGGCGACCTTCCAGGCGGCGTCCATCGCGTCGCCGATGCCGGTGTTCATGCCGTACGCGCCCGTGGGGAACATGCGGTGCGCGGCGTCCCCGGCGAGCAGCACGCGACCGGCGCGGTAGCGGTCGGCGAGCATGAAGCCGGGGCGCCAGCGGGAGGTCAGCAGCACCTTGTCGATCTTCAGCTCGGTGCCCAGGGTCGCCAGCAGGAAGGCCGCCGGGTCGGCGGGCGGGGTGGCGAACTCGTCCGGGTGCGCGCCGTTGACGTGCACGGTCCAGGTGTCCTTCTCGTCCTGGGCGATGACGACGTAGCGGAAGGCGAAGTAGTGCCAGAACGGGCCGTGCCGGTGCAGGGACGCCAGGTCGCGGCTCTTGAAGTGCACCATGAAGGCGCCGGGCAGCCCGGGGACGCCGAAGCTGTCCTCGCCGATGCCGAGGACGGCGCGGACGCGGCTCGACGCGCCGTCGCAGCCGATCACGTACCGGGACCTGATCCGGATCCGCTCGTCGGTCATGACGTCGCGCAGGCTGCTGGTCACGCCCTGGTCGTCCTGGGTGAGGGTGTCGAACCGCAGTCCCGGGCGCAGGTCGACGAGGTGGCTGCGGCGGCAGTGCGCGCGCAGCACGGGCTCCAGGTCGGTCTGGGAGATCCGCTGGCCGGGTTCCGCCGGCCGGGTGCCGTCGTCGTACGCGGCGATGCGCCGCCGCTCCTCGTCGACGGAGGGCAGCGCCCAGGTGGTGAGCGGCCGGCCGGCCAGCCCGGTGGACCAGATCACGTCGGCGGGGTGCCGGGGCGCGACGCCGGCGGCGCGGACGTCGCCGGCGAGGCCGAGCTGGCGGAAGAACTCCATGCTGCGGGCGTTCACGTAGTCGAGCTTGGGGTGGACGGAGGTCTCGAAGTCCTGGTCGGCGAGTACGCACCGGACGCCCCGGCGGGCGAGCGCGAGCGCGGTTGCCATGCCGACCGGGCCTGCGCCCACGACGAGTACCGGTGCCGGATCCACGGTTGCCTCCCCAGGCGTGTGGGGCGGCACCCGGGCCGCCCCACACAGTCGCGTTGTCGTTCGGTCGTGGCTCAGCGCGCTCGGGCGGCGGTGCCGCCCGGCGGGCTCAGCGGGCCTCGCTGTGTGTACGGGGCTGGTTGCCTCGGTCGTCGGGGCCGCCGGGCCCCCGGCCGTTGGGGTGCTGCCCGTTCGGGGAGCCGGCCGGCGCGGCCGCCGCGCCATGGGCGGCGTCCTTGCCGGCGCCGGGTGCGAGGCCGCCGGTCAGGGCGCGTACCTGCATCTCGGCGAAGGCCGCGTCGTCGCGCTCCTTGCTGGCGATCGAGCCGAGGTAGCCGAGCACGAAGCCGGCCGGCACGGTGATCAGACCGGGTTCGATGTCGACGAACTTGATGTCGTGGCCGGGGAAGATGGCGTCGTCCGGGCCCGTGACCCCGTTGGAGAAGATCACCAGGAAGAACAGCAGGGCCGTGCCGCCGTAGACGATCCACTTGAGCCCGGAGGTGTTGAACCGGCGCCAGAAGAGGGCGTAGACGACGGCCGGGAGGATCGCGGTGCCGGCCAGGTCGATGGAGGTCGGGATGAAGATGTGGGTGCGCACCGGGAGCATCGCGACGCCGATGAGCACCGAGACGACGCCGATCCGGACGGTGTTGCGGCGGATGTCCTTCAGCTCGTCGGCGGGGGACGGCTTGCGGCCGCGTACGACGTTGAGGTCCTTGGTGACGCAGGTGACCGCGTTGATGAGCAGGGCCGCGTAGACGCCGACGATCGTCAGCAGGGCGATCGGCGCGAGCACCCCGACCATCACCGGTCCGCCCAGTTCGTCCACGAGCTTGGGCAGGCTGATGTCGCGGTGGGCCTTGATCACGCCGATCCGCTCGGAGCCGAGCACCGCCACGGAGGCGAAGCCGACGACGGCCATGCACAGGTAGATACCGACGACGATCATCGACGCCCAGCCGGCGGAGCGGCGGGCGTCCCTGCCGCTGGTGGTGGCGAAGTTGCGCATGAAGAGGAACGGGATGGCGGCGACGCCGACGGCGACGCAGAAGAGCTTGGAGAGGTGGACCAGCCGGTGCTGGCCCTCGCCGAACTCGCGTCCCGGGCCGAGCAGGTCGTAGCCGGCGGGGACGTCCTGGCGGTTGGCCTCGGCCTTGTCGAGGATGTCGAGGACGTTGAGGTTGAACTTCGCGAGCACCAGGAGCGTCAGCACCAGCACGACGGTGAGCGTGAGGATCGCCTTGAACACCAGCAGCCGGGTGACGCCGGGCATGCCGGCCATGGCCGCGTACAGGACGGTGACGAGCCCCACGACCAGGACCGAGAGGCCCAGTCCCACGACGTTGTCCAGGGCGAACCAGCGGTTGAAGATGAAGGCGATCGCCGCGAGGCTGATGATCGTGAACATCCCGTAGATCAGCAGGGTGACGACCGCCGCGGCCTTGCGCGCCTGGCGTTCCTCCGCGCGCATGGCGAAGATGTCGCCGAGGGTGTGCCCCCCGAGGTTGCGTATGGGCGAGGCGAAGAGCAGCACGCCGAGCACCATCGAGGTGGTGAACGCGGTCAGCAGCATCGCGGCGTCGTAGCCGTTGAGCGCGATGTGCCCGGTGATGATGAACAGGGTGGAGTACATGAGCGGTGCGGACGCCAGCGCGACGGCGTTCTGCACGGGCCCGATCCGCCGGCCGGCGATGAGGAAGTCGTCGGAGGTGCGCACGCTGTCGCGTACCGACTTGACGACGAAGTACACGGCGACGGCGGCGGCCAGCGTCGCGGGTATCGCGATCCCGTTCGCCGCCCAGGTGTTGTCGATGGGCGGCGGCGGGTCGGCGAGGATCGTGCTCATCGCGGCTCTCCTTCCAGTTCCGCCCGGACCTGGTCGGTCAAGGGGTCGAGCCGGTTCGCGGCGTAGCGCAGATAACTGGCGCAGACCGTCACGACGACCACGAACGTGAGAAACATGAAAAGCAGCCCGACGTTCACGGGGCCGCCTATCTCCTGCCGGAAGAATCCGGGGGCGAATGCGGCCAGCGACGTCCCGATGAACCACCATCCGAAGAAGAGGACGCTCGCCCGGATGAGGAAGGAATTCGTCTTACGCTGCAGGGTTTTGAACCCGGCGCTGCCGTGTACGGCGACATAGCGGTCGCCGCCCGCCGGCGAGTCCGTCGAACTCATGACACCTCCTTGACAGGGACGCCGGGACGCGGACGTCCTGACGTGGCGGTCACACTGCATTCTCGGGCGTCGGCCACCGGCGGGCATGCCCCATTCACGCGGTCTTCCGGCGCGGTACGCGAATTGGCGTGACCGTGCGGCGGATTCACGTGTTCGGGGGCTTCTCCGAAATGCGGGAGAGGCGTCGTCAGAGGAGGACGTCGCCGCCGTCGATGTTCAGGTTGACGCCGTTGATCGCGCGGTTCTCCAGCAGGAACGTGATCGCATGGGTGCAGTCGCGCATCGTCACCGGCCGCTTGGTGAGGGCCTTTTCCTCCGCGGCGGCGCGCGCGGCCGGCTTGTCGCTCCAGAACGGCGTGTCGGCGACGATGCTCGGGTGCAGGGCGTTGACGCGGATCGGCGACAGCTCGAACGCCAGGGTCCGCACCAGCGCGGCGATGCCGCCGTTGGCGGTGGTCACGGTGGTGGAGCCCGGGTACGGGCGGTGGCTGGCCAGCCCGCCGAGCAGGACGGCCGCGCCGTGTCCCGGCATGCGGGGGGCGAGGGCGTGCAGGACGGCGGTGTAGCCGGTGAGCTTCACGGTGAGCAGCCGGGTGGCGTCCGCGGGGCGGTAGTCGCGCACGGTGTTCCGGTCCCGGTCGAGCGCGGTGAGCACCAGGTGGTCGACGCGCTCGACGCCGGCCAGCGCGGCGATGGCGGCCTCGGGGTCCGCCAGGTCGAGCGCGAGCGCGCGGGTGCGGCCGCCGATCTCGTCGGCGGCGGCCTTGGTGCGGTCCTCGCCGCGGCCGGTGATGACGACGTCGCTGCCGCGGTCGGCGCAGGACTGGGCGAAGTGCCGCCCGATGCCCGACGTTCCGCCGACGACGACGACGTGAGTGCGGTCCGACACGGTGGTGTTCCCTTCCTCGGGGGCCGGTGGGCCGGCGGCGTCAGACGTGCAGGGAGGCGCCGCCGTCCACGTACAAGTCGTGCATCGTGACATGGCCCGCCTGGTCGGAGACCAGATACGCGACGGCCTCCGCCACGTCCCGCGGCTGGGCGAGCTTGTGCAGCGGGATGCCCACGCGGTACTCGGCGGGCATGCCCTCGACGACCTCACGCAGCTCCGGGTCGCCGTCGTGCATCGCGCGCAGCATGGGCGTGTCCGTCGAGCCGGGCGAGACGACGTTGCAGCGGATGCCGTGGCCCGCGAGCTCCAGGCCCAGGCAGCGGGTGAACTGCGCGGAGGCGGCCTTGGAGGCGGCGTACGCGGCCATCTCGGTACGCGGCACGCCCGCGGCGTTCGACGCCACCGTGACGATCGCGCCGCGCCCGCGGCGGATCATCCGCCGCGCCACCGCGCGCGAGACGTGGAACACGCCGCCCGCGTTGACCGCGAGGGTCTCGGCCCACTGCCGGTCGCGCAGTTCGACGACGCGGCCGGTGTGCATGACGCCGGCGGCGTTGACGAGGATGCCGACGGGCCCCAGCTCGTCCTCGACGCGCGCGACGGCCGCGTCCACCGCGGCGCTGTCGCGTACGTCGAGGTCGTAGCCGCGCGCCGGCACGCCTTCCGCGGCCAGCTTGGCGACGACCGTGGCCAGCTTCTCGGCGTTGCGGTCGGCCGCCGCGACGTGCGCGCCGGCGGCGGCCAGGGTCGTGGCCACGGCCGCGCCGATGCCCTGCGCCGCGCCGGTGACCAGGGCGACGGTCGACTCGATTCCGGTCAGTTCCATCATCAGCTCCTGCCGGTCGTGGCGACTGCCTGCTCGGCGTCGTAGCCGAACAGCCACTGGTGCCGGTCAAGACCCGGTTCCGCGAGGGAGCCGGTGTCGCGGCGCCGCTGGGCGCTGCCGTCGGCCAGGTGGAAGGTCTCGGCGTTGGCGCGGGACTGCCGCTGGATCCGGGCCGTACGGGGCAGGCGGAGCTGCTCGTAGCGGCGTACGGCGGCGCGCAGTTCGTCCCGGCCCGCGGCGGGTCCCGCGTCGGTGAGGCAGCGGGCGAGGACGACGGCGTCCTCGATCGCCTGGTTCGCTCCCTGGGCCTGGAACGGCAGCATCGGGTGGGCGGCGTCGCCGATGACGGCCGCCCGGCCCCAGCCGAGCCGGTCGATGCCGTCGCGGTCGTGCAGCGCCCATCTGCTCACCGCCCCGGCCGCGTCGAGCAGTCCGACGACGTCCTCGTGCCAGCCCTTGTACGCCGCCCGCAGCCCCTCGGTGTCGCCCCGCGCCGACCAGGACTCGACCTCCCAGGCGGCGGCGGGCACGGTGGCGCCGAAGCTGATCTGCCGGCCGCCCGAGACGGGGTAGCAGACGCAGTGCTGCCCGGGACCGAACCACAGCCGCACCCGCGGCTCGCCGAGCAGGTGGGGCACCCGCTCGGCGGGCACGAGACCGCGGTAGATCGTCTGTCCCGAGTAGCGCGGCCAGTCGGCGACGAACCATTCGCGCACCGCCGAGTGGATGCCGTCCGCGCCCACCACGGCGTCGGCCGCGACCGTCCGCCCGTCGGCCAGGTGCAGCCGCGCCTCCGACTCGTCCTGCGTGACGGCGACGAGCCGGGCGCCGAGGTGCAGCCGGTCCGGTGGCAGCCCGGACAGCAGCGCGGCGTGCAGGTCCGCGCGGTGCACGGTGTAGTACGGCGCCCCGAAGCGGCGCAGGCACCTGTCGCCCAGCGGGGTGCGCTGGAGCATCAGGCCGTCGTCCCAGCGCCGCATCTCGATCGCCTCGGGGGCGACCGCGGCGGCCCGCAGCCGCTCGCCCAGGCCCAGGCGGTGCAGCAGCCGGGTCGCGTTGGGCGCGACCTGCACGCCCGCACCGACCTCGGCCAGTTGCTCCGCCTGCTCGTAGACGTGGCACTCCGCCCCGCCGCGGCGCAGGGCGGCGGCGAAGGCGAGGCCGGCGATCCCGGCGCCGACGACGGCCACCCTCATCTGCGACATGCCTTCCTCCTCAGTAGTAGAGGAGCGCTTTGCTCCAGTCCTCGTCGGGGCCGAACAGGCTGCGCGGCTTGACCACGTCGGGCATGTTCGTGAGCGCCTCGCGCGGGATCAGCGACCCCGGCGGCAGCCCGGTGACGTCGGCGGCGACGCCGAACTCGGCGCGTACGGCGGCGGTGAGCGCCGCCTCGGCGTGCACGCGGTGCTCGGGCGGCACCTCGATCTCGACGCGCAGCGACACCGGTTCCGCGCGGGCGCGCCAGAAGTACACCCCGTAGGTGTCGGGGAGGGAGAAGACGACCTCCTCCAGCCGGTGCTGGGTGACCCGCGCGTCGCCGACGCGGTGGCCGAAGGCGGCCCGGCCGAGGACGCGGACGGTGGGCAGGTGCCAGCCGCAGTCGCAGTCGTCGTACGAGACCTCGACGTCGTCCTCCAGGTTGTAGCGCAGCAGCGGCATCGCCTCGCGGTACAGCGGGGTGACGACGAGCTGCCCCGCGCCCTCCGCGGCGACGCTCCCGGTCTCCGGGTCGTACACCTCGAACAGCGCCCGGTCGGCCCAGAGGTGCATGCGCCCGTACTCGCACTCGCCCGCCAGGCTGCCGGTCTCGGTGGAGCCGTACTCCTCGATCACCGGCACCCCCCACAGCCGGCTGATCCGCCGGCGGCGGGCGGTCGTCAGCGGCTCGCCGCCGACGAACAGCGCGCGCAGCGCGGGGAAGTCGGCGCCCGGGCGGTGGCCCGCGGCGGTGGCGGCGGCGGCCCAGATGAGGCATTCGGTCGGCACCGACCAGGTGAGGGTGACGTCCAGGTCGTGCAGGGTGCGCACCACGCGGGCGTACGGCATGGCCAGCGACCGGTTGTCGCCGGGCACGACGGTGGCGCCGTGCAGCCGGGCGGCGGCGTGCGCGAGGTGGCCGGTGAGCAGCAGCGCGTACGGGGTGCGTACCAGGAAGACGTCTGCGGCGGAGATGCCGATCCACTTGCGGGCGAAGCGCTCGGCGAGGTCGAGCCAGTCCTCCTGGGTGTAGTACGAGGGCGTGGGCCGGCCGGCGGTGCCGCTCGACTCGTGGTACGTCGCCAGGCGTTCCCTCGGGACGCCGAGCATGCCGTACGGGTAGTTGTCCCGCAGGTCCTGCTTGGTCGTCAGCGGCAGGTCCGCGAGGTCGGCGGCGGTCGCGGGCAGGGCGGCGGCGCCGGCCAGGTGCGGCCGGTAGAAGGCCGAGCGGGCGGCCCAGGCGACGGTCTGCGGAAGCTGCTTCTCCTGCAGTCCGCGCAGTTCCCCGGGGCCGTTCCACTGGCCGATGTGCGGCAGGCTCGCCGGTGCGTCGGTCACGGTTTCTCCTCCCCCAGTAGTCGGTGTGCGTTCTCCCAGGCGATCTGCCGCCAGTCCGCGGGCGCGGTGGCGATCGCCGTGAACTTGGCGAGTTCCACGGACGGGTGCTGGAGCGGGTACTCGGAGCCGAAGACCACGCGCGCGGCGCCCAGCCGGTCGATCGCCGCCTCGGCGACGCAGGTGTAGCCGCCGGAGGTCTCCAGCAGGATGTTGGGCTCGTCGCGGATCAGGGCGAGGGCGTGGAAGTCGATGTTGCCGATGCCGCTGTGCCCGAGCACGAAGTCGGTCCCCGGGAACCGGCGGGCCAGGGTGACGAGGTCGGCGACGCCCGCGCCGGGGCGGGCGAGGCACACGGTGTAGACCGGGTGGCCGTATTCGGCGGCGACCTCCACCAGGGCGGTCACGCGCGGGTCGGTGAGCGCCACGCCGTGCACGGCCGGTGAGACCTCCAGGCCGCGGAACTCGGCCGCCCGTTCCCGGTACGCGCCGGGCGGGCGGTGCGGGTTGGCGAACCAGAACGGCACCAGCCGCCCTCCCCCACCGGCTGCGCCCCCATTGGCGGGGGTGCCGCCCCCGCTGGTGCCCGCGCAGGCCGCCAGCACGGCGTCGTTGTCGGCGTCGGTCTCGACGTGCCCGCCGTCGGTCAACTGCCGGGCGAGCGTGTCGAGGTCGATCGTGCCGCCGGCGCAGACCACCGCGCGCGCCACACCGCAGTCGTCCAGCGCCGCCAGCAGCCGCGCGGCGGCGCCCGGCCGGGGAGCGAGGCGTACGTGGAAGTCCAGCACGGGCTGTGCCGTCATCGCGGCCCCGCTCACTTCTCGATGCAGAACTCGTCGATGGGGTAGCCGACGTGCCGCTGCTCGACGGGCAGGTACCCGAGCACCTTCGTGCCGGGGGTCAGGTCGGTGACGTTGAGCACCTCGCCGCCGGGTCCGAGGACCCGTACGTGCCAGTCGTCCTGCACGATGAGGTTGACCGTCACCCCGGACGGCGCGACCGCGTCGATGGCGAGCAGCGGCCGCGTCTCGATCTTGACCCGGCCCACGGTGACCACGCGGGTCTTGCCCGCGGAGTCCACGGCGAGCACCTTGCCGCCGGAGGACAGCTCGCTGAGGTAGTTGGTGCGGCCCTCGGCGGAGAGCGTGTACGAGTGCAGCGCGCCGGCGTTGACGCGGAACGGGCGGGTCGGCATGTACGGCAGCGGGTGGGTCTCGCTGCAGCACAGGATCATGCCGGTGGAGTGCGAGCCGACGAGGATGCCCTCGTCCAGCCGGAAGTTGGTGCACGTGTCCACGCACGCCCGCTCGCCCATGCCGACCCGGCGGATGCCGGTGACCTCCAGCTCCACCAGCGACAGGTCCGCGGCCTGGGTGACCGCGGCGGCCTTCAGCTCGGTCGCCTCGCCGGGCAGGCGCGGGGCGAGCATCACGCCGTCGGAGCCGTGTTCGAGGACGCCGAAGACGATCTCCGCCTCCTCCACGTCGGCGACCCGGGTGACGATGCTGCCCTCGGCCCCGGCCGCGGCGGCGAGCACGATCTCCAGCGGGATCTTGGTGGGGTCGCGGAAGTCCAGCAGGCTCCACCGGTCGTGCCGCGCGGCCCGGCAGGCGTCGTCCAGGCTGGCGGCGTCGGTGATCTCGACGTAGCGGCCGAACTCCACGCCCGCGTGGGCGTGGGCGAGAGCGGCGGGGTCGCCGTGGCGGGCGGGGTCGACGATGACGAGGTCGGCGGGCTCCAGCTTCTCCGGCAGCGGCCTGCCGAGCGGGAGGAGCACCTTCTTCACCGTCGGGGGCAGCGGCTCCAGGTCTGCGGGGTCGGCGGCCACGATGGCGTCGACCCGCTGGTGGATGGCTTCTTCGACGATGGCCTCCTTGGCCCCGTCGGCGGCACGGATGTCCAGCCAGCACAGCTTCACGGATCTCTCCTCAGAGCGGTCGGTCGGCGGGGATCGGGCGGAACGGGCGGGGCGTCAGGGGGTGAGCGCGAGCCGGTCTCCCCCGCCGGCCACGCCCTCTCCCCCACCGGCTACGCCCTCATTGGCGGGGGTGCCCCCATTGGCGGTGGTACCCCCGCCGATGCCGGTACGGCCCGGGGGCGGCCCGGCCTCGTGCACCAGCCGGGCGATCGACGCGGCCATCCGGCCGGGCTTCTCGGCCTGGAAGACGTTGCGCCCCATCGCCACCCCGGCCGCGCCGCCGCGCAGCGCGTCGGAGACGAACGACAGGACGGCGTCCGAGTCGGCCGCGCGCGGGCCGCCGGCCACGATCACCGGGATCGGGCAGGCCCGTACGACGTCGGCCATCTCCTCGGGCGTGCCCGCGTAGTCGGTCTTGACGACGTCGGCGCCGAGGTCAGCGGCGAGCAGCGCGGCGTGTGCCACCAGGTCCGGCGCGTGCGCGTCGCCGATCTCCGGCCCGCGGGCGTAGACCATGGCCAGCAGCGGTACGTTCCAGCGGTCGCACTCCCCGGCCACCGCGGCCAGGTCGGCGACCTGCCTCGCCTCCTGGCGGGAGCCGAGGTTGACGTGCACGCTGACGGCGTCGGCGCCCGCGCGCAGCGCCTCCTCGACGTGCGCGACCAGGTACTTGGCGTCCGGGTCCGGGGCGTGCCTGGTGCTCGCGTTCAGATGCAGGATCAGCGACAGGCCGCCGAACCAGCCGTGGTCGAGGTGGCGCAGCGTGCCCTTGTGCAGCACGACGGCGTCGACGCCGGTGCCGGCCAGCTCGCCCAGCAGCGGGTCCAGCTCGCCCGGGCGCAGCGGCCCGTCGGTGACGGAGTGGTCGAGGGGGACGACGAGCAGCCGCCCGTCGCCGTGCCGGAAGAGGCGTCGCAGGCGCAGCCCGCGGCCGAACGAAGCGTTGAGTACAGCCACTTGTGTCCTGCCTCTCTCAAACGGTGGCGGAGCGGCCGGGGGCCGCGGGCGCGGCGCCGTCCGGCGGCGGCCCGCCGAGGTCGAACGCGCGGTGCAGGGTCTCCACGGCGTCGGCGGTGCGCTCGCGCGGCACGATCACGGACAGCCGCGTCTGCGAGGTGGAGATCCAGCTCGTCGGGATCCCGGCGGTGGCCAGCGCCGCCATCAGCCGGGCCGCGTACTCCGGCCGGCTGAGCAGGCCCATGCCGACGACGGAGACCTTGCCGACGTCCATGTCGAAGTGCACGCCGCCGCCGAAGGAGGCGGCGACCTCGTGCAGCGCGTCGCGCACCCGGC
The DNA here is from genome assembly GCF_042874195.1 of Streptomyces sp. NPDC004134. Lineage (NCBI taxonomy): Bacteria > Bacillati > Actinomycetota > Actinomycetes > Kitasatosporales > Streptomycetaceae > Streptomyces > Streptomyces sp. NPDC004134. The sequence continues at coordinate 129,705 of NZ_JBIAMS010000025.1, read as the reverse complement.
CGGCCTCGCTGCGGCGGATCGTGAAGCCCATCCGGAACTCGTTCTCGTACGGGCCGGACCTGGCCACCAGGTCCACCACGGTGCCGCGGGCGGCCAGCACGTCGAAGACGTCCGGCGCGAGGTCGCGGCGGCTGTCCCGGCAGTGCACGAGCACCCGCGCGACGTCGGTGTCGTGGGTGACCGCGACGACCGCCCGCCGGGTCTCCAGCGGGCGGTCGTCCTGCCGCTCGGCCACCGTCGTCCCCGGCGCCTGCGACGACACGTTCCTCACGCGCACTTCGACCCCTTCCATGGCGGCCAGCTCGATGCAGCGGGTGTGCAGGACCCGGGCGCCCGCGAACGCCATCTCCGCCATCACGCCGGGGTCGACCCACGGCAGGCAGCGGGCGGCGGGCAGCACGCGGGGGTCGGCGGTGAACACGCCGTCCACGTCGGTGTAGATCTCGCATGTCGCGGCGCGCAGCCGGGCCGCGAGCGCCACGGCGGTGGTGTCGGAGCCGCCGCGCCCCAGGGTCGCGACGTCGCCCGCGGCGTCGACGCCCTGGAACCCGGTGACCACGGCCACCCGGCCGCCGGCCAGCGCGGCCCGCACCCGCTCGGCGCCGATGCCGGAGACGAGCGCGTCGCCGTGCCGGTCGGTGGTGCGGATCCCCGCCTGCGCGCCGGTCAGCGAGACGGCGGGCACGCCCATGGCGCCCAGCGTCAGGGCCATCAGCGCCGCCGACTCCGCCTCGCCCACGGCCAGCAGTTGGTCCAGCTCGCGGGAGGCGGCCGGGGCGCCGACGTCGGCGGCCAGCCGCAGCAGTTCGTCGGTACGGCCGCCGCGGGCGGAGACGACCACGGCCACCGACGGGCAGCGCCGCCACGCCTCCTCGATGCGCAGGGCGGCGCGGCGGACGCGGTCGAGCGTCTGCAACGAGGTACCGCCGTATTTCTGGACGAGCACAGCCATCGCCGTTTCACCGCCTTCGTCGACCCGGTATGGCACGACAGTAAGCGCGGCTTTCTTCCCGGCCCACTACTCACCCGGGTAGTGGCACCGAATTCAGTGGGTCACGCCATGGCGAACGGGCGTTACCGCGAACACGCGATGGCGGCACCGCGCCGTACGGTTTTATGGCCCGCGGGAATTCGCCGGGTGCCGCGGCCGCCGTACCGCCCGGCAAACTACTGTGTCCGCGGTAGTCCGACAGTCCTCCGCAAGCAGTACTCGGATGCCGGGAACTGCCGTTATGGTGCTCGGTATGAGCGCCCGGCTGTCCAAGGTCTGGGCCCGGGCGAGAAGCATGGTGATCGCGGTCTGCGTGGCGGCCGTGCTCCTGATCACCGCGCTCTCCGGGGACCATGCCGCCACGAAGCTCGACCTGCTCGGCTACGGGCTGCTGGTGACCAGCGGCCTCGCACTGGCCGGCAGCGCCCGTGCCCCCGTGCCGATCCTTGCCGTCACCGCGCTGTGCGTGGTGGGCTACAACGCCGCGGGCTTCGACGTGCCCGCCGTGGCCTACCTGTTCGCCGTCTACGCCGCCGTGCGCTCCGGGCACCGGATCGTCACGGTCGGGGTGAGCGTCGGGCTGGTGCTCAGCCTCCCGTACGCCGTGATGGCCTACCCCGGCGACGGCGCGGGCGACGCGTACGCGCAGGCCCGCGGCGTGCTCGAACTCGCCTGGCTGGTCGCCGCGGGCGCCGCGGGCGAGGCGCTGCGGCAGGCCACCCGGCGCGCGGACGAGGCCGAGCGCACCCGCGAGGAGACCGCGCGGCTGCGCGCCAGCGAGGAACGGCTGCACATAGCGCGGGAGCTGCACGACTCGCTCACCCACCAGATCTCCATCATCAAGGTGCAGTCCGAGGTCGCCGTCCATCTGGCCCGCAAGCGCGGCGAGGACGTCCCCGAGTCGCTGCTCGCCATCCAGGAGGCGGGCCGGGAGGCGACCCGGGAGCTGCGCGCGACGCTGGAGACGCTGCGCGACGAGGAGGAACAGGCCCCGGCGCACGGGCTGGACCGGGTGCCGGAGCTGGTGGAGCGCACCCATGGGATAGGGCTGCGCACGACGCTCACCATCGAGGGGCAGCGGCACGAGGTGCCCGAGGCGGTGGGCCGTACCGCCTACCGGATCGTGCAGGAGTCGCTGACCAACACCGCCCGGCACGCCGCGGCCTCCACCGCCTCGATCCGCATCTCCTACCGCCCGGACGCCCTCGCCATCCGTATCGACGACGACGGGACGGCCCGGCCGGGCACCGCCCCCAAGCCCGGCGTCGGCCTGCTGGGGATGCGCGAGCGCGTCGCCGCCCTCGGCGGCAGCCTGCGCGCCGAGCCGCGCACCGAGGGCGGCTTCACCGTCCAGGCCGAACTACCCGTGGCGAGAATCCCGTGATCCGTGTGCTGATGCTCGACGACCAGCCGCTGCTGCGCAGCGGGTTCCGCGCGCTGCTCGACGCCGAGGACGACATCGAGGTGGTGGCGGAGGCGGGCGACGGCAAGGAGGGTCTCGCGCTGGCGCGGGAGCACCTGCCGGACCTCGCGCTGGTGGACCTGTCGATGCCGGTGATGGACGGCATCGAGACGACCCGGCGGATCGCCGCGGACCCGGCGCTCGCCCAGATCCACGTGGTGATCCTGACCAACTACGGCCTGGACGAGAACGTGTTCAACGCGCTGCGGGCCGGCGCGGCCGGGTTCCTGGTCAAGGACATCCTGCCGGAGGACCTGCTGCACGCCGTGCGCGTGGCCGCCCGCGGCGACGCGCTGCTGGCGCCGTCGATCACCCGCAGGCTGATCAACAAGTACGTGTCCCAGCCGCCCCTGGACCCGTCGGCCGTCCGGGGTCTGGAGGAGCTGACCAACCGGGAGCGGGAATCCGTCGCGCTGGCCGCGCAGGGCCTCTCCAACGACCAGATCGCCGACCGCATGGTGATCAGCCCGCTGACCGCGAAGACCCACATCAACCGGGCGATGTTCAAGCTGCACGCGCGCGACCGCGCCCAACTGGTCGTCATCGCCTACGAGTCGGGCCTGGTGACCCCGCGCGGCCGGTGACGGGCCGCGCGGGGTGCGGCCGGGCGCTCAGATGAAGTCCATCGTCCCGGCCTTCCAGCGGTAGTGCGACTCCAGCTTGTAGTACTCGCCCCCGGGCGCCACGGCGACGCCGTAGACGAACTTGCGGTCGCCGTCGCCGGCCGGGACGCCGCGCACGAACCGCTCGATCTCCGGCTCCACCCGGACCGGCAGCGCGGCCAGGTCGGGGGTGGTCACGGCGTAGCAGATCCGCTCGACGCGCGGTGAGTCCCAGCCGAGGGTGACGTAGAGGCCGAACGCCTCCCGCCCCAGCCTGAGCATGTGCGTGCTCGGCTGCGCCATGCCCAGCTCGCGGAGGACCGCGGTGATGGCCTCCGGTTCGAAGAGGCGCGCGGGCACGTCGTTGAAGTACACGTTCAGGGTGCGGTGGCGGTAGTCGACGCCGACGACGCCCACGCGGTCGGCGAGGCCGTGGCGGGCGAGGAAGCCGGCGTGCGCGGCCAGGGCGGGCGGCATGGCGGGCAGGTCGGCGAACTTCGCGACGTCCTGGAGATCGTCGGGGGTGAAGAAGGCGTAGACCTTCTTGAAGCCGCCGACGACGCCGAAGTCGACGCCGTGGCTGTCGACCGGGCAGCGCCCGTGCAGTTGGGCGAGCACGGCGCCCACGGGGTGGTCGGTGGGCGCGGTGAGGCCGGCGGCGAGCGCGGCGGCGTACGGGTCGCGCTGCCCGGGGTGGGTGGTGAAGCGGCAGTCGAGTTCGCCGGTGTGCCGCAGGCCGGTCGCGACGCGGAAGGCGACGACGGCCGCGTCGTGCCCGAAGGCGTCCGCGTACGCGGCGAGGACCGGGCGCACCGTGGCGGGGGCGCACGGCACGCCGAGCGTCCGGGCGGAGTGCTCGATGACCGAGTACAGCTCGTCCATCTCGGCGGTTGCGGACATACGGACCCCTTGGTCGGCGAGGAATGTATTGCTGTACGTATCGGGGGCGCTGCGAATGCACCGTAATCGGGATGACCAAAAAGTAATCCCGTTACGCGGCCCGGCCCACTACCCGTACGGGTAGTAGGAGCTACCCGAGTTGTCGGGGCGGATTTCATTGACCCGCCATTGCCGCTCGATGACCATAAAAGCAAGGCTCATGGCTCGTGTTCGAGGATTCTCCACGGCACCGCGGGAGCGATCATGGCACCACTCGTAGGGCGTGAGGGCACGCTGTCCGTGCTGGGCGGCCATCTGGACGCCGCGGCGCGGGGCGCCGGCGGCTGCGTCGTCGTCGAAGGACCGCTGGGCATCGGCAGGAGCCGGCTGCTCCAGGCGACCGCGCGGGAGGGCGCGGAGCGCGGGCTGACCGTGGTGTCCGGGCGGGCCGGGGCGAACGGGGGCACCGCCGCCAGTGGGGCCGCCCCCGCCAACGGGGGCACCCCCGCCAATGAGGGCGTAGCCGGTGGGGCAGGGCAGCCGCTGCCCGTGCACCTGTTACTGAACTACCTGCGGCGGGTGCTCTCCGCCGACGTGGACGTGGACGACCTGGTACGTCCCGACGGCAACCCGTTCCGGCTGATGGACCAGGTCGGCGAGCTGGTGGAGATCGCGGCGCGCCGGCACCCGGTCGTCGTCCTGCTGGACGACGTGCACCTGGTGGACGACCTGGGCGGGCTCGCGCTGCGGGGGCTGGTGCAGTCGCTCGCGGACTCGCCGGTGCTGTGGCTGCTGACGCGGCGGTCGGTGGCGGCGCGGACGCTCGCGCAGCACGCCGTCGACCGGCTGATCGACGGGGCCGCGGCCCGGCTGCACCTCGGGGCGCTGGACAACGAGGCGGTGGCGGAGCTGTGCACGGGGCTGCTGGGCGCCAAGCCGGACTCCTCCGTGCTCGACTGGGCGGCCCGCTGCGGGGGCAACCCGTGGCTGCTGGCGAGCGTCTTCGACGCGCTGGTCACCGCGGGCCGGGTGGTGTTCGTGGACGGTACGGCGGCGGCGCTGGGCGAGCAGCTTCCCGGCGACGTGCTCGGCGCCGTCCGCGGGCTGCTCGACGAGCTGCCGGCGGCGGCGGGGCGGCTGCTGGTGGCCGGCGCGGGCGTCGGCGCGGAGTTCACCGCCGCGCAGGCCGCGGCGGCGCTGGGCGCGCGCGGGGGCGCGGCGGAGGCTCCGGTGGCGGGGGTGGACGAGGCCGTACGGGCCGGGCTGCTGCACCGGCACGGGGAGGAGCTGGCGTTCGCGCACGGGGTGATCGCCCAGGCGCTGCGGCATCCGGACTTCCGGCGGCCGGAGCCGGCCGCGGCGGCGCTCCCGGCGGCCGCCCCGGTGCCGGACAGTGCCCCGGAGGCCGTAGAGGCGCGCCGCGAACAGCCGTACCCCGTACCGCCGGAGGACTCCCCCGCCGCGCAGCAGCGCCCCGGGTGCGGCTGTACGGCCCCGGTGGCCGCCGCGGTGGCGGCGCTGGCGGACCGCTCCGGCGCGGCGCCGCGCACCCTCGCGCGCGCCCTGCGGCTGCTCGCCGGCGCGGGGCGCACCGCGGAGACCGCGCGGCTCGCGGAGCTGGCCGTACGCGCCGGTGTCGACGTTCCTGACCTGACCGAAGCGGCCGGCCTTTCCGCGGACCCGGCGCGGGCGGTGGCCCCGCCCCCGGCTCCCGCCGCCGGGCGGCCGTCCGGGGCGCACTGCGAGGTGTGCGCCCGCCCGCTGTGGACCTGGCTGGTGCGCGCACTCGTCGCCGCCGACGCCTTCGAGGAGGCGGCCGCCGTCTGCGACGCCGTACGGCAGGAGGCCGGACGCCACGGCGGGCCGTGGGCCGCGGGCCTGTGGCACGGCCACCGCGCCGAACTGCTGGCCGCCGCCGGGCGTTTGGAGGAGGCACGGGCCGAGGCCGGGACGGCGCTGGGTCTCGCCGACCGGACGCCGCCTGAGGACCTGCTGCCCGCGCGGCTCGTACTGGCACGCATCAGCATGCACTGCGGCGATCTCGCCACCGCCAGCCAGCAGTTGCGGATGGCGGAGCGGCCCGCGGGCGCCGCCGCGGCGGCCGTGAAGCCGCGGCTGGACTGGGCGCTGGCGCAGTTCCACGCGGCCAGCGGGCGGGCGGCGATGACGGTGCGCTCGCTGCTCGACGCCGAGCAGGGGGCCGCGCCGGAGCCGCTGCTGTTCGCCGAGGCGCCGACGGCCGCGGCGACGCTCGTACGGCTGGCCGGGCAGACCGGGTTCGGCGAAGAGGCCGCGCAGGCGGCCGGGTTCGCCCGGCGGCTGGCCGCGGCCAACCCGGAGGTGACGTCCCTGGCCGCCGGTGCCGCGCACGCGGACGGCGTACTCCACGACGACCTGGAGGCGCTCCGGCGCGCCGCCGAGCTGTACCGGCTCGCCGGCCGGCCGCTGGCGGCCGCCGGCGCGCTGGAGGACGCGGCCCGCGGGAACGGGGCCGGGGACGGCGCCGCGCGGTTCCTCGCGGCGGCGGCGGACCTGTATCTGGAGTGCGGCGCGCAGCGCGACACGGCCCGGGTGCAGCGCAAGCTGCGCCGGCTCGGCGTGCCGCACGCGCGCGCCGCGCTGGGCGCGCAGAAGCCCAAGTCGGGTTGGGAGAGCCTGACGGGCGCGGAGCTGCGCGTGGTGCGGGCCGTCGTCGACGGCAGGACCAACAGGGAGGCGGCGGGCGAGCTGTTCCTGTCGCCGCACACCGTCGACAGCCATCTGCGGCGGGTCTTCGCCAAGCTCGACATCAACAGCCGGGTCGAGCTGACCAAGCAGTTCCTGGCGCACGAGGCGGCCGCGCCCGAGGGCCCGGCCGCCTCCCGTCAGCTCGCCGCCGCGGGCCCGGAGCCGCGCCTGTCGTCGGTGAGGGAGTAGATCGCCGCGGCACCCGAGTAGGTGGCGGCCTCGCGGGCGAGTTCGACACGCGTGCCGATGCCCAGCTTCTTGTAGATCTTCCGCAGGTGGTAGTTGACCGTGTGCGCCGAGAGATGGACGCGCCGGGCGATCTGCCGGTTCGTCATCCCGACGCTGACCAGGTACGCGATGCGCCGTTCCATGTCGGACAGCACGACCCAGCAGGAGCCGTGCTGGTGCCCGGCGGTGCCGTCGGCGACCACCGCCGTGGCGTCGAGCGCGGCCGGCAGGGCCCGCGGCCGGCGCGCCGGGGCCTGCCCCGCGTGCAGCCTGGCGAGTTCCTCGGTGGCCAGGGCGATGGAGATGGGGTCGGGCGACTGCGCGACGATGTGCGCGAGCCCGGAGGCGTCGCGCTCGGCGACCGCGTTGGCGTGCAGCGCGCTGAGGCCGACGACGGAGATGCCGGGGTTGTCCCCGGCGAGGCCGTTGACGGTGTCGAGCACCGTGCGCCTGAGGCCGTCTTCGTCGGTGTCGAGCGCGAGCCGGACGAGGAACGCGGCGGCGGCCGGGTCCTCGACGTACAGCCGGCGCTCCGCCGGGAGGCGGTCGTACGCGCCGGACAGCAGGGCGACGCCCGCGCGGGGCCCCTCCCTTCTCACGGCGACCCGCACGTCCGTCCAGGCGAACCGCGGCGAGCGCCGCACGTCCCGCTCGTACGCGGGGTCCGCGCGGGCCCGCTCCAGGTGGTCGGTCGCCGTGGGCAGGTCGCCGGTGTAGAGCGACACGGCGGCCAGGACCGCGTACGCGAAGGGCAGGAGCGCGGGGACGGCGTTCTGCTCCGTCGCCGCGGTGACCAGCTCCGCGTGCCTGCGGGCGTCCCGGAACCGGCCCGAGGCCAGGAACAGCCGGGCGCGCAGCGCGGCCGGCGCCGCGTGCCAGACGTCCGAGGAGAGCGCGTACAGGCCCGCCTCTCCCTCGTCGACCAGCGCCTCGGCCTCGTCGTACTCGCGCAGGTCGGTGAGCTTGGCGGCCAGTTCGAGGCGGAAGTGCAGCCGCCACAGGGGGTCGGCTCCGCCGCAGTACCGGACCGCGGCCCGGCCCAGCCTGATGCCCTCGGCCAGTTCGCCGGCCCGCCAGCTCAGGTGGGACAGCGCCGTCAGCGCCATCAGCGCGGCGATGTCCTCCGGCTCGTCCGTCCGCGCCTGGAGGATCTCCCGGGCCCGGGTCCCGGCCTCCTCCTCGCGGCCCAGCAGCAGGCCGCCGAGGAGGGCCGACGCCTCGGCGTCGAGCCGAGCCGCGGCGGTAATTCCGGGGGCGGCCAGGGTGCGTTGTGCGAGATCCGTCCCGACGGCCACCTTTCCTTTCATGATCAGCCCGTGTGCCCGTGAATAGGGGCCGCCGTCGCCCTCCGCTACCACGGCGAACCGCTGAGCCGGATACCCGGGCGCCCAGGTTCTTCGGTCTGTTTCCTCCGCACTCCTGCCGGAATGGTGCATTGCCTCGCGCTGCAACGCACCGCGCGCGGGGGCGGGAATGGCGGCGACCGCGCCGCGCCTCAAGAAGTCGCTACGGAATACGAATTGACGCTCCGTAGCCGCCACGAAGCCCGCGGACATCGCCTCGTCCAGCGGTGCGAGCAGGGTGGCGAGCGGACGGTTCAGCATCCGGGAGACATCCTCGAGGAGGAAGGACCGCCCCTGCAGGGCGGCGATCTTCAGCAACTCCTGGCAACCGGGGCTCAGCTCGCCGAGCGCCAGCTTCACGAACGCCGGCACACAGCGCGGGGTCCGCGACTCCAGGAGCCGGACCGTTCCTTCGTCCAGGGTCACCAGACCCTCGTCCACCAGCCCGTACGCCAGTTCGGCGAGTAACCTGCCGTTCTCACCCGCCGCTGCCGCCAGACCGCGCAACTCGTCGTCCAGATCGGCGCCGAGCAGCTCGCTCAGAAACTGTTCGTTCGCCTCGGCGTGCACCGGCCCCGGCTGCGGACGCCCGTGCGCTCCGGCGTCACCGGGTATCGTCTCCGGCTTCTTCGTCACCTTCTTCGACCACGTAGTCATATTGCCCCCGACTATCCAGGTATATCCCGGGACTTGCTCAACCGTTACAGTGCTCTCCTCTCGACTCGTGTTCCACTTGATTTTCAACCTGTTGGCTTGGGCTGCACTTGGTGCCGACTTGGCGGCAAAATCGGGGGAGTTGCTTTCTTTTCCATAATATGGCGCACCCTTTACTTGCCTTTGACCACGCGCCAATTCAACGGGAAAAAGGCGTACGGAATTACCTGAAATACGCCATGCCGAAGCGGGGAACCCCGGTTGTGGGATTCCCCGCCCGACGTATCGGGAAAAGGTCAGACCCTGGCCTCTTCCCCGACCTCGGCCGGGGGTGCCGAGGTCGTCTCGGGTGCCCGGCGGCCGGGCATCCACCAGTTGGTCTTGCCGCACAGCTCCATCACCGCGGGCACGAGCACCATCCGGACGACGGTGGCGTCGATGAACACCGCGACGGCCATGCCCAGGCCGATCTGCTTGACGGACACGTCGTGGCCGAGGAGCGAGGTGGTGAAGACGGCGATCATGATGGCCGCGGCGGCGGTGATGACCTTGGCGGTCCGCGCCAGCCCGCGGGTGACGGCCGTCCTGGTGTCGCCGGTGCGCTCGTACTCCTCGCGGACCCGCGAGATCAGGAAGACCTCGTAGTCCATCGACAGGCCGAAGAGCACCGGGAACATCATCATCGGCACCCAGGTCGTGATGGGCATGTCGGTCGGGAATCCGAGGGCGGAGCCCAGCCACCCCCACTGCACCACCGCGACCAGCACGCCGTACGCGGCGCCGATCGACAGCAGGTTCATCACGGCGGCCTGGAGGGCGATCGTCACCGACCGCACCAGCGCGACCAGCAGCACCAGCGACAGCACGATCACGACCGCGATCATGAACGGCAGCCGCGAACTCGTCTCCTCCGCGAAGTCGATCGCCCCGGCGTTCGGGCCGCCGACCTGGACGGCCTCGCCGCCGGGTGCCTTCGGCAGCACGTCGTCGCGGAGTTCGTCCACCAGGTCCGCGGTCTTCTCGTCCTGGTAGCCGGTCTCCGGGAACGCCATGAAGGTGGCGGCCTCGCCGTCCTCGCTCACCCGCGGCTGCGTCACCTGCGCGATGCCCGGCGTGCCGTCGACCGCCGCGACGGCGGGAGCCAGGTCGCCGCCCGCGGCGTCGACCTCGGCGGCGAAGATCAGCGGTGCGCCGTAGCCGGGGCCGAAGCCCTCGGAGACGATCTCGTACGAGGTGTAGCTGCTCCGGTCGCGCGGCTGGACGCTCGCGTCCGGCAGGCTGAGCCGCATCGACAGCGCCGGTGCGGCGAGCACCAGCAGCCCCGCGACGGCCAGCACCGCGGCGACCAGCGGCCGGCGCTGCACCACGCCGGCCCAGCGCTCCGCGGGGGTGCGGCGCTCGGGGGCGTCGGAGCCGGCGCCCCGGGCCGTACGGCGGGGCAGCCGCAGCGAGTTGATCCGGTGCCCGGTGAAGCCGAGGAACGCCGGCAGCAGGGTCACCGCGGCGACCATCGTCACCAGCACCGTCAGGGACGCGGCGACGGCCACCCCGGTCATCAGCCGCTGGCCCATGGTGACCAGGCCGAGCAGCGCGATCACGACGGTGGTGCCGGCGAAGAGCACGGCGCGGCCCGCGGTGGTGAGGGCGCCGACGGTGGCGTCCTCGGGGCTCTCGCCGTTCTGCAGCCTCTCCTTGTAGCGGGTCACGATGAACAGCGCGTAGTCGATGCCCACGCCGAGCCCGATGAGCGCGGAGACCAGGACGGTGAAGTCGGGCGAGGGGACGACGTGCCCGACGATCTTCATGAGGGCGATGCCGCCGAGGATCGCCATCAGCGCGGTGACGATCGGCAGCCCCATCGCCACCAGCGAGCCGAAGGAGATGAAGAGGATGACCGCGGCGGCCAGCACGCCGACGCTCTCGGCCGGGCCCTGCTTCGGCGTCTCGGCCTTCTCCGCCTTGTCGCCGCCGAGCCCCAGCAGCACGCCGTCGCCCGAGGCGTCCTTGACGGTCGTCACCAGCGGCTTGACGTCGTCCTTCGTCGCCTCCTTGTCGGTGAGCGGGATGGTCGTACGGGCGATGCGGCGGTCCTCGGTGACCAGTTGGTCGTCGTCGTACGGCGACGTCACGGGCCCGGTGACCGGCGAGTCGGCGAGGTCGGCGACGACCTGCTCCACCTTCTGCCGCACGGCCGGGTCGTCGACGCCCGCGTCCGCCTTGATCGCGAGGGTCAGGGTGTCGCCCTGCTCCTCGGGGAAGTGCTTCTCCATCAGGGCCTGCGCCCTGGCCGACCCCGAATCCCCGCCGGAGAAGTCGTTGTCGGGGTCGGCCGCGAGGCCGAAGCCGGCGGCCGCCACGGCGATCACGCCGACGATCCAGGCCAGCAGGACCAGGCGGCGGCGCCGGTGACAGAACCGGGCCAGCCTCGCCAGGGCGCCGTCCGGGCGGGCGGTCTCGGTGGGCATCATCGTCTCCTCGGGTCTCGTGCGGTGCACCCCTCATCCTCGGGACGGGGATCACCGGAGTCGACGTACAGACGCAGGCACTCCGCGGGCCGCACTACCGCGGCCGCGGTACTCCTCTTGCAGTACATGTCAAAGAAGGGGTGGCCGGGGGCCCGCCGCCCGACGCCGCGTCAGAGGATCAGAGGCAGGCGAGCCGGCGCGCGACGACCGGGATGACGACGGCGCCGGCCAGCAGGTGCGTACAGGCCAGTACGGCCTGGGTGCTGTCGGCCGTGTGCGGCGCGAAGCCGGGGCCCGCGAGGGACAGGATCGTGAACGTCCCCGCGCACACCGCGAAGACCCGCGCCGGGCGGCCGGCACCGCGTACCGCGCGCCGGGCGAGGCGTTCCAGGAGCACCGCCAGGACGATGCCGCCGAGCGACCACAGCACGACGCTCCGCGCGACGGCGCCCACCGCAATGGCCGTGGCCTCGTCCTCCCCGACCCCGGCCGCGACCATCTCGACGCCCGCACCGCGGGCGAGGAGCGTGAACGACTCCGCCACCGCCGCGGCGGCGAGGGCGGCCAGGACCGCGACGAGCCACACCGGTCGCGCGGCCAGCCACGCCGTCAGTGGGGACGGCGGAGACGGCGGGGACGAGGGCTGAGGGGCGGTCGCGGCCATGGCGGTGCCTCCTGTTCCGGCGCGGGGCGGGAAGTGGACCATCCGTACGGTGAGGCGGCGGGTGCCCGGCGCCCCTGCGCAGCGTGGCCGTCGCGCACGGGCCCGACGGACGGGGGCCGCGCCGGCGTACGCGTCCGGTGGCGCAGCCGCAGGCGCGCTACGCCGACACCGCGCGGCGGGCGCGGGCCAGCGCCAGGCCGCCGAGGGCCAGTCCGGCGACGCCGAGCACCAGGGCCACGATCGCGCCGCCCCGGCCGGAGCCCGAGCCGACGCCGTCGGAGCCGGCGAGCGCCACCGCGCCGATGACGACGCCGGCCACCGACGCCACCACGGATACCAGCGGCCACCGCGGTCCCGCGCCCAGCTTGCGCGCCAGCGCGAGCCCGCCGAGGACCACGCCGACCAGCGCCAGGGCCGCCGCGGCCGTGGCCGGGCCACGCCCCTGGCCGTCGTCGCTCTCGGCCGCGACCGCGACCCGCGCGGCCGCCGGCGCCGCGGAGAAGAGGACGGCGAGCACGGCGGTCGCGGCGGCGGTGGACAGGTGACGTACGGACATCGGGGACCCCTTCGGTCGCACGGCGGTTGGCGGCGACAGCGTACGAACCGGCCGGGGGCCCGGGCGTCCTCCAGACGCGGCCGGTTTCCGCTACTGCCGCGGTGGTAGCCGCGGCCGGTGACGTCTGCGGCCACAGCACCCGGCTACCGCGGCCGCAGCACCGCGCGCCCCCGTCCGCCGCGGGGTTTCTCCGAATGGCGTCGAAACGCCCTGGAAGTGCCCCGCCACCCCGGCGTTAGCTGCGGCCATGGCTTCCAAGGTGAGTTCCTCTCCGCAGGCGCGGGGCGCGGGATGGCTGCTGTGCCTGATGTTCGCCACCTTCGTCATCGGCACGGACGACTTCGTCATCGCGGGCGTGCTCCCCGACATCGCCGCCGACCTCGACGTGAGCGAGGCCGCCGCCGGGCAGTTGGTGACGGTCTTCTCCGTCACCTTCGCGGTGGCCGCGCCCGTGCTGGCCGTGGCCACCGCGCGGCTGCCCCGCAAGGCCCTGATCGTCGGCGGCCTTTCGGCCTTCGCCGTGGCCAACACCGCCACCGCGCTGGCCCCGAACTACGCGACCCTCATGGCCGCCCGCGTGCTGACCGCGCTGATCGCCGCCACCGTCTCCCCCGCGGCCTTCGCCGCGGCGGCCCGGCTGGCGGCGCCCGAGCGGATGGGCCGGGCCATCGGCACGGTCGCGGCGGGGCTCACGCTCTCCCTCTTCACCGCCGTGCCCGCGGGCACGCTGCTCGGCGACGCCTTCGGCTGGCGGTCGACGTTCGTGGCGGTCGCCGTGGCCACCGCGCTGGTCGCGGCGGCGTCCGCCGCGGCGCTGCCCCGGCTGGCCGGGGCGCCGCAGCTCGGCGTACGGGGGCAGTTGCGGATCCTGGGCCGCCCGGCGGTCCTGCTCTGCGCCGCCGGCACCGTGGTCTGCGCCGGCAGCGGCCTGATGGTCTACACCTACGTCGCGCCCCTGACCCGGGACCTCACCGGCCGCGGCGGCGGGGTGCTGGCGCTGTTCATCGCCGTGGTCGGCGTCGCCGGGGCGGTGGGCACCGGCGCGGGCGCGCTGCTGACGGACCGCTGGGGCCCGGACCGTACGCTGCGCGCGTCGGTCGCCGGCGTCGTGGCCGCGACCGCGCTGCTGGCCGTGACCGGGGCGACGGGCCGGTCGGCGCCGGTGTGGCTGGTGGCGCTCAACCTGGCGGTGTGGGGCTGCGCGGCGTGGAGCTTCACACCGCCGACGAACACCCGGATCCTGCAACTCGCGGGCGAGGCGGGCACGGAGGCGGTGGCGCTCAACACCAGCGGGCTCTACGTGGGCGTCGCGCTGGCCGGCGCCGGCGGCGGCGCGGCGCTGGCCGTCTCGGACGGCACCGGGGTGGCGGTCACGGCGACGGCGGTGGGGCTGGTCGCGTACGCGGTGACGGCGCTGGCGATCCGCCGCCACCCGGCGGGCGGGCCCGGCCCGGCGGCGCGGCCGCCAGGACCCGTGGCCGTACCCCCGCGCCCGCAGCCGGAGGAAATACCGTGAACACGGGATGAGCCCGCGGCCCGGGACCGGGGTACGGTCAGGGCACCGGCTGTCCCCGGCCCCCGGGGGTCGACGGCATCCCCGCGCCCGCGTTCAGCGGTCGCTCGCCGTGATCCGCCACGGGCCCCACCACCCGGTCGCGCCCTGCCCGCGCTCCCGCTCCGCGCGGGAGTAGCGGGCGAGGTCGCGGGCCGAGAAGAGGGCCATCCCCGCGTGGAAGCCGGCCACCGGCACCGGCACCCGCGCCCAGTAGGCCAGCCGCCCGTCGACGTACCACTCCACCTCGGAGCTCCCGGCCCGGTAGCCGACCGCGTAGCGGTGCGCCTGCCCCGGTTCCGTGGGCACGTCCATGACGACGCGGTGGATGTAGTGGTCCTCGGGGCGGCTCACCCCGGGGATCACCAGCCGCTCCACGACCGCGTACACCGTGTCGTTGGTGGCGGCGGCGTTGATGACGACGCCGGTCCCCAGATCGAAGAGGTTGACGGTGCCGAAGGCGTCGAGCAGGTCGTACGGCACCTGCCCGTAGGTCCGCACCGCCATCTCCACCTCGAACGCCAGCCGCCCCCCGGCCGGCACGTCGAACCGCCGCACCGACCGGTACATCTGCTTGGCGTTGTTGCGCCGCGGGTCGGTGTCGTGGAAACGGGTGAACGGGTTCACGGTCAGCGTCAGCCGCCCGTCCCCGGTGCGGACCCGGGCGTTGTCGTCCCGGTACTCGTGCCGTACGCCCCCGGCCCCCGTCATCTCCATGACCCGCCAGCGGGCCGGGTCGAGGGCGCCGCGGGTGAAGTCGTCGTAGGTCCACGTGCTCGCCACGGATGCGGAAGTCATACGCCCACCATCGGCGTGCCCGCGCGGCCCGGAACATCCCTGATTCACGCGGTCCGCCCGCCCTCCGACGCCAATTCCCGCCGATGGGGCGGGAGTCAGCCGGTCTCCGGGAAGTGGCAGGCGGCCTCCCGGGTGCCGCCGCCCGCGCGCAGCAGCAGCGGGCGCTCCGTCCGGCACCTGTCCTGGGCCTTGGGGCAGCGCGGGTGGAACGCGCAGCCGCCCGGCGGCGCGGCGGGGCCGGGCAGGTCGCCCTTGAGGACGATGCGTTCGCGGGTGCGCTCCACCGCCGGGTCCGGCACCGGGACCGCGGAGAGCAGCGCGCGGGTGTACGGGTGGGCGGGGCGGGCGTAGACCTCGTCGCGGTCGCCCAGTTCCACGATCCGGCCCAGGTACATCACCGCGACGCGGTCGCAGACCCGCTTGACCACCGACAGGTCGTGGGCGATGAAGAGGTAGGCGAGGCCCAGTTCGCGGCGGAGGCGCTCCATCAGGTTGACGATCTGGGCCTGGATGGAGACGTCGAGCGCGGACACCGGCTCGTCCGCGACGATCAGCCGCGGCCCGGTCGCCAGCGCCCTGGCGATGGCGATGCGCTGCGCCTGGCCGCCGGAGAACTGGTGCGGGTAGCGCTCCAGATGCTCGGCGCCGAGCCCGACCTGCTCCATCAGTTCCGCGGCCCGCAGGCGCGCGGCGCGCGGCTCCGTGCCCTGGACGACCATCGGGTCGGTGAGCGTGCGGAGCACGCGGTGGCGGGGGTTGAGCGAGGAGACGGGGTCCTGGAAGACCATCTGGACGTGGCGGCGCACCGGGCGCAGCGCGCGCTGCCCGAGGTGGGTGATGTCCGTGCCGTCGAACGTCACGGAGCCGCCGGTCGGCTCCAGCAGCCGGACGAGCATCCGGCCGGTGGTGGACTTGCCGCAGCCCGACTCCCCCACCAGGCCCAGGGTTTCGCCCGCCCGCAGGTCGAAGCCGACGTCGTCCACCGCCCGTACGGCGGGGGCGGCGCGGCCGGTGCGGGTGCGCCGGCCGGGGAAGGTCTTGACCAGGTTGCGGGCCGACAGCAGCGGCTCGCCCGCGGCCGGGCGCGGGCCGGGCGCGGTGAGCGCCGCGGGCCCGGCCCCGGGGGTGGACGTCATCGGGTTCCCTCCGGTGCGGGGGTCGGGGCGGGCACGTCGGCGGGGCCGTCCTGGCGCCCGGACGGGGCCGCGGCCAGCGGCAGATGGCAGGACGCCAGCCGCCCCGGCCGCAGCGGTACCAGGTCCGGCCGCGCCCCCGCGCAGCGTGCGCGTACGTCGTCCGCCGCCTCGGCGGCGCGGAAGCAGCGCGGCGCGAACGCGCAGCCCGGGCCCGGGTCGAGCAGCGACGGCGGGCTGCCGGGGATGGTGTGCAGGGGCACGCCCGGGTCGTCGTCGAGCCGCGGCAGCGAGTCGAGGAGCCCGCGCGTGTACGGGTGCGCGGGGCCGGCGAACAGCTCCTCCACCGGCGCCTGTTCCGCCGGCCGGCCCGCGTACATCACCAGGACCTCGTGCGCGACGCGCGCGACCACCCCCAGGTCGTGGGTGATCATCACGACGCCGAGGCCGCGCTCGGCCTGGATCCGGGCGATCAGCTCCAGGATCTGCGCCTGCACGGTGACGTCGAGCGCGGTGGTCGGCTCGTCGGCGATGAGCAGGTCGGGCTCGCACGCCAGCGCCATGGCGATCATGACCCGCTGGCGCATGCCGCCGGAGAACCGGTGCGGGTGGTCCGCGGCCCGGCGCGCGGGCTCGGGGATGCCGACCTCGCCGAGCATCTCCACCGCCCGCCTGCGGGCGGCGCGGCGGCCCGCGCCGAAGTGCACGCGGTACGCCTCGGCGATCTGCTCGCCGACCGTGTAGTAAGGGTGCAGGCTGGACATCGGGTCCTGGAAGATCATCGCCATCCGGCGGCCGCGCAGTCGCGCCAGCTCCCGGTCGGCGAGGCCGCTCAGCTCCCGGCCCGCGAGCGCGACGGACCCGCTGACCTCGGCGCCGCGGTGCAGCCCCATCACGGCCAGGGACGTCACGGACTTCCCGGAGCCGGACTCGCCGACGATGCCGAGGGTGCGGCCGGCCCGTACGGTGAAGTCGATGCCGTCGACGGCCCGCACGGGCCCGGCGGCGGTCGGGAAGGTGACCCTCAGGTCGCGGACGCGCAGCAGCGGCGGCCCGGCGGCGGGGCCGCCGGGGGTGGTGGGGGTGGTGTCCTCAGCGGTCATGTTCAGTACCTCACCCTCGGGTCGACGACCGCGTAGAGGATGTCCACGACGAGGTTCGCCGCCACGATGAAGAAGGCCGCCAGCAGCGTGACCCCGAGGATCACCGGCTGGTCGGAGCGCTGGAGGGCGTCGAAGAAGAGCCTGCCGACGCCCGGGATGCCGAAGATGCTCTCGGTGATCACGGCGCCGGCGAGCAGCCCGCCGAGGTCCATGCCGAAGAGGGTCAGCACCGGCGTCATGCCGGAGCGCAGCCCGTGCTTGACCACGACGACGGACTCGGGCATGCCCTTGGCGCGCGCGGTGCGGATGTAGGGCTGGGCCATGGCCTCGATCATCGAACTGCGGCTCTGCCGGGCGTACATCGCGGCGTAGAGCAGCGCCAGCGCGGTCCACGGGAGCAGCAGGTTCGCGGCCCAGCCGAGCGGGTCGTCGGTCAGGGCGGCGTACTCGGGATACGGCAGCACGCCTGCGACGCGCACCACGCCGTGGATGAGCATGACGGCGGTGAAGTACACCGGCAGCGAGGCGGCGGCCACGGCACCGACCATCAGGGTGCGATCGGTGCGCGTGCCCTTGCGCAGGGCGGCGGCGATGCCCGTGCCGAGGCCGAGGACCAGCCACATGAGCGCGGCGCCGAAGGCCAGCGACGCCGAGACCGGCAGCCGGTCGGTGAGCAGGTCCCACACCGGCAGCGCGTACTCGTAGGAGTAGCCGAAGCAGGGGAAGCCGCACTGGAGCGCCTGCGGTCCCTCGCCCAGTTCGCGGCCCGCGAAGATCCCGGTGAGGTAGTCGGTGAACTGGCGCCACAGCGGCTGGTCGAGCCCCATGGAGTGGCGCACCTCGGCGAGCCGCTCCGGCGTGCAGGTCTTGCCGCAGGCGGCCGCGGCGGGGTCGGCGGGCAGCAGGTAGAAGATGGTGAAGGTGACGAGGCAGATGGCCAGCAGGACGCCGGCGACGCCCACGAGCCGGCGGGCCAGGTAGAGGATCACGCGTGGTCTCCCCGGGGGTCGAGGGTCTCCCGGAGCGTGTCGGCGAGGACGGTGAACGCCAGCACGGCCAGGAAGAGGAAGGCGCTGGGGATGACGAAGTACATGGGGTCGGTCTCGTAGAAGGAGACCGCCTCGGAGATCATCTGCCCCCAGGAGGAGGTCGGCGGCTGCACGCCGACGCCGAGGAAGCTGAGCGCGGCCTCGGTGCTGATCATCCCGGGGATCAGCAGGGTGGTGTACGCGATGACGGGCCCCGAGACGTTCGGCAGGATCTCCCGGGTGACGATCCGCCAGGCCCCGAACCCGCCGGCGCGGGCGGCGTCGACGTACTCGCGGTGCCTGACCGACAGCGTCTCGCCGCGCACCACGCGGGCGATGCCGGGCCAGCCGAAGATGCCGATGACGCCGGTCATCAGCAGCACCCGGTTGACGTCCTGGGCCACCGACATCATCGCGATCATGAAGATGAGCGAGGGGAAGGACATCGTGAGGTCCATCAGCCGGCTGAGCACGGTGTCGGTCCGGCCGCCGAAGTAGCCCGCCGCGATGCCCGCGGCGGTGCCGACGACGACCACGATGGCGGTGGCCGCGAAGGAGATGAAGAGCGAGACCTGGCCGCCGTGGACGACCCGGGCGAACAGGTCCCGGCCGGTGACCGGCTCCACGCCCAGCCAGTGCTCCGCACCGATCCCGCCGAGCGGGCCCTTGGGCAGGCCGCCGAGGTACGGGTCGACGGCGGTCTTGTCGAACTCGGTCGGTGACCAGCCGCCGAGCGTGCTGAGCAGCGGCGCGGCGGCGGCCATGACGACGAGCAGGGCGACGACGACGAGGGCCGCGAAGGCGCCGCGGTCGCCGCGTACCGCGTGCCACGCCAGCCGCCAGGGGCCCCGGCCGGCGTCCTCCTCCGGACCGGGCCGCGCCCCGGCGCGCTCGGTCTGCGTCCGCCCGGAACCCTTGCGGAGTGCCGTCATGACTTCCCCGGGTCCTTCAGCCCGATGACCGCGTAGTCGAACTGCCCGGTCCAGACCGGGTGCCCGAACGCGCCGGCGATGTTGTCGCCGACGAGCAGCGGCTTGCGCTCCCAGAGCAGCGGGACCGAGGGCGCCTTCTTCATGATCCCGGCGTCCAGCGCGGTCCACGCCTCGTTCGCCTCGCCGACGTCGGTCAGGGTGGCGATGCGGTCCATCTCCCGCATCACCTCCTCGTCGCGGAACTGGGCGTAGTTGCCCTTGTTGCCGGTCTCCTGGATGGTGCGGCCGTCGAAGACGAACGGCAGGAAGGTGGCGCCCGAGGGGTAGTCGGGGCACCAGCCGCTGATCGCCATGTCGGGCGCGTTCCTCGTGTCGCCGATGGTGTCGTAGAAGACGGACGGGTCGGCGGTCCGGATCTTCACGGTGACGCCGGCCCGGTCCAGGCTCTGCTGCAGCGCCTCGGCCCTGGTCTTGTCGCCGGTGGAGACGGTGAGGGTGGCGGTGAAGCCGTCGGACTTGCCGGCGTCCGCGAGCAGTTGCCTCGCCTTCTCCACGTCGCCGGCGGGCGGGATGCCGAGCACGTCGCTCTTCTCGCCGCCGGCCAGCGCGGGCGGCAGGTAGGCGGTGGCGACCTCGTTGAGCGCGGGGCCGCCGTTGGCGGTGACCTGGGCCTCGCGGTCGACGGCGGCCATCATCGCCTGCCGCACCACGGGGTCGTCGAAGGGCGCGCGCGAGGTGTTGAGGTGCAGCATGTCGGTGCAGCCGGTGATCTCCGCGGCGAGCCGGGCCCGTACGCCCTCCTTGGAGAGCACCTTGGCGACGCTCTCGGGGCGCATGTCGGCCCACTCCACGGCGGAGGCGTCGCCGCCGCCGCTCGCGATGAGCCGGTCGTCGATCTGGTCGCCGCCGAGGCCCATCTTGACCACGATCCGGTCGGGGTACGCCTTGCGCACGGGGTCGGTGGCGGCGCGCCAGTGCTCGTTGCGTACGAGCACCAGCTCCTTGCCGCGGTCGTAGCGGTCGATCTTGTACGGGCCGGAGGAGAACGGCCGCTGGTCGTACTGGACGCCCTTGTCCCGGGCCGCGGGCACCGGCGCGAACGTCGGCAGGGTGGCGGTGTAGGAGAACTCGGCGATCGGCCGCTTGAGACGGAAGACGATGGTCCGTTCGTCCGGCACCTCGATGGAGTCCAGGTGCTCGCCGTCCAGCGGGCCCGCGTAGCCCTCGGTGCCGGCGAGGTACTGCTGCGCGTAGTCCGGGCCGCCGGTGAGGTCGGCGGCGAAGGACCGCTCGACGTTGTACTTCACGTCCGCGGCGGTGATCGGGCTGCCGTCCTCGTACGTGAGCCCCTTCTTCAGCGTGAACGTCCACACCTTGCCGCCCTCGGTGGGCGTGCCGAGGTCGGTGGCCAGGTCGGGGACGATCTCGGTGCCCTTCTCGCCGGGCTCGGCCCGGAAGGTGGTGAGGGTCCGGTAGAGCAGCCGGATGCCGAAGTCCATGTCGGGCATGGTCCAGTTGCGGGCCGGGTCGAGGTGGGCGAAGTCCTGGTTGGAGAGCACGGTCAGGGTGCCGCCGCGCTTGGGGGTACCGCCGATCACGCCGGTGGCGCCGGGGTTTCGCCCCTTGCCGCCGGAGTCACCCGAGTCGGCCGAGCAGGCGGCCGCGCCTGCGGTGAGGGCTGCCGCGAGAGACGCCGCGAGGGCGGCGCGCACACTTCTGCTGATCATGTTCCACTCCGTCGTGGGTGGGTCCGGGGGGCTGGATCCGAGATCACCGAGGGCAGTTGGGCCGTACGGACCGCTTCCCTCCCCTGGCGCGCTGTGTAACATAATAATGTGCAATTTTATTGGCAAGGGATCAGCGGACTCGTTACGCACCCGTGTCCGGCACCCCCCGCTCACCAGGAGCCGCCCCGATGGACAAGCCCCTCGCCCGCCCGCACACCGGCAGCCACGACCTCGACGTCCCGCCCGCCCTGCAGAGGTTCATGAGCAGCGCGTGGGCGCCCAGCCCGCTGCCGTCAGGCCGCCGCGTCCCCGGGTACGACGCGCTCGCCGGCCGCCGCGCGCGGCTGTCCGCGCGCTTCCCCGGCGAGCGGCTGGTGGTGCCGGCGGGAGCACTCAAGGTCCGTTCCCACGACTGCGATCACCGCTTCCGGCCGCACAGCGCGTACGCCTGGCTGACCGGGCTGGCCGGCGAGGACCAGGCGGGACACGTCCTCGTCCTGGAGCCCGCCGGGGCCGAGGGGCACGAGGCGGTGCTGTACCTGCGGCCGCGCTCGGCCCGGGACACCGACGAGTTCTACCGGGACCGCCGCTACGGCGAGTTCTGGGTCGGCCGCCGCCCCGACCTCGACGAGGCCGCCGAACTGACCGGTGTCGCCTGCCGCGACCTCGAAGGACTCGCCAAGCTCACCGCGGGGCCTCGGCCCGAGGCCCGGGTGCTCTCCGGGCTCGACGCCCGCGTCGACGGCCTCTTCGACCGCGGCCCGCACAGCGCGGCGGAGCCGGACCGGGACGCCGAACTGGGGGCGTATCTGGCGGAGTTGCGGCTGGTCAAGGACGCCTGGGAGGTCGGGCAGCTCCAACTCGCCGTCGACCACACCGCGGCCGGCTTCGAGGACGTCGTACGCGCCCTGCCCACGGCCCTGCGCCACCCGCGCGGCGAACGCTGGCTGGAGGGCGTCTTCCAGACCCGCGCCCGCGCCGAGGGCAACGGCACCGGGTACGAGACCATCGCCGCCTCCGGCGAACACGCCTGCGTGCTGCACTGGATCCGCAACGACGGCCGGCTCGACCCGGAGCGCCTGCTGCTCCTCGACGCCGGGGTGGAGACCGACACCCTCTACACCGCCGACGTCACCCGCACCCTCCCGCTGTCCGGGCGCTTCTCACCGGTGCAGCGGCAGGTGTACCGACTCGTCCTCGACGCCCAGGACGCCGGCATCGCGGCCCTGCGACCGGGCGCCCGCTTCCGCGACTTCCACCAGGCGGCGATGGCGGTGATCGCCGAAGGGCTCTACGACTGGGGCGTGCTGCGCGTCACCCCCGAGGAGGCGCTCGCACCCGACAGCGGCCTGTACCGGCGCTACACGCTGTGCAGCAGCGGGCACATGCTCGGTCTGGACGTGCACGACTGCGCCAAGGCGCGGGCGAGCGCGTATCTCGACGGGGTGCTCGCGGCGGGCCAGGTCCTCACCGTGGAACCCGGGCTCTACCTCCAGCCCGACGACGAGACGCTGCCGCTCGAACTGCGCGGCATCGGCGTGCGGATCGAGGACGACCTCGTGATCACCGAGGACGGCGCCCGGCTGATGTCGGACGGGCTGCCACGGGACCCGGACGCCGTCGAGGAGTGGATGGGGACTCTGCTCGACGGCGGCCGCCGGGCGGTCTGAGCGGGGGGCCGGGCGGTGCGCCGTCCTCGCCCGCGTCCGGCCCCGCCCGCCGGGCCGTCCCACCGCCCGCGGCGCCGCACGGCGCCGCGGGCGGCTCCGCGTTTCGCGCCGCCGCCGGTGCCGCTGGTCAGCCCTCGCCGAGGCGCAGTGCGCTCGCGCGCTTCGCGGCGCTGCGCCGGCCGGCCGCCCACAGGGTGCGGATGTGGCCGAGGTGTCCCGCCATCAGCTCCTGGGCCGCGGTGGCGTTGCCGGCGATCATCAGGTCGAGCAGGGTGAGGTGCTCCTGCGCGGAGTCGACGAGCACGCCGGCGCGGTCGAGGTCGGTCAGGCCGTACAGCCGGGAGCGGTTGCGCAGTTCGGCGACGACGGTGACCAGGTGGTCGTTGCCGGCCAGCGCGAGCAGGTCGAGGTGGAAGCGGCGGTCGGCCTCCAGGTAGCCGATGAGGTCGTGGTCGCGGGTGGCCTTGACGATGTCCTCCGCGAGCGGGCGCAGCGCCTCCAACTGCTCCTCGGTGGCCACTTCCGTCACCCGGCCCACGGTGGGGATCTCGATCAGCTCGCGGATCTCCGTGTAGTTGTCGAGGTCGCCCTCGGTCATCTCGGTGACGCGGAAGCCCTTGTTGCGCACGGCCTCGACCAGGCCCTCGCGGGCGAGGTCGAGCATGGCCTCGCGCACGGGCGTGGCCGAGACGCCGAACTCCGTGGCCAGCGCGGGCGCGGAGTAGATGACGCCGGGCCGCAGCTCGCCCGCTATCAGCGCGGCCCGCAGGGCGTTGGCGACCTGGTCGCGCAGGTGCTTCTGCACCGAGATGAGCGTGCCCCGCTTCGCCTCAGCCATGGTGTTCCCTCCGGGAGCGGCAGGGGCCGGATGCGCGATGTGACATTGTTGTAGCGTACCCCGCCCTTCCGCCCCGGCGGCCGGGGACCGGGACGGAAGGCGGCTGCGGATCCGTACGGGGAGGCGATCCGTACGCGGGTATGGTCCCGACGCGGTCTGGATCCCCTCCCTACGCGGCGGGGCGGCCGGTCAGCCCAGGCCCTCGGCGAGCAGCTTCTCCGTGATGCCCCTCACCACCGCGGCCTGTTCGTCCGCCAGCGGCGAGCGCGGCGGGCGGCAGGGGCCGCCGTGCAGCCCGGCGACGTCCATGGACAGCTTGATCGCCTGGACGAACTCCGGCTTGGAGTCCCAGCGGAGCAGCGGGTGCAGGGCCCGGTAGAGCGGCTTGGCCAGCGCCAGGTCGCCGCCGGTGGCGGCGCGGTAGAGGGTGGCGCAGGCGTCGGGCAGCGCGTTGGGGAAGCCGGCGATCCAGCCGACGGCGCCGGCGACGGCCAGCTCCAGCAGGACGTCGTCCGCGCCCACGAGCAGGTCGAGTCCGGGCGCCAGCTCGGCGAGTTCGTAGGCGCGGCGGACGTCGCCGGTGAACTCCTTGACGGCGACGATGCTCTCCTCGCCGTGCATGGCGGCGAGCAGCGCGGGGGTGAGGTCGGTGCGGGTGTCGTACGGGTTGTTGTACGCCACCACCGGCAGCCCGACCTTCGCCACCTCCGCGTAGTGCGCGCGCACCGCCGCCTCGTCCGCCCGGTACGCGGTGGGCGGGAGCAGCAGGACCGAGCCGACGCCGGCCTCCGCGGCCCGCTCGGTCCAGCCGCGCGCCTCCGCGCTGCCGTACGCCGCCGCGCCCACCATGACCCGGTCGCCGTCGCCGGCCGCGGCCACGGCGGTGTGCACCAGGCGGATGCGCTCGTCGTCGGTGAGGGTCTGGTACTCGCCCAGGGAGCCGTTGGTCACGACCCCGTCGCAGCCGGCGTCGAGGAGCCGGCGTACGTGCTCGGCGTAGGCGTCGAAGTCCACGGTCAGGTCGGTGCGCAGCGGGAGCGCGGTGGCGACCATGAGGCCGTGCCAGGGGCGGGACCGTTCCTGTGGGGCAGAGGTCATGGAGTACTCCGGGTGAGTCGCGGCAGGCAGGCGCGGGCCGCGCGGTCGCGGGCCCTCGGACAACAGTACAATGTCACATGGTTCTCTGGGTACCGGCACCGGCGGACGATCCCCCCGCGCCCGCGCGCCGGGCGCGCGGACGGCCCGGGTGGCGGCGGTGGTGCGCTCCGCTCGCCACCCGGGCTCCCCCGGGTTCCTCCCTCCTACCGTCGTGTCCCTGTGTCCCTACCCGGTCAGTACTCGGTGGTGACCGTGGCTCCGCCGAAGTCCGCGGCGGCGGCGAGGGTGAGGTAGTGGTAGCCGGCCTGCGGGTTGCTCACCGTCAGCGTCTCGCCGTTGCCGGGTCCCGTCGACCTGCTGGTGTAACTGCCGGTCGTGGCCCAGGTGCTGCTGTTGTAGTAGAGGTCCGCGTTGCCGGTGCCGCCCTCGGTGGTGATCTTCAGTTGCCGGGTGCCGGCCGGGAGGTAGACGTAGAAGTACGCGTGGTCCCCCGCCCTCGCGGTGACGCCGCTGCGCCGGCAGTTGCGGTCCATCTGGCGGGTGTCGGCGCCGGTGCACTCGGTGATGCCGCCGCCCCCGCCGCCTCCGCCGCACTCGCCGGCGGCGCACGCGGTCAGCCACGTGTACCAGTCGCCGTCGTAGCGCGAGCCGATGCTGCCGGTCAGATAGCTGCGGGCGGCGCTCCAGTTGCCGCCGCGGTAGTAGCCGAGGACGGTGTCCATCTCGGGCCTGTGGGACTGGAGCATGTACCGGACGGCCAGGTAGCCCCACCGGTAGACGCGCGTCTGGTCATGGCTGTACGTGGTGTCGAACAGCGTGCTGAGCGCGTAGGTGCGCCGGCCCGCCTCGGTGACGGCGGCGTCGTAGCGCAGATTGCGGTACGAGTAGGACACGTACTCCGCGAAGCCCTCGATCCACCAGATCGTCGGGGTGGAGACGTTGGCGGTGAAGTCGCCGTACATGTTGAAGCGGCCGTCGAGGTAGTGCGTGTACTCGTGGTTGAGGTTCCAGATCTCGAACGCGGGCCGCACCCACTCGGCCTCGTAGGCGATGAACCGGGGCTGGTTGCCGGCGGCGGACGGGTCCCCTTCCAGATACATGCCGCCGTTGTTGGTGTCGATGCCGAACATCGCGCCCGCGTAGGTCTGGTAGTCGGTGCTGGAGTCGAACGCGACCACCTCCAGGGTGGTGTTGCGGTCCCCGGCGACCGGCCCGCTGTCGCGCGCGATGCCGTGGAAGTACGCGTCCTGGCCGGCCAGGCTGGCGCACGACTCGCCGAGCTGGGCCGCGGTCATGTCCTGGGCGCGGATGCGCAGGCTGCCGCCGCAGGTGTGGTTGACCGGCAGCACGGCGGCGGCCAGCCGCTCCTGGAGGTTGCAGGTGCCGTAGTAGCCGCAGTTGGCCTTGTCGTAGAAGTCGGCCATCTCGGCGAAGCCGACCCACAGCGGCGCGGTCCTGCCGGTCATGGAGCTCTGGCCGAGCAGCCCCGCGCCCTTCGGGCGCACGTCGGGCCGGAGCGCGGAGTGCTGGAGGAACCGGCCCAGTTCGCGGCCGGCGTTGGAGGTCAGGTAGGCACGGTCGGTGCCGAGCAGGCCGAGGTGGCCGGAGGCGAAGTCGTACAGCGTGGTGAGCACGCTCCGGTCGGAGGTGACCGCGCTGACGAACTCGGGCACCTGGTGGCCGCGGAAGAGCACCGTGTAGACGCTGTTGACCGCGTTGAGCATCCACCAGGAGCCGTCGTACGAGCTGTTGTAGCCGGTCAGCAGCCGCTTGACGACGTGCAGATAGCGGGCGTTCTCCTCGGCGCTGTCGATGAGGATCACCGCCTCGGCGAGCGTCTCGCCGTTGGCGTCGCTGACGTCGAAGGCGTGGCCGCTCGCGAAGAACGCGTCCAGACCCGACCGGATCGCGGTCTTCAGGCCCTGGCCGTACGGGCCGACGGCGGACTCGTTGTACCAGTGCACGTAGTAGCCCGCGCGCAGGTAGAGCACCAACTGCGGCATGCCCGTACTGCTGTTGCCCGGATAGGCGGAGGAGCCGTCGCGCAGCGCATACGCGACGCTCGTCATCTGCGCCTCGCGGAAGGCGTGGTAGGCGTCGCCGCCGGTCAGGCTGAACAGCGTGTTGACGCAGTCCGTGGTCGACGCCTTGATCTGGGCGACCAGGGCGCTGCCGGTGCGGCTGGTGAAGTCGGCGGTGCTGCACGCGGCGGCGGCCGCGTCGGCGCCGGCCCCGCCCTTCCCGGCCGCGCCCTTCCCCGCGGCGCTCCTGCCGGGCGCGTTCTTCCCGGCCGCCTTCATCGACGGCCGGGCGCGCTCGGCAGGGGTCGCCGGGCCGTCGTAGTCGCGCTTCAGCTCGTCCTTCGACGCGGACAGCGGGGCACGCTGCCGCGGCTTGAGCGGGTCCTTCCCGACGTGCCCGGGCTCGTCGCCGTCCTGCGCGACGGCCGCGGACCGCGGGGGTGGCTGCGCCTTTCCGTGCCGCTCCCGCGCTTGCGCCCCCGGCCGGGGCTGCTCCTGCAACTGCGCCTGCGCCGCGGGGCGTTCGGGTGCCGTGCGGGCCTGCGCCTGTGTGGCGAGCAGCCCCGTGCCCAGGCTGAGGGTCACCGCCAGGACGATGAGTCCTGATCCCCGCCGTCTCACCGGTCTCGGTCTCACTTGCCGCCTCCCGGGTTACGAGATTCTTGGCATGAACACGTGCATGACGGTGCAGTAATATGTCACACATCACATGTCCGAGGAAGACGTCGCGCAGGAAGTCGTCGCTCACCTCTTCTTCCGGGCGTCGAGTTCGATGGCGAGCGGGGTGGCGGTGAAGACGGAGGAGTACGTGCCCGCGGCGATGCCGACGAGGAGCGCGAGCGCGAAGTCGGTGAGGGCGCCGCCGCCGAGCAGCGCCAGCGCGGCGAGGATGAAGACGGCGCCCGTGCCGGTGTTCACCGTGCGCGGCAGGGTCTGCAGGATCGCCGTGTTCGCGGCGGTGCGGAACGGCTTGCGGCGGTCGGCGGCGACGAGTTCGCGGACGCGGTCGTACAGGACGACGGAGTCGTTGACGGAGTAGCCGATGACGGTGAGCAGGGCGGCGAGGAAGATGCCGTCGATGGGCTTGCCGAGCCAGGCGAAGACGCCGACGAGGATCACCGCGTCGTGGACGAGCGCCGCGACCGCGGAGGAGGCGTACGTCCAGCGGAAGCGGATCGCGAGATAGACCAGTTGGGCGGCCAGGGCGACGCCGAGCGCGATGAGCGCACCGGTGCGCAGCTCCTCGCCGAGGCTGGGCCCGATCATCTCGTCGCGGACCGTCTCCGCGCCGCCGCCCAGCTCCGCCACCGCGGCGGTGACCTCGGCCGCCTCGTCGTCGGAGAGTTCTTCCGTACGGACGCTCAGCTCGCCGTCGCCCGAGGTGTTGACGACGGCGCGCGGCTGGCCCGCGTCGGCGAGCGCGGCGCGGGCCTCGTCGGCGTCGACGGGCTGCGTGGTGGCGTACTCGATGAGCCGGCCGCCGGTGAACTCCACGCCGAAGTCCAGCCCGCGGACCACGATGCCGCTGCCGGCCAGCAGCAGGGCGACGCCGGAGAGCGCGAGCCAGCGGCGCGAGTGGCGCATGAGCGTCGGGTCGCGCCGGACCAGCCAGGCGCGTACCCGGCCGTGGCCCGCGATCCCGGAGCGGCCGGGGCGTACCCGCAGCGCGCGCCGGCCCGCGGCGTACTCGGCGAGGACCCGGGTGACGACCAGCGCGCTGAACATCGAGGCCAGCACGCCGATGGCGAGCGTGACGCCGAAGCCGCGCACGGGCCCGGAGGCCAGGAAGAAGAGCAGTCCCGCGGCGATGAGCGTCGTGACGTTGGAGTCGGCGATGGCGCTGAACGCCTTGCGGAACCCGCCGGCCAGGGCGGTGCGTACGGTGGGCCGCCGGCCGGCGGCGTACTCCTCCCTGGCCCGCTCGAAGACCAGCACGTTCGCGTCCACGGCCATGCCGATCGCCAGCACGAAGCCGGCGAGCCCGGGCAGCGTGAGGGTGGCGCCGAGGGCGGCCAGGGCGGCGTACGAGATCAGCGCGTAGCAGGCGAGGGCGACGGTGGCCAGGAAGCCCAGCAGCCGGTAGACGACGATGATGAACACCGAAGTGAGGGCGGCGCCGATGAGCGCGGCCCAGGCGCTGGCGGAGATCGCGTCGGCGCCGAGGGTCGGCCCGACGGTGCGCTGCTCGACGGTCTCCAGCGGCATGGGCAGGGCGCCGCCGTTGACGAGCAGGGCGAGTTCGCGCGCCTCGTCCCGGCCGAAGTCGCCGGTGATCTGGGTGGAGCCGCCGGTGATGCCGGTGCGGCAGCCGACGCCGGGGTCGACCTGCGGCGAGGAGATGACCTTGCCGTCGAGGACGATGGCGATGCGCCGCGCCGGATCGCCGGGGGGCGCGCAGGCGGCGGCGCCGGTCAGGCCGGCCCACCCGGAGCCGCCGTCGCCGTCGAAGCCGACGGTGACGAACCAGCCGCGGGCCTGCTGGGTGTCGAAGAGCGCCTCGGCGTCGGCGACGTCGGCGCCGGTGAGCGCGGCGGGCCCGAGGCGCAGCGGCTGCCCGGCCTCGTCGCGCAGCACCTTGCCGTCGGCTGCCTTGCCGTCGGCTGCCTTGCCGTCCGCTCCCTTGCCGGCTGCGCCTTCTCCGTCCGCCGCGGCGCCGAGGACGGGGTGGAAGGTGAGCTGGGCGGTACGGCCGAGGAGGTCGGCGGCCTCGCGGGGGTCCTGGACGCCGGGCAGGTCGACGATGATGCGGTCGTCGCCGGAGCGGGTCAGGGTGGGCTCGGTGACGCCGAGGGCGTCGACGCGGTTGCGCAGCACTTCGAGGGTGTGGTCGGTGGTGTCCGCGTCGGCTTCCGCGGCGTCGGAGTCGCGGGCCTCCAGGACGATCTGGGTGCCGCCGCGCAGGTCGAGTCCCAGGTGTACGGGCACGAGGACGGCGACGGTGACGGACAGGGCGAGCACGGCAAGGGCCAGCACGGCCCGCACGCGGGTGGCGCGTGTCATGGGGTTTGCTCCAGCCAGGCATGGCGCGGTGGCCCGCGTGCGCGGGGCGCGCCGGGGTGGATGAAAAAGGGGGTGGTGTCAGATGCCTGGAGCGGGCGGAGGTGCGCGTTCCCCGCCGGGAGCGGGGCTGAAGCCGGGGAGGGTGCCGCCGTCCGGCGGGGCCGGAGCGGGGACCGAGGGGGTACGGGGGAGGTCGTACGGCGGCCTGGGTGCGGCGAGGAACGGCGCGGAGGGCCGCTCCGCGGGGGCGCCGCGCTGGCCCTGCTGGGGCGCGGCGTGGTCCTCGGGCCCGGCCCCCGGGGCGCCGGCGAGGTGCTGATCGGCGCTCGGGGCGGGCTCGCCGACCACGTCGAAGGCGGCCCCGTACGACGACGGCCCGCCGTGCACCGCCGCCCCGCCCTGCCCGGCGCCGGCCCCGAGCACTCCGGCGACGGCGAGCACGACGGCGAGGACGGCACCCCGCCACCGGCCCCCACCGCGGGAGCCGGGCTGGACCGCGCGCGCGTACCTGCTCATACGCGGTCTCCTAGGTAGCCGGACGGGGCCCGCAGAGCGAGCACGAACAGGCCACCATACTCACCCCCACCCCGCAAAGACACCCGCCCCCTCCGGACCCGGGAGCGGGAACCGGCCCGGCGGACGCGGCGGCGCATGGGCGAGAGATGGCATGGGCATGTCTATACGCGTAGACGCGGCGGGCTGTTCGAACCTGCGTCAACCGTAGAGCAGTTCGGCACCGGCGGACTCCGCCGGCGCTCCGCTCCGTCGCAGACGCTCCTCCTCACCCCCCTGGAGGCCCTGTTGCCCGGATCCCCGGCGATATCCCCGCGCGGCTGGATCGCCGCGCTCGCCCTGCTGGCCCTCGCCCTCGGTGTCGCGCTCGGCGCGGCGCCGCCGGCGGCGGCGTTTCCGCCCGACGTGCCGCCCAAGGCCCAAGTGCAAACCGAGCTCAACAGCCTGACCGTGGCCGCGGAAGGCTCGATGAGCGGCTACTCCCGTGATCTGTTCCCCCACTGGACCACCGTCTCCGGCACCTGCAACACCCGCGAGACGGTCCTCAAACGCGACGGCACCAACGTCACCACCGGCGCCGACTGCTACCCCACCGGCGGCTCCTGGTACAGCTACTTCGACGGCGTCACCCGCAGCTCGCCCGCGCAGATCTCCATCGACCACGTCGTGGCCCTGGCCGAGGCCTGGCGCTCAGGCGCCAGTTCCTGGACCACCGCCCGCCGCCAGCAGTTCGCCAACGACGTCACCGGCCCGCAGCTCATCGCGGTGACCACCGAGGTCAACAGCTCCAAGGGCGACCGCGACCCGGCCGACTGGAAGCCCCCGCGCACCGCGTCCTGGTGCGGATACGCCAAGTTCTGGATCCACACCAAGTACCGCTGGAACCTGAAGATCGACTCCGCGGAGAAGTCCGCGGTGCAGAGCATGCTCAACGGCTGCTCGTACTAGAGCCGCCCACCTGGCAGAGCCGCCCGCCGGGCACCCCGGCCCACGGCCGGGGCGCCCCGGGCGGTGTCAGTTGAGCGCGCGCAGTACGGCCCGTACGGCTGCCGAGATCCCCCGGCCGATCCACCCGAGCACTCCCAGCGACACGGCCACGTCCGCGCCTTCCACGGCCACGTCCGCCCGGCTCGACCCGGCCTTGCACGCCGGGCAGGAACGGGGCCAGCGGCGTTTCCGCGCACCGCACTTCCTGCATGTCGCCACGAACTCGATCTCCCCGCTGCTCCCGGCCCGAGGCCCCCTACGGGCGCCCGGCTCACCCTACACAGCGGGGGGCGGGCCCTCCCGGGTCAGGTCGCGCCGGTACCACGTGCCCGGCTTGCCGCCGAGGTGGGCGGGATCCGCCGGTCCCGCGTCCGTGAAGCCCGCCTTGATCAGCACCCGCCGGGACGCCTCGTTCCCGTGCACGATGGCCGCCCGCAGGGTGTGCAGGCCGTACGCGGCCGGCGCCCGGCGGCACAGCTCGCGGACGGCCGCCGTGGCCAGCCCGCGGCCGGTGACGTGCTCCGCGACCCGGTAGCCGAGTTCCGCGTTGCCGTCCTCCAGGTCGATCAGGTTGAACCTGCCGAGCACCGCGCCGTCCTCTTCGACGAGCACGTGGAAGGCGCAGACGCCGGTCTCCTGCTCCGCGAGCAGCGCGCCGAACCGGTCGGGGAAACGGTCGAAGAAGGCGTCACCGCGGTCGGGGACCGCGGCCGCGAAGTAGGCGCGGTTCGCCAACTCGAAGGCCAGCACCGCCGGCCCATGTCCGGCACGCAGCCGCTCCAGCTCGGGCATCACCCGACTCTATCCACGCACCCGCCCGAAAGCCCCCGGTTTTCCGCCGGACCAAGCGCCGTTCGGCGACCTCGCGGCCCGAGGACGGAGACGCCCCTTCCACGACGGCGTCACGGGCGGGGCGGGAGGCCGAGGAGGGTCAGGTGGTACTGCTCTACCTGGGGGAGGCGTTGTTCCGTCAGGGTCCTGAGCATCTCCCGGTACGCCTCCGGCAAGTTGTCGTGGAGGTCCCGCGGGAGGCTCGTCAGCGTGTGGGAGGCCGCGATGCGGGTGCCCGGGTGGCGGGTCTCCAGGTCCGCCGGGGCCGCGCAGGCCCACCGCATCCGGGCCTCGACCCTGCTCAGCGCGTCATGCGACTCCTGCGCGCCCACGATCCCCGGCCCCGCGGTGTCCAGCGCCAGCAGGGAACCGGGGAAGCGCGCGGCCATCAGCTCCACCACCCCGTGCGCCTCCCGCTCGGTGAGGAACGGCAGTACCGCCTCGGCGGCGAGGAAGTACGGGCCCCCGCCGCCCAGCGCCACCGCCTCGTCCGCCCAGGACGTGCCGGTCACCGAGGCCGCCGCCGTCCTGCGGCGGGCGGTGCCGGCGACGAGTGCCCGGCGCAGGGCGATCACGTCCGGCAGGTCGAACTCCAGCCAGCGCGCGGTGCCGTTGTCGACGCGCTCGAAGCGCGTGTTGAGGCCCGCGCCGATCTCGACCACCGTGCCGTCCGGGTGCGCGGTGAGGAAGTCCCGTACCCACGCGTCGAACAGCGCCGTGCGCAGCACCGTGCCGGCCAGGCTGGGCAGGCCGTCGAAGCGGGCGAAGTCGTAGTCGAGCGAGGCGACGATCTCCTCGGCCCGCGGGTCCCGCAGGGCGGGTTCGGCTTTGCGGCTTTCCACGGCGCGTCCGTACAGCGGGATCAGCAGCGTCTCCTGGACGGTGCCCAGTGCCACGCGGTGCCGGGTCACGAGTGCCTCCCGCCACGGTCCCCGAAGTTCAGCAGGCCGCGTGCGCAGGCCCGTACCAGGTGCCGCGGTACGCGGTGGGTGACGCCGTCGACCGTCACCGGCACCAGCGCCGGGGGCGTCGCCTTCCACTGCGCGCGGCGGTGGCGGGTGCGGCTGCGGGAGAGTTTGCGCTTGGGTGCGGCCATCTCCGGCCTCCTTCACCAGCTCGACTTGCGGACGCCCGGCAGGTTGCCGGCGTGCGCGTGGGTGCGGACGTTGATGCGGGACAGGCCGAAGGCGCGCAGGTAGCCCCGGGGGCGGCCGTCGGTGCTGTCGCGGTTGCGCACCCGCACCGGGCTGGCGTCGCGCGGCTGGGCGCGCAGCTCACGCTGTGCCGCCGCGCGCAGGGAGGGCTCGGTGGTGGGCTTGCGGATGAGTTCCTTCAGCTCCGCGCGGCGCGCGGCGTAGCGGGCGACGACGGCCCGGCGGCGCTCGTTCTTCGCGATCTTGCCGGTCCTCGCCATCAGATCCGCTCCCCCCGGGCGCGCATCCGCGCCACCGCGCTCTCGATGCCCATGGCGTCGACGGCCTTGATCCCCTTGGCGCTCAGCGTGAGGCGGACGTAGCGGCCCTCGCTCGGCAGCCAGTAGCGCTTGCGCTGGACGTTGGGGTCGAAGCGCCGGCGGGTGCGGCGGTGGGAGTGGGAGATGCGGTTGCCGAAGCCGGGTGTACGGCCGGTGAGCGGGCATCGGGCGGACATGGACGGTCCTTTCGGTCGGTGGTCCTCCGGTCACGTGACGGGACCCTACATGGAAATGAAAACCGTTACGATGTACACTGCGGGCATGGCCGGCAACGAACTCCGCCCGGTGATCAAGCTCCGCTCCACGGCGGGCACTGGGTACACCTACGTCACCCGCAAGAACCGCCGGAACGACCCCGACCGGCTGCACCTGCGCAAGTACGACCCCGTCGCACGCCGCCACGTGACGTTCCGCGAAGAGCGCTGAGCAGAGCGCGCAGAAAGGAGCCGATCAGCATGAAGCCCGGCATCCACCCCTCCTACGGCCCCGTGGTCTTCCGCGACCGGGCGGCAGGGTTCGCCTTCCTCACGCGGTCCACCGCGACCGGCGGGCAAACCGTCGTCTGGGAGGACGGCCACACCTACCCCGTCGTCGACGTGGAGGTCTCCGCCGCCAGCCACCCCTTCTACACCGGCAGGACCAAGGTGCTGGACACCGCCGGCCGCGTCGAACGGTTCCGCCGCCGCTACGCCCCCCGGGAGCGGTGAGATGGCGGAGGATCCCTCCCCGCTTCCGGTGGTCGTGGTCGCCGGCGGGTGGCCGGTCGTGTGTGTGGGTCGAGCCCCGGTGCGTGGTGGGGCGGGAGTGGGATGTTCGCGGCGCCGGGGGCGGCGGCGTGGTGGGGGCCGGCCCTTCTCGCCGGGGTGGCCGGTGTCGTGGGGGAGGCGGGCGTCGGGGTGGGCGGTGTCGTAGGCGAAAGGCCCGACGTGGGTTTTGGAGCATCGGGCCCCCCACGCCGGAGCCCAGCCGCATCCCCGAAGGAACCCGCTCCGGCCGCAGCGGCGATCACACGCAACAACCCGCGCCCGCCGGCACCCGGAACCCGCCCACCCGGGGAAGCGACCAGCAACGAGGCCACCCCCGCCGTGTGCACCACCGGAACAACGCCACGGCACGCCGGGGCTCTGTCCGTGGCGCGATAGGGGAGAGATTGAGTCGTAACTCGCGGTAACACCCCCGGGTGAGGCCCGAATCGGCCCTTCCGGGCGGACTTTCGCCCGCCCGGACGCACCCACCCGGCCATCCGCCGCTCCAGGCGGCTCGGAATGCACGTGGCGGGTGAACTCGCGGCAACCCACCCGGAGAACCAGCCCAAATCGCCCATCGGCCTCGACTTTCGCCCACGCGCGTGCACTTGCCGACCTCGGGCGGTCCTGCGGGAGCAAGGGTCGCTCCGATTGGAGGTGATCGAGCGAAACTCGCGGCATCCCTCCCGATGAACTGGGGCAAATCGCCCCTGTGGGTCGACATTCGCCCATCGACACGCACGCAGCCGCTTCGAGACCGGGCAACCGCCAGCGGCGGGGGTGGCCTCGTTGCCGGTCGCTTCCCCGGGTGGGCGGGTTCCGGGTGCCGGCGGGCGCGGGTTGTTGCGTGTGATCGCCGCTGCGGCCGGAGCGGGTTCCTTCGGGGATGCGGCTGGGCTCCGGCGTGGGGGGCCCGATGCTCCAAAACCCACGTCGGGCCCTTCGCGCCTACGACACCGCCCACCCCGACGCCCGCCTCCCCCACGACACCGCCCACCCCGACGCCCGCCTCCCCCACGACACCGGCCACCCCGACGCCCGTCTCCCCCACGACACCGGCCACCCCGGCGAGAAGGGCCGGCCCCCACCGCGCCGCCGCCCCCGGCGCCGCGAACATCCCACCCCCGCCCCACCACACACCAGCCCCCCGCCGCACGGCCAGTCGCCGGCCGCCACAACGCCAGTCGCCCCCGCCCCGCCACGCACCTGCCCCCCGCCGCACCGCCACCCGCCGGAGCGCCGGTCGCCCGTCAACCCGGCTGTACGAGGCGGGTCTCGTAGGCGAAGATCGCGGCCTGGGTGCGGTCCCGCAGCCCCAGCTTCTCCAGGACGCGGCCCACATGAGTCTTGACGGTGGACTCGGCGACGACGAGATGAGCCGCGATCTCGGCGTTGGACAGCCCCTGCGCGATGAGGGCGAGGACCTCGGTCTCGCGGCCGGTGAGGCCGGCCACGCGGGCTTCCGCGGGGAGGTTCAGCACCGGCTTGCGCTCGGCGAAGACGGTGATCAGGCGCTTGGTGACGGTGGGTGCCAGCAGGGCCTCGCCGGCGGCGACGACGCGGACGCCCTCGGCGAGCTGGCGGGCGGAGGCGTCCTTGAGGAGGAAGCCGCTCGCGCCGGCGCGCAGTGCCTCGTAGACGTACTCGTCGAGGTGGTACGTGGTGAGGATCAGGACCTTGGTGCCGAGCCCGGTTCCGGCGATCCTGCGGGTGGCCTCCAGCCCGTTGACCTCCGGCATCCGGATGTCCATCAGCACGACGTCGGGTGCGAGCAGGCGCACCTGGTCCACCGCCGCGCCGCCGTCGGCGGCCTCGCCGACGACCTCGATGCCGGGCTGGGCGTCGAGCAGCACGGTGAAGCCCTCGCGCACCATCGACTGGTCGTCGGTGATGAGCACCCGGATGGTCACGTGCCGACCGCCTTCTCACGGACGGCGTCGGCTGGTTCGGCCACGGCGGCGTCCGCGGAGGTGCCGGCGGGGCCTTCGAGGGGGTCGTCCGCCGGTTCGTCGGTGAGGAGCAGCACCGCCACCTCGTAGCCGCCGTCCGCGGTCTCGCCCGCGGTCATCCGGCCGCCCAGCATCGCGACGCGCTCGCGCATCCCCGCGACGCCCTGCCCGGCGCCGGGCGACGACGGCCGCTCACCGGCCGGCGCCTCGTTGACGATGCGCAGGGCGAGACCGCCCAGCACGTACGACAGCTCGACCTTCGCGGCGGCGCCCGGGGCATGCCGCAGGACGTTGCTCAGGGCCTCCTGGACGATGCGGTAGGCCGACAGCTCGACGCCCTGCGGGAGTTCACGCCGCGCGCCGGTGACGGTCTTCCCGACCGTCAGGCCCGCGTCGCGGACGTTGCCGAGCAGCCGGTCCAGGTCGGCGAGGGTGGGCTGGGGCGCGGACGGCGCCTCGTAGTCCTCGGTGCGCACGACGCCCAGGACGCGGCGGAGTTCGGCGAGCGCGGCGATGGCGTTCTCCCGGATCGTCGCGAAGGACGCGGTCAGTTCGGGCGGCGGGTTCTCCACCCGGTAGGGGGCGGCCTCCGCCTGGATCGCGATGACGGACATGTGGTGCGCCACGACGTCGTGCAGCTCGTGCGCGATGGACGTGCGCTTCTCCAGCCGCGTACGCCGGGAGCGCTCCTGGGCGGTGAGCGCGCCGCTCGCCTGGGCGCGGAGGCTGGCGACGGTCCAGCCGCGTATCGAGACGGCGACGGCGATCACGACGGCCGAGGCGACGGTCATCTGGAGGACGTTCACCTCTTCGGCGGGCCGCAGGCTCAGCCAGAACGCGACGAGACCGCTCAGAGCGGTGAGGAGCCACATCGCGATGGCGGCGCCGATGCTGCGGTGCAGTGCGGCGATCGTCAGCACGACAAGGTGCGAGACGAACGTCGGGTCCGCCCAGGGCCAGTCGTCCGCCGAACTGTTCGTCACCGCGATGGCGAAGCACACCACCATGGACAGCCACCAGGCGCCGACCGGCCGGAAGAGGACCAGCAGCAGAGGGAGCGCCGCGGCCAGGCTGACGGGCAGCCCGATGTTGCCGCCTTCGAGGGTCAGGTAGTGCGGCTCGTAGGACCCGAACTCGTCGTAGTACTCGCTGTCGCTGATCCCGTACCAGCCGCTGCCCCAGCCGAACAGGTACAGGGCCAGCGCGACGATCGCCATGTGCGGAAGCCAGACGACCACGCGCCTGACGGCGGGGGGCATGTCTCTCACCATCGGCGCGTCCGAGGACAGCGCGGGCAGTGGCATCAGCGCGAACGCTTCCTTGAACAGCTCGCGGCGCGCCCTGGCCGTCCGGAGGCCGAGCAGCCGCCAGCCGTCCCGGATCACGTCGAACTCGCCGCGGACGCGGGGGGCTTTGCGCGTGGACTCGATCACCCGCACACCGTACGGGCGTGCGGGGCGCGGTGGCGTCCTCCGGGATACGGATCCGGGCGGGTCCTCCTCAGGTACTACGCGGGGTCGCACCGGCCGGGCCGGGCGTAGACGGTGACGCGCGCGCCGTGGACTTCCGTGCTGCCGCAGACGCGGAAGTGCGTCCGCAGGACGTCCCGTTTCGCCTTCTCCCGCGCGGTGTCGTCGACCGGCTCACCGGCCGGCTCGCGCAGCGCGACGATGCGGTCGGCCGCGAGCATCCGCCCATGGATGGCCGCGGGCGGGAGCTCCACCCCGTAGAGGGTGTCGGACGAGCGCGGGTCGGTCCGTTCCGCGAGGTCTACCAGGCCGGTGAACGCCTCGGGCTCCGCCGCCTGCCAGATACGGAGCTTGCCCGGCATGAAGAGCAGTCCGTCGCCGGGCCGCCCCTGGGTCCCGACGGCGCGGGCGATGCCGCTCAGGTCGTCCTTGCGGCCCTCCGGGCTGCGGAGATGCTGCCCGACCTGGGTCAGCGCCACCACCGCCGACGCGGCGACGAGGAGGGCGAGCGGCAGCCGGTGCCACCGGCGGCGCCAGAGGTGGTCGAGGGCCGCGCCGAGGAGCAGCGCCAGGCCGGCCTCCTCGTAGAGGACGTAGCGGGAGATGTAGAGCGGGTGGAGCGCGGTGGCCAGCAGCAGGACGCCGCCGGGCAGGATCAGCAGCGGCAGGGCGAGGACCCGCAACTGCCGCCGGGCCGCCGGGAGGAGGGCGGCGCAGAGCAGGCCGGCGAGGGCGGGCACGAGGTAGCCGAGAAGCGCGCCGGGGCCGGGCGGGCCGATCCAGGCCACCTGCTCCGACTGGAGCGAGCTGACCACGGCGAGCGGGGCCAGCACCGCCGCCACGGCGGCCGCCGTCCACGTCCAGGCACGCCGGTCCTCGCGGGAGTGCGGTGAGAGGCACAGCGTGACCCCGTGCGCGGCGACGGCGAGCACCGCGAACTCGTGCAGCAGACAGGCGGTCAGCGCCAGGGCCCCGTAGCCCAGCCACAGCCGCAGCCGGCGTTCTTCCAGGGCGCGTACGAAGAGCCAGGTCGCCCAGGTGACGGCGGCGCAGACGAGCGCGTACGAGCGGCCCTCCTGCGCGTAGCGCTGCACCGCGGGCAGCAGCGTGAACGCCAGACCCGCGAGCAGCCCGGCACGGGGACCCGCCAGCCGGCCGCCGAGCACCGCGACGCCGGCCGTCGCGGCGGACATGGCGAGCAGCGAGGGCAGACGCAGCGCGTACAGGCTGTCGCCGAACAGGGCGAACACGGCGTGCATCAGGAGGTAGTAGAGGCCGTGGACCGCGTCCACGCTGCCGAGCGTGTGCAGGAGTTCCGGCAGGGTGCGCCTCGCCATGTCGTACGTGGCGGCCTCGTCGCGCCACATCGACCCGCCGCGCTCCAGCCCCCACAGTCCGAGGACGAGGGCGACGAGCGCGGGGATCAGGGCGAACGCCCGTGGCGGCCGGGCGGAGGGGACGGGTGGGCCGGCGGTCTCCGGCCGGAGGTCGGGGGCGGGCCGGGTGAGGGTCATGTCGGTCTCCTGTACGGGGGCCACCCGTACACCGCCCGCCGTTGCCGGCTACCGGCCCGCGCGGCCCGGCCGTTTCAGGGCAGGGGGCGGTAGGGCAGCGGCGGAGCAGGGGTGCGGGTGAGGCGGTGGCGGAGGACGGGCGGCGGGCGCTCCCACTCGGGAAGTGAGGGCCGCGGCGCGTCTCTTCGGTACGAATGCTCGGGTTTCGGTCCCGCCACAACCTAGGACGGCGGCGGCCCCGGGCACCTCCCCCTCGATGCGGAACCCCGAAGGTCCGCCTCAGGTGCCGGACGTGAACGTGATCTCCGCAGATCTCAGCCTTTCAGGTGCTTATGCGCTCTTGACATGTGATCTGCCGCCTTCACCTCCCTAATCTGAGCCGCGACTACTCAGCTCGGCGGCCCTGGAGGGGCGTATGGGTGAGGGGCAGAACGGTGCCGCGCCGGTGGCAGGCGACCGGGCGGCGGGCGGCCAGGAGGCCGGGGAACCGCGGGAGTTGCCGGCGCTGTCGCTGCCCGTGGCCGGCGGCGCGCTCCGGGGCATGGGAGAGAAGTTCACGACCGATCCGGTGACCGGCACCCCCGCCCTCTCCGTGCCGCTCGCCGTCTCGCCGGCCCGCGGCGCCGAGCCCGCGCTCACCCTCGGCTACGACTCCGGGGCGGGCAACTCGCCCTTCGGCCTCGGCTGGTCGCTCGACGTGCCGTCCATCTCCCGCCGCACCGACAAAGGGCTGCCGCGGTATCTCGACGCGGACGTCTTCCAGTTGTCCGGTACGGAGGACCTGGTGCCGGCCGCCTTTCCCGCCCCCCGCACCGCCGGCGCGTACGACGTCAGCGCGTACCGGCCGCGCACCGAGGGCGCGTTCGTGCGGATCGAGCAGTGGCGCCACCGCGGCAGCGGCGACCTGCACTGGCGGGTGACGTCGAGGGACAACGTCACCAGCGTCTACGGCCGCGACGAGGAGGCCCGCGTCGCCGACCCCGCGGACCCCGGGCGCCGCGTGTACCGGTGGCTGCTCCAGCGGACCGAGGACGACCGCGGCAACGTCACCGTGTACGAGTACAAGGCGGAGGACCGCGCCGGCGTCGACACCTCCGCCCCCGAGGAGCGCAACCGCGCCCAGGTCGCGAACCGGCACCTGAAGCGCATCCGGTACGGGAACACCGAGCCCGGCGCCGCCGCCGGCTTCTGCTTCGAGGTGGTCCTCGACTACGGGGAGCACGACGAGGACGCGCCCGCCCCCGGCGAGGTCCGGCCGTGGCCGGTGCGCGCCGATCCGTGGTCCACCCGGCGGCCCGGCTTCGAGGTGCGCACGTACCGGCTCTGCCGCCGCGTGCTGACGTTCCACCGGATCCCCGAACTCGGGCCCCGGCCACGGCTGGTAAGCGCCCTGCTGCTCGGGTACGCCGAGGACCCGGCCGCCACCAGGCTGGTCTCCCTCACCCACCGCGGCTACGTGCCCGACGGGCAGGGCTACGCATACGCGGAGCTGCCCCGGCTCACCTTCGGGTACACCGAGCGGACCGTGTCGGCGGCGGTGGGCACCCTGACGTCCGACGACGGCGACGTACGGCTCGACGGGCCCTACCAGTGGGCGGACCTCGACGGCGAGGGGATCGCCGGGATCCTCGCCGAGCAGGGCGGCGCCTGGTACTACCGGCGCAACCTGGGCGGCGGGCGGGTCGGCCCGCCACGGCCCGTCGACCCGCTGCCGAACGGGGCGGCGGGGGCGGCCGGGACCGCCGGAGCGGCCGGGGCCGCCGGGGGGCAACTGCTCGACCTCGACGGCGACGGGCGGCCCGCGGTCGTCCGCCTCGGCGGCGGCCCCGGCGGCTCCGGGCCGGCCGGCGGCACCGCGGACCCCGGCTACCACGAGCGGACCGCCGACCGCGGCTGGGCCGGTTTCGCGACCTTCCGCCACCTGCCGTCGCTGGACTGGGACGACGCCAACCTGCGGTTCGCCGACCTCACCGGCGACGGCCTCGCCGACGTGCTCGTCACCGCCGACGACGGCCTCACCTGGTACCCGTCCGAAGGCGCCGACGGGTTCCGCGACGGCGAGACGATCGCCGCGGGGCGCACCGAAGAGCACGGCCCCCGGCTGCTGTTCGCCGACGCCGAGCAGAGCGTGTACCTCGCCGACATGACCGGCGACGGCCTCACCGACCTGGTGCGGATCGGCAACGGCGAGATCGCGTACTGGCCGAGCCTCGGCCACGGCCGCTTCGGGCCCAAGGTCGCCATGTCCCACGCGCCCGTCTTCGACCACCCGGACCGCTTCGACCAGCGGCGGATCCGGCTCGCCGACGTCGACGGCAGCGCGCCCGCCGACGTCCTCTACCTCGGCCCGGACGGCGTGCGGCTGTGGTTCAACCAGGCGGGCAACTCCTTCGGCCCGCCCGAGCACGTCGACGGCGTACGGCACACAGGACCCCTCGCGCTGGCCTCGGTCGCGGACGTGCTGGGCCAGGGCACGGCCTGCCTCGTCGTCGCCGAACCCCGTCCCGACGGCGAGCCGCAGGTGCGCTACGTGGACCTGATGGCCGGCGGCAAGCCGCACCTGCTGAACCGGACCGACAACGGGACGGGCCGGGTCACCACCGTCCGGTACGCCTCCTCCACCTCCTTCCACCTGGCCGACGAGGCGCGCGGCGAGCCCTGGCTGACCCGGCTGCCGTTCCCCGTGCAGGTCGTCGCCGGGACCGTCACGTACGACGCCGTCGCGGACACCGAGCTGGCCGCGGCGTACCGCTACCGGCACGGCTACTTCGACGGCGCGGAGCGGGAGTTCCGCGGCTTCGGGTACGTCGAGCAGCGCGACGCGCTCACCACCGCCACCGGCGAGCTGCACCAGCCGCCCGCCGTGGTGCGGCGGTGGCAGCACACCGGCTGGTATCCGGGCCCTGACCGGCTCGGCACCCCGTACGCGGACGAGTACGGCGGCCCGCTGCTGCCGGGCACCCCGCTGCCGCCCGGGCTCACCCCGGCCGAGGAGCGGGAGGCGGCGCGGGCGCTGCGCGGGCAGGTGCTGCGCGCGGAGACGTACGCGGAGGACGGCACGGCGGCGCAGGAACGCCCGTACGCCGTGGTCGAGTCGAGCCCCCGGGTACGTCTCGTGCAGCCCGCGGGCGCGGCCGGGCACGCGGTGGTGTTCGCCCACGCCGGCGAGGCGATGACCGTGTACACCGAGCGGCGGGCGGACGATCCGCGCACCGTCCACGAGGTCACCCTCGAGGTCGACGCGTGGGGCAACGTCCTGAAGTCGGCGCGGATCGCCTATCCGCGCACGTCCCCGGCCGATCCCGAGCAGGGGCGGCTGCGGCTCGCCCTGACCGAGCGGTCCTTCGCCGACGACACGGAGGCGGCGGACCGCTGGCGGATCGGCGTGCCGGTGGAGAGCCGCGACTACGAGGTCGGCGGGGTCGCGCCGCGCACCGCGGGCGAACCGTTCACGGCGGACGACCTCCTCGCCGGCCTCGCGGAGGCGGCGCGCCACGAGGTCCCGTACCAGGAGGAGCTGTCGGGCGCCGGGCCGCAGCGGCGGCTGGTGGCGCGCACCCTCACCACGTACACCGCCGACGACCTCGCCGCCGAACTCCCGCTCGGCTCCCCCGGGCTGCGCGCCCTGCCGTGGCGCAGTTACCGGCTGGCCTTCGCGCCCGGCCAGACCACCGCCCTGTACGGCGGCCGCCTCGCCGACGCGGAGCTGCGCGAGGCCGGCTACGTGCGGCGGGCCGAGGGCGCCGGCTGGTGGGCGCCTTCCGGGCGGCAGGTGCCCGACCCGGGCGAGTTCTACCTGCCGACGCTCTACGTCGACCCGTTCGGCGCCGAGTGGGAGACCGAGTACGACGAGCACCACCTGCTGCCCGTCCGGGTGTACGACCCGCTGCGCAACATGTCCGAGGCGCAGCCGCACTAC
Source organism: Streptomyces sp. NPDC004134 (assembly GCF_042874195.1). Lineage (NCBI taxonomy): Bacteria > Bacillati > Actinomycetota > Actinomycetes > Kitasatosporales > Streptomycetaceae > Streptomyces > Streptomyces sp. NPDC004134. Next base: position 86,832 of record NZ_JBIAMS010000025.1, on the reverse strand, counting down.
CGCGTGCTGCGGCCGTGGCTGCTGACCGACCCCAACGGCAACCGCAGCGGCGTGCGCTACGACGCGCTCGGCCTGGTCGTCGCGACCGCGGTGCTGGGCAAGGAGGGCGGCGCCGACGGCGACGTGCTCGACACGTCGGTCCCGGAGGCGGCCCGCGGCGACGACCCGACCGCCAGGGTGACGTACGACCTGACCCGTACCCCCGTGCGCTTCCACGTCTCCGCCCGCGAGCGGCACCGCGACCCGGACTCGCCCCGGCAGGACACCTGGACCTACCTTGACGGCAGCGGGCGCGTCATCCTGACGAAGGGCCGCGCGGAGCCCGCGCCGGGTACGGGCGCGGAACGCTGGGTGGGCACCGGGCGCACGGTGTACGACAACAAGGGCAACCCCATCCGCCAGTACGAGCCGTACTTCGCGCCCGACAGCGGCTTCGACACCGAGGACGAGCTGGTCCGCCGCGGCGTCACCCCCGTGCTGCGCTACGACCCGCTCGGCCGCCTGGTCCGCACCGACTTCCCCGACGGCAGCAGGGCCGAGACGGTGTTCACGCCGTGGGAGCGGCAGGACTGGGACCGCAACGACACCGTGCGGGACAGCCGCTGGTACGCGGAACGGGCCGGGCTGCCGGACACCGATCCGCAGGGGCGGGCCGCCCGGCAGGCACTGGCGCACGCGGGCACGTACACCGCGATCCACTCCGACACGCTCGGCCACCCCCACCTCACCGTCCAGGACAACGGCGGCGGCCATCTGCTCACCACGGAGGTACGGCGCGACGTCCAGGGCCGGGAGCGGGCCGTCGTGGACGCCCGCGGACTCCTCGCTCTCACCCAGGACTTCAGCATGCTGGGCCACGCCGCCCACACCGCCGGCGCCGACGCGGGCGAGCGGTGGAGCCTGGCCGACGTGCTGGGCAAGCCGGTGCGCGGCTGGGACGGCCGCGGCGGCGAGATGTGGTGGGCGTACGACGAGCTGCGGCGGCCTGCCTACTCCAGCGCCACCGCGCCGGGTGAGGAGACCGAGCGGCTGCGGCTGCGCTACTACTACGGCGAGTCGCTGGCCGACGGCCGGGCCCGCAACCTGCTCACCCGGCTGTGCCTGGTGTTCGACGGGGCCGGGGCGGTGCGCACCGAGGACGCCGACTTCAAGGGCAACGTGCTGGCCACCGAGCGCCGGCTGGCCGCAGAACCCGCGGGCGAGCCCGACTGGGCCGCGCTGGCAGCGATCGACGACCCGGTGGCGGCGCTGGCGCGGGCCGCCCCGCTGCTGGAGTCCGCCGCCCACCGGTCCGTGACCGCGTACGACGCCCTCGACCGGCCCACGGTGGCGACCGGCCCGGACGGCAGCCGCACCCTGCCCGCGTACAACGTGGCGGGGCTGCTGGAGCGGGTCGAGGTGGCGGTGCGGGGCGCCGGCACGCCGACCCGGATCGTGGCGGGCGTCGACTACGACGAGCGGGGGCGGCGGACGCTGGTCGAGTACGGCTGCGGCGCCCGTACGGCCTTCGGCTACGAGCGCGACACGTTCCGGCTCGCGACCGCCGACACCACGGCGGCGGACGGCGCGGCGTGGCAGCGGCTGGCGTACGCGTACGACCCCGAGGGCAACGTGGTGGTCGTCGACGACCCGGCCCGGGACACCGTCTTCTTCCGGAACACGGCCGTGGGCGCCCGCCGCACCTACGTCTACGACCCGGTGTACCGCCTGGTGGCGGCGACCGGCCGCGAGCACGTCGGGCAGACGGCGCAACCGGGCCCGGCGGACGTGCCGTTCGCGCCCGTACCGCACGCCAACGACAGCGGGGCGCTGCGCCCGTACACCGAGACGTACCTCTACGACGACGCCGGCAACGTCCGCACCGTCACGCACACCGCGAGTGGCGGAAGCTGGACCCGCCACCACGACACCGCGCCCGACGCGGACCGCCTGCGCGCCAGCAGCCTGCCCGGCGACCCGGAGGGCACCTACTCCGCGGTCTACGCGTACGACGCGAACGGCAACGTCACGGCGATGCCGCACCTGGCGGCGCTCGGCTGGGACGTGGAGAACCGGCTCGCGCACGTGTCGCTCGGCGGGGGCGGCGACGCCTTCTACCAGTACGACGCGGCCGGGCGGCGGGTGCGCGCCATGGTCCGGCGCGGCGGCACCGCCGAGACGCGGACGTATCTGGGGAGCACCGAGACGTACCGCAGGACGGCGGCCGGGCGGACCGTCGAGGAGCGCGAGACGCTGCACGTCACGGACGGCGCGGGGCGGGTGGCACTGGTGGAGACGGTCACGGTGCGCGACGGCCGGGCCGTGCCGGAGCCGCGCCCGGTGGTGCGCTACCAGTTCGCCGACCACCTCGGCGGTGCCGTGCTGGAGGCGGACCAGGACGGGGCGGTGCTCAGCTACGAGGAGTACCACCCGTACGGGACCACGTCCTTCCACGCGGAGACCGGGGCGGTGAGCCGCAAGCGCTACCGGTTCACGGGGAAGGAGCGGGACGAGGAGACGGGGTTCGCCTACCACGGGGCGCGCTACCTCGCGCCGTGGCTGGGGCGGTGGACGAGCCCGGACCCGGCCGGCTTCGCGGACGGGCCGAACGTGTACGCGTACGCGCGGAACAACCCGGCGGTGCTCTCCGACCCGTCCGGCACCCAGTCGCGCCGCGAGACGCAGCCGCAGGGGCCGCGGACGGGGTCGACGACGGAGGCACCGCCGGGCGTCCACGTCATCCCGGAGGTGGTGATCGTCGGCCATCCGGACTGGTCCGGCGAAGTGCTCACCGACAGACCCGCACCCTCCGGGCCCATGGAGGTCCGGGAGGAGGGTCTTACCGAGCGGCTCACCTCGCTGCCCCTGGTCGAGGTCAGGACGGGCACTCGCACCCAGCTCATCTCCCTGGAGACCGCGAGGCTCATGAAGTCCCTGGGGGTGCTCCAGGGCAGCCAGGTGACCGTCCGCGAACCGCAGGTGTCGGAGGCCGAACTCGAAGGCATCGAGGAGGAGAGCGAGAAGCTGCGGGCGGAGTGGACCGCCAGGGCCGCGCTCCAGGACACGTACCGGGAAAAGATCCGGCAGTCCCTGAACGAGATGACGGGCGGACGCTTCCCGGTCACACCGCCCCGCGAGATCGATCTCGGCGCCTTCGTGCTGGAAGCCCTGGAGCTGCCCGCGCAGGAGAAGGGGCGGACCGACGCGCTGACCACCAACGGCGTAAGGACCGACCACACGGCGAAGACGCCCGGCTCCCTGGAGGTCTACAACATCGCCCAGGGGCTGGCCGGTTACCGGCTGCGCTCCCAGGGCCCCAGGGACTTCGGGGTGCCCGGCAGCGCCGACGCCTCGCACGCGGAGAAGAAGGCCGCGCTGTTCGCGCCGCTGACCCTCAACCCGATCACCGGCCTCGTGCACCAGACGGAGATCCGGGTCAGCCGCGACGCCTGCCCGTCGTGCCAGGGGTACTTCAGCGCGCTCGCCCGGCAGACGGGCATCGGCTACCGGGTGCGCGGCCCGGCGGCGACCTTCGTCTTCAACCCCGGCCTGACGCTGGAGCTGCGGGCGGTTCCGGAGTTCCGCGGCATGCCCGCGGCGAACGTACAGCGATGACGGCGGGGAAGCGGGGCCCGGCGCCGCAACCGGCGGGAGGGACAGAGCAGATGGGGAAGACACATGTCCGCTACGCACACTGACGCCGGCGGGTCCTGCGGGCCCGCGCCGTACGTCCTCACCGGGGCGGTGACGCGGCACGACGGCTCGCCCGCCGCCGGGGTGGCGGTGACCGCCGTGCTCCGCCGGCTGCGGTCCGAGTCGCCGGCCGGGCACGCCGTCACCGGCGCCGACGGCGCGTACCGCCTCACCTATCCGGCTCCCGGCGGCCCCGCGGACCTGCTCGTCCGCGCCGCCGCGCCGCGCCCCGGCGGCGGCGAGCAGAGCGCGGAGCTGCTGCGGACCGCGCCGGGTCCGCGCGAGCGGGTGGAGCTGGCACTGCCGCCCGACGGCACCACGGAGTACGAGCGGCTGCTGGCCGAACTGACGCCGCTGCTCGACGGTTTGACGCTGGCGGATATCGGCCCGCGCGGCACCCCGCGGGACCTCGGCTATCTGGCGCGCGCGACGGGCCGCAGCGCCGCCCAGATCGGATACGCGGCCACCGCCGCCCGGCACGCCGCCGCCACCGGGTTACCCGCCGGACTCTTCTACGGGCTCCTCCGGTTCGGCCTGCCGCCGGAGTTGCCGGCGCTGGCGCGGACCGCCCCGGCCGGGCTGCGGGCCACGCTGCGCGCGGCCGGCGACGCGGGCGTGATCCGCGCGCCGGGACCGGCCGCCGCGGACTTCGCCCGCGGGCTGCGGGACCGGGAGGTGGCCGCGGTCGCCGCGCCGGCACCGGGATCCGGCACGCCGGTCGCGGAGCTGTTCGCGCTCGCGGTGCCCGCCTCGGACCGGCGCGCGGAGGTCTACCGCGGCTGGCTCGACCGGGCGGACGGGCCGGCGTTCTGGTCCTGGCTGCCGCCCGCGGAGGCGGACCGGCTGCGGCTCACGCTGCAACTCGGCGCGGCCACCGGGGGCAACGTGCCGCTCGTCCGGGCGCTGCTGGACCGGTTCGGCCCGGACGAGCCCGCGGACCCGGCCCGGCTGGTCCGGCTCGGCGGCGCGGACTGGGCCGCGCTGGCCGCCGAGGCGGGCGTCCCCGACTCCGTACGGACGCTGCTCGGCCCCGCCGGCGACGGCACCGCCGCCGAGGGCGCGTACGGCGAACTCGTCGCCGAACTCGTCGCCGAGGCGCACCCCGGGGCGCACCTCGCCCACGCCCTGACCACCGCCGCGGCCGGCTCGCCGGCCGCGCGGTTCCTCGCCGGGCACCCCGGCTTCGACCTGACGGCCACCCGCGTCGACGCCGTCACCGTGCCCGACGAGCGCGCGCGCGACGAACTCGCCGGCATCCAGCGCCTGGCCGCCCTCACCCCCCGGTACGACGCCGTGCGCGCCCTACGCGAGAAGGGCTATCAGTCCGCGTACGAGGTGGCGAAGGCCGGCCGGGACACCTTCGTGCGGGACCTCGCCGACGACCTCGGCGAGGATCGCGCCCGCGCCGTGCACGCCCGCGCCGGGCAGGTGCACGCCGCGTCGGTCACGCTCGTCGCCGACCTGCGCACCGCCGCCCACTTCGACCTGCCGTGGCTCTCCTCCCCGGGGGACTCCGCCGCGCTCACCGCGCGGATCCCCGACTGGGAGGAGCTGTTCGGCTCGGTGGACTACTGCGCCTGCTCCGACTGCCGGTCGGTGCACGGCCAGGCCGCGTACCTCGTCGACCTGCTCCTCTCGCTGCGCGACATCGGCATCCGGGGCGACCCCGGGCCCCCCGGCGACGAGGGCCACGTCGCCAACGAGCTGTACCGGCGCCGGCCCGACCTCTGGGACACCGAGCTGACCTGCGACAACACCAATCTGCAACTCCCGTACGTCGACCTGGTGAACGAGCTGCTGGAAGACGTCGTCTCCCCCGTCCACATCCCGGCGACCGCGCGGCAGACCAGCGGCGACCCGGCCCAGTTGCGGGCGCAGCCGCAGCACGTGAACGCGGGCGCGTACGAGGTGCTGCGCCGGGCCGTGTACCCGTTCGGCCTGCCCTTCGACCTGTGGCGCGAGCAGACCCGGGTCTCGCTGGCCCATCTCGGCGTACCGCGCGAGGAGTTGCTGGCCGCGCTGCGCCCCGCCACCGCGACCGGGACCGCCGTTGCCGTCGAGCGCGCCGGGCTGCCGCCGGTGGCCGGGCGGATCGTGACCGGCGAGCCGCTGGATCCGGCCCGTACGCTCGCGGAGTTCTACGGGCGGCCGGCCACCACCGACCCCGAGGCGCTGGTCCTCGACCTGACCGTGGTGCGGCGGATGCTGGACGCGACCGGCCTTCTCCACGCCGAGCTGGTCGCGCTTCTCGACACCCGGTTCGTCAACCCGAACGGGACCGTGCACATCATCGGCAGCGACGGCGGCCCGGCCTGCGACACCAACAACCTGTTCCTGGCCGGTCTCGACCCGGCCGTGCTCGACCGCCTCCACCGGTTCGTCCGCCTGCGGCGGGTACTCGGCTGGCCCATCCCCGACCTCGACCTCGTGCTGATGTCCGCCGGCACCGGGGGCCGGCTCGACGCCACCGCGCTGCGGGGCGCCGTCGCCGTGCGGCGGCTCGCCGACCGGCTTCGGCTCACCCGCGAGCAGGTGCTCGTCTTCTACGGGCCGCTGCCCACCCACCTCTACGCGACCGCGGACCGGCCGCCGCTGTACGACCGGCTGTTCCTCGACCCGAGCGTCGTGCAGCTCGAACCCGGGCAGGTCGGCCCGTTCGCGCTGAACGCCGCCCGCACCGAGCTGGCCGTCGTCGGCGACCTGCTCGCGCCCGCCGTCACCTCCGCGCTGCTGGCCGTCCTGGAGGTCACCGACGCCGAGCTGGCCGAGCTGACCACGGGACCGCGCTCGGTCGCCCCGAACCGGCTGCTGACGCTGGCGAACCTGTCCGCCCTGTACCGGACCGTCGTCCTCGCCCGCGCGCTGGACATGTCCATCGCCGACCTGCTGCGGCTGATCGAGCTGTACGGGGGCGGCGGCCCGTTCCCGGTACCGCCGGACCGGTTCGGCGGCGGGGAGCCGGAGCTGAGTTCCGGGCTGCCGATGGCGCACCCGGCGCACCCCCTGCTGCCCGTACCCGGCGGCGACGAGCCCGAACTCGCCACCGGCCGGGCCCTCACCAGGCCGGGCCACCCCGATGCGCCCGCCGCCGCGCTGCCGCCGGTCGACGCGCTCGTCTTCGCCACCGAGCGGTTCCTGGACGCGGTGGACGCGCTGGCCGCCCGCGGCTTCACCGTGCCCGAGGCCGACGCGGTGCTCACCGCCACCGTGCCCGCCCACGACAGCCCGGTCCCGGCCGCGGACGCCATGTCGGCGACGCTCACCGCGCTGCGCGGCGCCCTCCAGGCCGTCTACCGGCAGACCGCGCAGACCGACGACGAGAAGGGCGAGCTGACCAAGAAGGACCTGGCGCTGCTCGGCTGGGACACCGCCCTCGTCCAGGAGGCCCTCTCCACCCTGCTCGGCACGCTCGCGTACACGGTCTCCGTCGACGCCGTGCCGGACGCGCTGTACGGGCTCTCCGGCTTCCCCGTCCGCTACGACGCCGAGACCGGGCTGCTGGTGTTCACCGGGCCGATGACCGACGCCCAGCGGGACACCCTGACCGGGCTGCCCGGCGCGACCCCCGCCTGGCGCGCCGCGGTGCGGACCCTCTACGACGCGCCCCGCACCTTCGCCGCCACCCGGATGAAGGCGCTGCGCCCGCCGCTGTACGCCGCGCCCCTGGACACCGAGCCGCCCGCGCTGCGGCTCCCCGAGCGGCTGTCCGGCACGGTCTTCTACGACGTGTCCCGCCGGGCCCTGTGCACGCGGGCCTACCTGCCGCCGGACGACCTCGCCGCGGTCCGCGCCGCCTGGGACGACGACGCGTACCGGCAGGCCGTCGACACCCTGGCGCGGGTCCAGGACGAACCGCCCGCGCCCGCCGACGTGTTCCTCACCGCCGCCGACCGACACGCCCTCTTCGACGGCCGGACCTCGCCCGCCGCCAGGTTCCAGCTCGTGCTGGAGCGGCTGAACCCGTATCTGCGGCGGGTGCTGAGCGAGATCACGGTGAAGCAGCAGGTGGGCCAGGCCGCGGGCCTGGACGCGGCGAGCGCCGACGCGCTGCTCGGCACGTATCTGCGGTCGCCGTCGAAGCCGACCGCGCTGCAGGACTTCCTCGCACCGCGGTTCGTCGGCAGCGACCCGGCGGTGGCGGTGACGCCGGAGGGCTTCCCCGAGCAGTTCACCACGCTGGAGCTGGTGCACCGGGTGGCGCTGCTGCTGTCCCGGCTGTCGGTGACCGCCGAGGAGATCCCATGGGTCTTCGGCTACGCGGCGTCCGCCGGCTGGCTGGACCCGAACGCGCTGCCGACGGAGGTGCTGCCCGGCCCCTCGCCGCTGTTCGCACGGTTCGTACGGCTGCTGGGCCTGGCCCGGCTCCGCGACCGCGTGCCCGGCCGGGCGCCCACCCTGCGGGCCGTGTTCGCCGCGGCCCGCGTCCCGGGCGCCACCACCGCGGACGTACTCGCCGAACTGGCCCGCCAGACGCAGTGGGACCGCGCCGACCTCGACGTGCTCACCGGCGCCGGCCTGCTGGGGCTCACCGCCCCCGCCGACTTCTACGGCGAGGAGGGGCTGCTGCAGTTGCTCGCCGCGATCACGCTGGTGCACAAGCTCGGCGTGTCCGCGGAGCGGGCGGCCGAGTGGCTGCCGCCCGATCTCGCCCCGGAGGCCGCGCAGTCGGCCTGGCAGGCGGCGAAGGCCCGGCACAGCCTGCGCGACTGGCCCGCGGCCGGCGGGACGCTGCGCGACGCGCTGCGCGAGAAGCAGCGGGCGGCGCTCGTCGGCCACCTGATCGCCAACCCCCTCCTCGACCACGAGGACGAGCCCTACTGGCACGACACCAACACGCTCTTCGACTACTTCCTCATCGACGTGGAGATGGGCCCGGCCCAGCTCACCACCCGGATCGCGCAGGCGATCTTCAGCGTGCAGCTCTACATCCAGCGCATCCAGCTCAACCTGGAGGACCTGTTCCTCTTCCCGGACGCGGAGTACTGGCGGCGCTGGGAGTGGATGAAGGCGTACCGGCTGTGGGAGGCGAACCAGAAGGTCTTCCTCTATCCCGAGAACTACTTCGAGCCGGATCTGCGTCCCGGCAAGTCGCCCCAGTTCGCGGAGCTGGAGAACGAGCTGATGCAGAAGGAACTGACCGAGGCGCACGCGGAGAAGGCGTTCCTGCACTACCTGGAGAAGCTCGACGCCCTCGCGCACCTGCGGCCCATCGGCTCGTACCGGCACACGCGGCCCGACGGCGAGACCGTGTACGTCTTCGCCCGCACCGAGTCGTCGCCGGGCGGCTACTACTTCCGCCGCTGGGAGGACCGCACCACGTGGTCCGCGTGGGAGAAGGTCGACCTGGACTTCGAGACCGACGCGCTCGTCCCGATCGTGTGGAACGGCCACCTGTACCTGTTCTGGACCACGCTGACCGAGCAGCAGGAGAAGGTCCCCTTCAAGCTCGACCAGGGCGCGGAGCTGCCGGACCCGCTGAAGTACTGGAAGATCCAGCTCCACTGGAGCCGGTACGCGGACGGCGGCTGGGAGGCCAAGAAGCTCGCCGACGGCGCACTGTTCACGCAGCTCAGCTTCGGCCTGCCGGCGGCCGCCAACATCGACACGTACGTGCTGCTGCCCGAGATCGACGCCGGGACCGGGGACCTGCTGCTGTGGCTGGTGTACAGCGACACGATCTCCCCGAACCCCACGCACCACATCTCCGGGAACTTCCGCTTCAGCCTGCGCAACAGCATCTACGGCTACCCGATCGAGCTGAGGCCGAGGGAGACGTACACCGGCCCGATGCCCGTGCCGCGCACGGACTTCAGCAGCATCTCCTACAACGAGCGCGTCGAGGACGAGATCGTCCCCGGCGTCGCCTGGGGCCACATGTCCGTCATCGACCCGACCGCGCCCCCGGGTGAGCCCAGGAGCGTCTACCTGCTCCAGGCGACCCCCGGGCCGCATCTGTACCGCACCTACGAGTCGCAGCAGTTCGGCGACCCGGGCCAGCGCTACCTCCAGTACTTCTCCGACGGCAGGCGCACCTACCTGCTGGAGGGGCAGGACGTGCCCGGCCCGCCGGCCCTCGGGCCCGGCCCGGCCGGGGGCGGGGAGGCGCTGGGGGACGGCGCCTTCGGCGCCGCGCTGGCGACGCAGGTCGACTTCCGGTTCGTACCGCTGTACCACCCGCACACGAGCGCGTTCCTCTACGAGTACGCGCGCCACGGGCTCACCGGCGTGTACGACCGGAACCTCCAGCTCCACCCGGACCGGTGGACGGGTCCCTTCGACTTCGCCTCGCCGGACATGTACGACCCGCACACCGGCGACCGGGACCGGATCGTCAAGCCGTACCCCACCGAGCCCGTCGCGTTCGAGCTGGGCGACTCCTACGCCGAGTACAACTGGGAGCTGTTCTTCCACGTGCCGCTGCTGATCGCCGAGCGGCTGTCGGCCGGCCAGCGCTTCGACGAGGCGCTGAAGTGGTTCCACCGGATCTTCGACCCCACCAACCGGGACACCGACGCCGACCGGCCGCAGCGCTTCTGGATCACCAAGCCCTTCTTCGAGGCGGGCGGCGACACCTACTACGAGCAGCGCATCGAACAGGTCCTGGAGAGGGTCGCGGGCGGCGACGAGGAGACGCTGAAGGCGGTGCGGAACTGGCTGGAGAACCCGTTCCAGCCGGACGTGGTCGCCCGCACCCGTACCACCGCCTACCAGAAGGCCGTGGTCATGAAGTACCTCGACAACCTGATCGCCTGGGGCGACCGGCTGTTCCGGCAGGACACCCTGGAGACCATCAACCAGGCCACCCAGCTCTACGTCCTGGCCGCCGAACTGCTGGGCCGCCGCCCGGAGGAGATCACCCGCCGCACCCCGGCCCCGCAGAGCTACCGGCAGCTCCTCAACAACGACCGGCCGCTCGCCGACGCGGTCGTGGCCGTCGAGAACCTGCTCGCCGGCGGCGCCGCCGGCGCGTCCGGCACCCCCGGCGAGGTGGCGCCGAACCTGCTGCCCGGCGTCAACCTCCGCTGGCTGCAGTACTTCTGCCTCCCCCGCAACGAGAAGCTCGCCGGCTACTGGGACACGGTCGCCGACCGGCTCTTCAAGATCCGCAACTCGCTGGACATCGACGGCGTACGGCGCGACGCGGCCCTCTTCGGCCCGCCGATCGATCCCTCCCTGCTGGCCCGCGCCGCGGCCGCCGGCGTCGACCTGGGCCAGGTCCTCGACGACATCAGCGCCCCCCTGCCGTACTACCGGTTCGCGAGGGTGGCCGCCCAGGCGAAGGAACTCACCGCCCAGGTACGGGAGTTCGGCGCCCGGCTGCTCGAAGCGCTGGAGAAGCGGGACGGCGAGGCGCTCCAGCGGCTGCGCGCCGGGCACGAGATCGCGCTTCTCGACGCGGCCCGCGCGGTGCGCGAGCAGCAGGTGCGCGAGGCGAACGAGGCGTACGACGCGGCGGTACGGGCCCGGGCCGTCGCCGAGCACCGGCGCGAGTACTACGCGAGCCGGGACTACATGAACGGCTACGAGACCTCTTATGCCGACCTGTCCGCCACCGCCAAGACGTTCCAGTACATCGCGACCGGTGTACAGGCGCTCGGCACCGTCACCAGCCTGCTGGGACAGGCCAAGGTGGGCTCCCCGTTCACGACGGGCTTCGAGTTCGGCGGCAGCAACCTCACGAGCGCCCTCAACAGCTCGTCGGGATCGCTCAGCTCGTACGCCTCGAACCTGACCACCCAGGCGGCGGTGGCCCAGACCCAGGGCGGCTTCCAGCGCCGCGCCGAGGACTGGGCCTTCCAGGCGGACCAGGCGCGGCTGGAGGGCGCCCAGCTCGACAAGGAGACCGCCGCGGCCGAGATCCGGCACGCGATCGCCGAACGCGAGCTGGAGAACCACGACCGGCAGCGGGAGCAGGCGCGGGAGGTCGCGGACTTCCTGAAGGGCAAGTTCACCGGCACCGAGCTGTACGACTGGCTGGCCGGGCAGCTCTCCACCACGTACTTCCAGGCGTACCAGCTCGCCTACGACGTGGCGAAGCGCGCCGAGCGCTCGTGGCGGCACGAACTGGGCGCCGCGGACTCGGACTTCATCACCTTCGGCTACTGGGACAGCCTGCACAAGGGGCTGCTGGCCGGCGACCGGCTGGCCGCCGACCTGAGCCGGATGGACGCCGCGTACCTGGAGGCCGACGCCCGCGAGTTCGAGCTGACCAAGCGGGTCTCGCTGGCGCAGTTCGACCCCGGCGCGCTGCTGCGGCTCAGGGAGACCGGCCGCTGCTACGTCTCGCTGCCCGAGGCGCTCTTCGACGTCGACGGGCCGGGCCACTACCAGCGGCGCATCAAGAGCGTCGCCCTGACGGTGCCGTGCGTGGCCGGCCCGTACACCTCGGTCAACCTGACCGCCCGGCTGCTGCACAGCAGCGTCAGGACCGACCCGCGGATCGCCGAAGGGCAGCCGTACGGCCGCGACAAGGAGGCCGACCCGCGCTTCCGCGACCACACGGGCCCCGTCCAGTCCATCGTCACCAGCACCGGCCAGGACGACACCGGGCTCTTCGAGACCGACCTGCACGACGAGCGGTACCTGCCCTTCGAGGGGGAGGGCGTGATCAGCGAGTGGCAGCTCGAACTGCCCGCGAAGTTCCGCCAGTTCGACTACGCCTCCGTCACCGACGTGGTGCTGCACGTGCGCTACACCGCCCGCGACGGCGGGCCTGCGCTGGCCGAGGCCGCCGAGGACGACCTGCGCGACGGGCTCACCCGCTGGGTGCACGCGGGCGGCGGCAAGGGCCTGTTCCGCACGTTCAGCGGGCGGCGGGAGTACGCGGACCGCTGGGCCCGCTTCCTCTCCCCCGCCGGTACGGAGCCCGCCGCGCTGGAGTTCGCCGTCACGAAGGACCGCTTCCCGTACCTCTTCCGGGACTTCGGCATCCGCGTCGGCCGGGCCGAGGTGGTGCTGGTGCTGTCGCGGGACACCGCGCCGGGCACCGACACCCCGTACCTCCGGCTCTTCGCGGGTCCGCTGCCGGTCCTGGTCACCACCTCGGCGGGCGGCAGGGGCGACGGCGGGCTGGCCGCCGACCCGGCCCTGGACGGCCAGCCGCACGCCGTGCTCACCGGGGTGACGCTCCAGGTACGCGACGACGCGACGGTGACGGTGACCGTGGCCCGCGAGGCGATCGAGGCGCTGCCCGAGGCGCTGCGCAGCGGCGACCGGCTCAACCCGGAGGCGGTCACCGACCTGGTGCTGGTGTGCCCGTACGAGATCGCAGAACCCCCGCCCGCCGCCCGACCCGAGGAGACCTCCCCGTGAGCACCCACCGTTCCCTGGCCGCGGGGCAGACCCCGGCCGCCGACGCCGCCGCGGCCGCCGGCACCTGGACCGCGGCCGGCGAACTGCCCGGCGAGGTCTACTGGGCCGGCGCGCAGAGCGGCGCCGTCCCGCTCGCCGACGGGACCGTCCTGATGGCGGGCGGCGAGGACCGCGGCCGCAACGCGCAGGACACCGCCGTCCTCTTCGACCCCGCGGCCCGGGAGTGGCGGCCCACCGCCGCGCTGTCGGTCACCCGCAGACTGCACACCCTGACGAAGCTGGCCGACGGGCGGATCCTCGCCGCGGGCGGCCTCAGCGGCCCGTACGGCGGCGTGTCCCAGACGGGCGTCGCCTCCGCCGAGGTCTACGACCCGGCCACCCGCGGCTGGACCGCCACCGGCGCGATGCACGAGAGCCGGTTCGCGCACTCCGCGACGCTGCTCGCCGACGGCCGGGTGCTCGCCACCGGCGGCATCGCGCCCCGCTCGGCGCTCTCCCAGAAGGTGCTCGCCTCGGCGGAGGTCTACGACCCCGCCACCGGCGAGTGGACGCCCACCGCGGAGCCGATGAACGACGCGCGCGGCGGCCACCCCGCGGTGCTCCTGCGCAACGGCACCGTCCTGCTCGCCGGCGGCATGGTCCCGATCGGCCGCGGGCTGTACGCGGGCCAGTCCTTCTGCGAGGTGTACGACCCGGCCGCCGGCACCTGGACGCCCACCGGCGACCTCGGCTCCGTACGCAAGAGCCACCAGGCGACCCTGCTCAGGGACGGCACGGTGCTGGTCACCGGCGGCGACAGCCCCGGGCTCCAGGACGACTGGACGTACAACCCCTACAGCCAGTGGACCGCAGAGCGGTACGACCCGGCGACCGGCGCGTGGAGCGCCGCCGAGGGGATGACCACGGGCCGCAGCCACCACCGCGCGGTCCTGCTGCGCTCGGGACGGCTCCTCGTGATCGGCGGCACCGACGACTCCACCTTCGACGTCGGCTACCAGAACGCGGAGGTCTACGACCCGCAGGCGCGGACCTGGACCCCGACCGGCGGCATGGTCGAGGGCCGGTGGGCCTTCGCCGCCGCCGAACTCGCCGACGGCGGGGTGCTGGTGGCGGGCGGGCTGGTCCGGTCGGGCGCGGCGGTGCCGGACAGCGGGGACGTGGTGACCGCAGGCACGGAGGTCTTCACCGCCTGACTGGCGGACGGCGGGACGGTACGGGCGGACAGGACGGGCAGGGGCAGGACGGGCAGGAGACGGAGACGGAGACGGAGCGATGACACGACGTACGAACCTCACCGCGGGCCTGCACCGGGCGGCGCCGGACGGGGCCGCGGTCCCGCCGCCGCCGGGCGCCTGGTTCCCGGCGGGCGAACTGCCCTCGCCGCGGCGGTGGTCCGGCCCCGCGGAGGGCGCGGTGCCGCTGGCGGACGGCGGGGCGCTGGTCGCCGGCGGCGCTCTCGCGGGCGGCGAACCCACGGCCGAGGCGCTGCTCTTCGATCCGGTGGCCGCCACCTGGACGGGCACCGGAGCCCTCGGCACCGCCCGGCACGGCCACAGCACCACCGTGCTCGCGGACGGCACGGTCCTGGTCGCCGGCGGGATCGGCACGGGCGGGCCTGAGGCCGGGCGGCTGGCGTCGGCGGAGGTGTACGACCCCGCCACCGGCGTCTGGACCGCCACGGCCGGCGAGATGGCCGCGGCCCGGTCGTTGCACGCGGCCGCGCTGCTGCCCGACGGGCGGGTCCTGGTCGCCGGCGGCGAGGGCGACCGCGCCCCGCGGGCGCCGGGGCGCAGCCTGTCCGCCGCCGAACTCTTCGACCCGGCCACCGGCGAGTGGTCCCCCGCCGCGCCCATGGCCGACTCCCGCATCGCCCATCCCCTGGTGCCGCTCCAGGACGGCCGGGTGCTCGCCGTCGGCGGCCGGCGGAGCATCGGCAGCGGCCGGGGCATCGGGCAGGGGTTCTGCGAGCTGTACGACCCGGAGGCCGACGTCTGGACGCGCACCGGCAGCCTGGCCGCCGCCCGCGCGGGCCACCAGGCGACGCCACTGGCCGACGGCACGGTGCTGGTCACGGGCGGCGACAGCCCCGGCATCCGGTTCGAGCGCGGCTTCGTGCCCTTCAGCCAGTGGCGCACCGAGCGGTACGACCCGGCGACCGGCGCCTGGACCGCGGGCGAGAACATGCCGGACGGCCGCACCTGCCACCGCGCCGTGCCCCTGCCCTCCGGCCGGGTACTGGTGCTCGGCGGCACCGACAGCGCCACCCGCACCACCGGCTACGCCTCCGCGGCGCTGTACGACCCCCGCACCCGCGAGTGGACGCCCACCGGGGGGATGACCACGAGCCGGTACCTGTGCACCGCCACGCCGCTGCCCGACGGCTCGGTGCTCGCCACGGGCGGCACGGTCTGCTCCGGCCGCGCCACCCCCGCGCCCGGCGCGGACGAACTGACCGCCACCACCGAGGTCTTCTGGATCTGACCCGACGCGCCGCACGGGAGCGGGGCCCGGGCGTACGGACCGAGTACGGCCCAGGTGTATCGATCACGAGCGTTGTCAACGGTCGTGATCAATACACCTGGCGCACGGGCGGCGCGCCCGTGCCGCCGCCTGCGGGCCCCGGGCCGGCCGCTCCGGCCGGATCCCCGGCCCGGGTCTCGGCCAGCGCCTCGGCCAGGGCGCGGACGCCGCGGCGGATCCGGCTCTCGTTGACGTTCCCGAAGCCGAGCACCAGCGCCGGTCCGAGCGGGCCCGGCGGCCGGTCGCCGGGTCGTCCGGCAGGGACGAGGTAGTCGCCGAGTCCCCGCACCACCACGGACCGGCGCCGCGCCGCCGCCACGACGGCGGCTTCGCGGGTTCCGGGCGGCAGCCGCAGCAGCGCGTGACACCCGGCCGCGAGCCCGGTGAGCGGCAGTCCCGGCAGTGCGCCGCCCAGGGCCTCGGCGAGCGCGTCGCGGCGCGCGGCGTAGAGCGTGCGCATGCGGCGCAGATGGCGGTCGAAACGGCCCGACTCGACGAGCCGGGCGAGGGCCAGTTGGTCGAGTACGGGCACGCCGCGGCTGGTGAGGCGCTTCTCCTCCAGCACCGCCGGCACGTACTCCGGGGGCGCCAGCACCCACCCGATCTTGATGGCCGGCGCGAGGGTCTTGCTCACCGAGCCCAGCGCGACGACCCGGTCAGGCGCGAGCCCCTGCAGCGATCCGACCGGCCGGCGGTCGTACCTGAACTCCGCGTCGTAGTCGTCCTCCAGGATCAGCCCGTCGACCTCCTCCGCCCACGCGACCAGCTCCCGGCGGCGCTCCGGCGAGAGCAGCGCCCCGGTCGGGCACTGGTGCGCCGGCGTCACCAGCACGGCACGGGCCGGCGAGGCGCGCAGCCGGGCCACGTCGAGGCCGTGGTCGTCGACCGGCACCGGGACGACCCCGAGGCCGGCGCGCAGGGCGATCCGGTCGTGCTCGCGCGGGCCCGGGTCCTCCAGGGCGAGGTGGGTGATCCCGCGGCGCGCGAGGGTGGCGACGACGACGGTCAGCCCGTGCCGGAACCCGCCGACGACGACGGCGTCGGCCGGTGCGGCGCACCCGGCGCGCAGCCGGCGGTGGTACGAAGTGACCACCTCGCGCAGCCACGGCGACCCCGCGTCGGCGTCGTCGCCGAGATGGGCCGCGGGCACCGTACGGGCGGCCTCCGCCAGCGCCCACGTCCAGTCCCCCATCGGGAACGAGGCGAGGTCGGGAATCCCGTACGCGAACTCCACCGGGTCCGGCGCGCCGCCGCCGGGCCGCGCCCCGCCCGGCCGCGGGAGGGGGCGCCGCCGGGCCGCCGTGACGCTGGCCGCCACCCGGGTCCCGGCCCCCTTCTCCGCGGCGAGGTAGCCCTCGGCGCCGAGTTGCTCGTAGGCACCCACCACCAGGCCCCGGGAGATGCCGAGTTGCTGCGCCAGCCGGCGCGAGGACGGCAGCCGCTCGCCCGGCCGCAGCCTGCCGGAGCGCACCGCCGCCCGGAGCTGCTCCTGCAACTGCCGGCCGAGCGTCTCCGGCGCCGCCCGGTCCAGGTCCATCAGGAAGCCGGGCCCGTCGCGCCCCCACCGCACCGTCACGGAGCCACCGTACGAAAACGTCCGGTGCGCCGCCGGGTGGTCCACGGATCCGCGCGCCGAGTGGACCTTCAGCCGGGGCCGCGGCTGCCCGAGGCTGGGAGCCCAACCGTTCCTCCGGCCAAGGATCCGAGCATGCGTAAGATCATCAACTCCAGTTACGTGACCCTCGACGGCGTCGTCGACGGACCGCACACCTGGCCGGCGCTGCCGGGCGGCGCCGCTAAGGAGCACGAGGAGATCCAACTCGCCCTCCTGGAGCAGTGCGACACCCTGCTGATGGGCCGCAGGACGTACGACGTGTTCGCCGGCGCGTGGCCGGAGCGCAGCGGCGATCCCGTCGCCGACCGCCTCAACTCCATGCGGAAGCTGGTGGCTTCCACCACGCTCCAGGACGCGGCCTGGGAGAACACCGAGGTGGTCGCCGACGGGCTGGCCGGGCGGATCGCCGCGCTCAAGGCGGAGAGCGGCGGGCACATCGTCCAGTACGGCATCGGCCCGGTCACCCACCTGATGGTGCGCGAGGGCCTGCTGGACGAGCTGCATCTGTGGCTGTATCCGCAGTTCGTCCGGGCGGGCACCGGCGACCTGGTCTTCGATCCGGAGAGCCGGGCGGACTTCGACCTCCTGGGTTCCCGGACCCTCGGCAACGGCGTGGTCGTCCTCCGCTACGCCGTCCTTCCCTCCTGACCCGTACCGCCTCCGGCCTGCAGTTTCCGCACCGGCCCCCGCCTCGGCGGGGGCCGGTTTCCGCTTCCGCCACCTGGCCGGGAAAGCCGAGGCTTCCCCTTCCCGCCCCGGTGTGGCATCTTGTACGTACAACAGATACGTACAAGTTCGGCGCCCGCGCCGTTCCTGATGCCGACGAGGAGGTTGGCGTGAGCGGTCCAGAGAAGTCCAGGGTCCCCCTGTTCGCCACCATGCAGCGCATACCTGGCGGACTGATGCTGATCCCGCTGATCCTCGGCGCGATCTTCGGCACCTTCGCGCCGGGCGCCCTCGGGATCGGGAGCTTCACCACGGCGCTCTTCGAGGACAGCGCGCTGCCGCTGATCGCCCTGCTGATCTTCGCGACGGGTACCCAGGTCTCCCTCCGTACCGGCGGCCCGATCCTGGCCCACGCGGGCACGGTGCTGCTGATGAAGAGCCTGATCCCGGCCACGCTGGTGGTGCTGCTCGGGCTCGGCGTCGGCCTCGACGGGCTGCTCGGCGTCTCGCTGCTCGCCCTGCTCGCCTCGATGGACAACAGCAACGGCGGGCTCTGGCTCGCCTTCTCCGGCCAGTACGGCGACGAGCGGGACCGCGGGGCGTACGTCGCCAGCGCCGTCAACGACGGACCCTTCCTGACGCTGCTCTTCCTCGGCGCCTCCGGCCTCGGCGACATCCCGTTCCTCGCCCTGCTCGGCGCGATCGTCCCGTTCCTGCTGGGCGTGCTGGTGGGCAACATCGACGCCGAGTGGCGCCGGGTCGTCCAGCCGGTGCCGAACATCGTCATCCCGTTCTTCGCGTTCTCCCTCGGCACCGGCATCGACCTCGGCGACATCGTCACCGGCGGCGTGACCGGCCTGCTCCTCGGCCTGGTCATCGCGCCCTTCACGGGCTACCTGGTCTACGTCGGCTACCGGTACATCCTGCGCCGGGGCACCATGTCCGGCCTCGGCTTCGCCGCCGGCACCACCGCGGGCAACGCCATCGCCACCCCCGCCGTCGTGGCCGCCGCCGACCCCCGGTTCGAGGAGTACGTCGGCACCGCCACCGCACAGGTGGCGGCGTCGGCCCTGGTCACGGCGATCGTCGCACCGCTGCTCGCGGCGTACATGCTGAAGCGGAAGGGCGCCCTGCGGCAGGGCGGCGTCCCCGACGAAACGGGAGACACGACCGGCACGGCCGGGACCGACGATGCGGCCGCCTCCCCGGACGGCTCCCGGGACGGCTCCCCGGGCGGCTCCCCGGACGAGACCGTGCGCGGCTCCGCGGGCGGCCTCGCGGACCGCCCGGAGCAGGAGCAGCGCGCATGACGTACGAGGTGGCGATCGTCGCCGACGACCTCACCGGCGCCGGCGACACCGCCGTGCAGTTCGCCGCGGCGGGCTGGCCCACCCTGCTGCGGCTGGGCGGCGACCGGCCCGGGGACGCCGACGGCGGCGGCGGTGACGTCTCCGTCGTGGCGATCACCACGGACTCCCGGGCCCGGCCGGACGCCGGGGCGGCGGACCTCGTCCGCGCCGCGACCGCCGGGCTGCTGCGCGGCGGCGTGACCCACCTGTTCAAGAAGGTGGACTCGACGCTGCGCGGGCCCGTCCGCGCCGAGATCGACGCCATGCTCGACGCGCTCGCCCCGGGCACCGTCGCGCTGGTCTGCCCCGCCTTCCCGGCCGTGGGCCGCACCGTCGTGGACGGCGTCCTGCTGGTCGAAGGACGCCCGGTCAGTGAGACCGC
This sequence comes from Streptomyces sp. NPDC004134, assembly GCF_042874195.1. Taxonomy (NCBI): domain Bacteria; kingdom Bacillati; phylum Actinomycetota; class Actinomycetes; order Kitasatosporales; family Streptomycetaceae; genus Streptomyces; species Streptomyces sp. NPDC004134. The sequence continues at coordinate 67,316 of NZ_JBIAMS010000025.1, read as the reverse complement.
GGCCGGCCGCGACCCGGTGACGCCCGTGACGGTCAGCCATCTGCCGACGCTGCTCGACGCGCCGCTCGTACGCCTCGACCCGCGGGGAACGCCCGCCGCCTGGGCCGCGGAGGTCCGCGCGGCGGGCAGCCGGATCGTCGTGCTCGACGCCGCGAGCGACGGGGACCTGGACCGCATCGCCCGTACGGTCGCGGACCTCGGCGAGCAGGCGCTCCCCGTCGGCTCCGCGGGGCTCGCGGGCCCGCTGGCCGCCCGGTGGCGGCCGCGGGCGGCGCAGCCGCCCGGCACCGCGCCGGAGGCCCGCCCGGGCGCCGTACCCGCCGGGGACCCCGCCGGCACCGCCCTCGTGGTGGTGACGAGCCTGCACGACGCCTCCCGCGCCCAGGCCGAAGCCCTCGCCGCGCACTCCGCGGAGCACCTGCGGCCCACCGCGCGGGACCTCACCGAGGACGACGCGTGGGCCGGGTTCCTCGACCGGGTGCGGACGGCGGCGGCCGGCCGGCCGGCCACGCTGCTGCTGAGCACCCCGGACCGGGGCGCCACGGCCGTCGACCCGGAGCTGGTCGCCCGCCGGCTCTCGGACGCCGCCGCGCACGCGGTGGCCGCGGGCGCGGTCACCGGCCTCGTCGCCACCGGAGGCGACGGCGCCCGCGCGGTCCTGGAGCGCCTCGGCGGGACCGGAATCAGGCTGCACGACACCGTCGAGCCGGGCGTACCGCTCGGCGTCGTCGTCGGCGGCCCGGCCGCCGGGCTGCCCGTGGCCACCAAGGCCGGGGGCTTCGGCAGCCCCGATGTACTGATCAAGGCCGCGCAAGCGGTGCGAACGGAGAGGAGTCACCGGTGAACGACCCGCAGGTGCCCACGCTTGCCCTCACCCTGGGCGACGTGGCCGGAATCGGACCGGAGATCACGGCCCGTACCCTGCTGCACCACGACGAGCTGCGCGGCGTCAGCCGCCCGGTCGTGATCGGCGACGCCGACGCAGTCCGCGGAGCCGTCGAGCTGATCGGCGAGGACCCGGCCGCGGTGCGCGTCGTGGACTCGCCCCGCGACGCCCGGAACGAGCCGGGGACCATCGACCTGGTGCAGGACGGTCCTTCCCTGGGCGCGGTCCCGTACGGCGAACTCAGCGCGGCGGCCGGCGACGGCTCCGCCCGCTTCGTCAAGCGCGCCTGCGCGCTGGCCCGCGACGGACTCGTCGACGGCATCGTCACCGCGCCGCTGAACAAGGCCGCCATGCACGCCGGCGGCCACCTCTGGCCCGGGCACACCGAGCTGCTGGCGCACGAGTTCGGCGTCGAGAACTTCAGCCTCGTGCTCTCCGCCGGCGAGCTGTACTTCTTCCACCTCACCACCCACGTGTCCCTCACCGAGGCCATCGCCGGGGTCTCCCCCGCGCGTACGGACAACGTCCTCGGCCTCGTGGGTTCGTTCGCCCGCGCCCTCGGCCTGCCCGAGGAGCCCATCGGCGTCGCCGGACTCAACCCGCACGCGGGCGAGAACCGCCTCTTCGGCGACGAGGACGCCGACGTGCTGGCGCCCGCGGTGGAACGGGCGAACGCCGCCGGGATCCGCGCGGTCGGGCCGCTGCCCGCCGACGCGCTCATCCCGGCCGCGGTCAGGGGCAAGTGGAAGTTCGTCGTCGTCTGCTACCACGACCAGGGCCACGCCCCGTTCAAGGCGGTGTACGGCGACGACGGCGTGAACATCACCGTCGGCCTGCCCGTCGTGCGGGTCTCCGTCGACCACGGCACCGCCTTCGACATCGCGGGCAAGGGCGTCGCCCGGGAGGCGAGCCTGGTGCTGGCCACCCGGCGCGCCGCGGAACTGGCGCCGGGCTGGGGCCAGGTGTGGCGGACCGCGCAGGAGGGCGAGTCGGCCGCCGCGGCCGCGGCGGCCGCCGTGGGGCGGCCGGGGACGGCCTCGTAGACTCCGGGCGATATGGCAGTCGACAGAAATGACCCGCGGCCCCTGCACCAGCAGGTCGCCCAGTCCCTGCGCCAGCAGATCCTGGGCCACGACCTGCCGCCGGGGGCTCCTCTGCCGAGCGAGGCCGAGCTGTGCGCCACCTTCGGCGTGGGGCGCAGCGTCGTGCGCCAGGCGGTGGCGGGACTGGCCGCCGACGGCCTGGTCATCCGCCGCCAGGGGCGGCCGACGCTGGTGGCGTCGCCGGCAGAGTACCGGCGGCTGGTGCAGCGGGCGACCGGGCTTTCCGACCAGTTCGCCGTCGCCGGGCAGGAGTTGCACACCGTCGTCCGCACGCTGGGCCCCGGCACCCCGCCGCCGCGCGCGCAGGCATTCCTGCACACGGCGGACGCGCTGCGGCTGGAGCGCCTCCGCCTCGTCGGCGGCGATCCCCTGGCGTACGTACGCACCTGGCTGCCCGCCGCGAAGGTCCCCGGGCTGCGCGCCGCGGACCTGACGGACGCCTCGCTGCACCGGCTGCTCACCCGGAACTACGGGCTGCGGCCGGTCAGCGGACGGCGGCAGGTCCGCGCGGTCGCGGCCGACGACATGCTCGCGGAGGCGCTGCGCACCGAGCCGGGCGGCCCGCTGCTGATGCTCGAAGGGGAGACCACCGACCAGCACGGGCACGCGCTGGAGTGGTTCACCACCTGGCACCGCGCCGACCGCGTGGTCTTCGACATCGACGTCTCCGAGACCACCGAGACCGTACGGCTGAGCGCCCTCGACGCCGAAGGCACCGAGGCTCCGGAGATCGGCCCTGCCACCGGCGGTACGGGCGCGCCGGCGCCCGCCGACCTGGAGCGGGCGCGCGAACTCGCCGGGGAACTGCGGCGGCTGCTCGGCTGACCGGCCCGGCGGCCCCGCGGCCCGGCGGCCCCGGGTCAGTACCGCCGGCGGGTGGCGTCGACGGTCTCGGCCCGGGTGCGGCCGGCGAAGAGACCGTCCTCCGCCTCGCGCACCGCGAGCAGCGCGTCGAAGAGGTGGTCCCCCATCGCCTTGCGCAGCACCACCGAACCCCTGAGGTGCCGTACCGCGTCCGCCAGACCGGCCGGGAGCCGCTCGATGCCCTGCTGCGCGAGTTCGGCGGGGTCGGCGTGGGCCGGGTCGTCGGTGAACTCCCCGGGCAGGCGCAGCGCGTCCTCGCGGCCCGCGAGCCCCGCGGCGATGACCGAGCCCACCACGAGGTACGGATTGGCCGCCTGGTCGAAGCACTTGAGCTCGGCGTTCGCGCGCTGGGCCGCCTCGCCCGCGGGCCCGGTGATGAAGCGCAGCGCCGCCTCCCGGTTCTCCCAGCCCCAGCAGCGGTAGGCGCCGGACCACGAGGACGGTGCCAGCCGCAGATAGCTGGCCGGGGACGGGCAGCCGACGCCGGTCAGGGCGGGCAGCGACCGCAGCAGCCCGGCGAGGAACGCCTCGGCGTCCGGCGTCATGCCGCGCGGGCCCGTACCGCCGTGCATCAGGTTCTTCTCGCCGCGCCACACGCTCAGGTGCACGTGCCCGCCGTTGCCGATGCCGGAGTGTCCCGGCAGCGGCGCGAAGGAGGCACGCAGCCCGTGGGCGTGGGAGACGGCCCGCACCGTGTGCCGGACGAGGACGGCGGTGTCGGCGGCGTCCAGCGGGGCTTCGGGGACGGTGGAGATCTCGAACTGCCCCGGCTCGTACTCCGGGTGGATCTGGAGGACCTCCACGCCCTGCGCGGTGAGCGCGTCGACGATGTCCAGGAGGTACGCGCCGGAGTCCGCCAGCCGGGCCAGCCCGTACGCCGGTCCTTCGCCGAGGGCGCCGGGGCCGACGCTCCACTCGGTCTCGAACCCCATCCGCAGGCTCAGCCCCTGGCCGGCCGCGGCGCGCACCATGCGGTTGACGAAGGACCGGTGGCACCCCGGGTACGGCTCGCCGTCCTGGCTGTACCGGTCCGCGGGCGCCCACGCCCAGCCGGGCTGTGCGGCGAGCCGGGTGAGCCGGTTCAGGTCCGGCAGCAGGAGCAGGTCGCCGACGGGGCCGCCGTAGCCGTCGGTGCGGGCCATCGAGTCGTCCACGAGGAAGGTGTCGAACACCGGGGACATCCCGACGCCGTGCACCGCGAGTCGGGGAAGCCGGGCGAGCGGCACGGTCTTGACCCGGCCGATGCCCGCGTTGTCGACCCAGCTCAACGCGATGAGTCTGACGCCGGCCTCGGACATCGCGGCCATCGCCCGGTCCACCGATGCCGCTCCGTCAGCGGTACGCACAGTCATGCCCACATGATTGGGCCGGACGGGTCACCGCTCGTCCCGCCACTCCGACAGCGGACACGGCGTTCACCCGATCGGCGGCAGCGGCCGTTCCGCGCCGGCGGGTCAACCCGGGGGCCCGGCGGGCTCGTTCAGCCCGGCAGGTCCTCGGGGCGCTTCTTCGCGAAGTGGCCTTCCAGCATGCCGGTGGCCTGGCCCACCTCGATCAGGTAGCCGTCGGGGTCGCGCAGGTAGCAGCGCTTCTCCGCGCCGCGGTCGATGGGCGGGGTGACGAAGGTGGCCCCCTTGGCGCTCCACTCCCGGTAGACCGCGTCGATGTCGGCGACGCGGAGGTTCATGAAGCTGGAGACGGTGTCGCCGGGCTCGTAGTCCACCACCGTGATATCCGGCTTGTCGGGGGTCGGGCCGCCACCCGGATTCATGATCACCCACGAGTTGGCGAGCTTGACGATGCAGGGGTTCTCCTCGAGGACGACCTCCCCGCCCAGGACCTCGCTGTAGAAGGCCCGGGAGCGGGCGATGCGCCGGACGGTCAGGAAGAGCGTCACGACCATCCCGGTCTCGGGAGCGGGCAGGTTCTCCAGGTCGACGGCCGGCTTCTGGTCGGTCATGGCTCTCCTCTGTCAGCGCGGGCCCGCCCGGCGGGCGGGGTCGTCCTCCAGTGCGGCGCGGTCCCAGTCGCCGTGGAGGGCGGCCGCCTCGTACGTGGACTGCAGGAAGCCCAGCAGCAGGGCGTCGGGGTCGGGGGCGGTGCGGACGGTCTCGTACGGCAGGAGGAACTGCTTCCACTCCTGGGAATAGGCGCCTGCCGGGACCGGGTGGTCGCTGAAGCCCGGCGGCTCCGGATAGGCGTACGCGTAGAACATGCCCTCGCCGTCGCCGCCCGGCCAGAAGCCGGCACTGCTCAGCTCGTGCGAGTAGCCCTCGGTCATCACCCAGTCCGGGCAGTTGGGGGTGCCGCCGGCGTGGACGGGCGCGGCGCGTCCCGAGAACCGGGTGACGGCCATGTCCATCCCGCCCCAGAAGAAGTGCACGGGGCTGACCTTGCCGATGAAGCGCGAGCGGAACTCGCTCAGCACCCGCGACGCCTGCACCAACTGCCCCCAGAAGGCGTGCGCGTGCCCGGGATCGTACGCGGTGTGGGTACGGTCCTCGGCGAACGGGATCGCCACCTCCACCTCGACCGGGCGGGCCAGGATGGAGACGTCGACCCCGGCCCGCTCCAGGGCCGCCATCGTCTCCCGGTAGAAGTCGGCGACCGGCTTCGCCTCCAGCGCGACGGTCTCCACGGCGCCGGCCGTGGTGCGCAGCCGCAACTGGTGGTCGACGAAGTCGAATTCCATGTCGAACGTGCGGCGGCCGGGAATCGCGGACGTCGTCAGGCCGCGGGCGGAGACGTAGAACGCCACCTGCCACCAGTGGTTGACCATCGGCGCCAGCGCCAGCCGGACCTTCCCGACGATCTGGGTCCACATGTGCAGGGACTCGCGGGTGTCCGCCCAGTCCGCGACGCGCAGCGCCGGCCAGGGGTCGGCGGTGGGAAGCACATTCGTCATCGACAGCTCCAGGACGCGTCAGTTGAGGTGCTGCTGCCAGTCCGGCGGAACCTTCCCCGCGGGCCCCGGCACCGGCTGCTCGTCGGGGTGCGCGTGCGGCGGGCTCATCGCGGGCCCGTCGACGAACTGCCCGGTGTCGGCGTTCCAGAACCAGTCCTCGCCGGGCTCGAAACTGGTCAGCACCGGATGCCCGCTCTCCCGCGCGTGCCGGCTGGCGTGCTGCGAGGGCGAGGAGTCACAACACCCGATGCGCCCGCAGGCGGCACACCGCCGCAGGTGGAACCACCACCCGGGCCCCTCCCCGGCCGCACACCCGGCACACCCTTCCCCACTGGGGCTGGAGGCAGGATCGATCCCAGACATCCGCTCGGCATCCATACCCCCATGCTGGGCGCCCGGACCCACGGCAGCCTCCCGGCAGACCCATTCGGGTACCGCAGCCCGCGCGGCGGTGCCCCACTCCCGTCGCGAAGTCGCGGCTCGGACCGCCGGTGTGGGGGTACGGACCGGCAGTCCTTACCCCCACACGGCTACGCGTCGTGCCGCTCCCGGAGCGGGCCTACGGCGTGCCTCCCCGGGTTCCCAGGGAGAGGCGGTCGAGGTCCGGGGCGGAGTCCGAGGTGTTGCCGATCCTGATGGTGTTGGTGCCCGGTCGGAGGGTGACCGGGAGCGACGTCGTGCGGGGGGTGTTGTTGCCGATGTCCGTCACCGTCGCCTCCGCCGGCGGGCCGCCGTTGACGCTCACCTCGAACGTGCGCGTGCCGTTCACCGTGTAGTCGACGTACAGCGTCCGCTCACCGCCCTCGGCCACCTCCACGTCCGGGAAGACCACCGACGCCCCCGCGCTGCCGCCGATGTTGCGGATCTTCTCGTCGCCCGAGCAGGGGCCGCACCCGGTGATCCCCGTCGTGCCGAGGTCGTTCGCCGAGTCCTCCGCCTCGCGCATCCACGCCCGGTCGCCCGGCAGCGTCCGCAGCGACACCTCGTCCGACACGCTGTTGCCGCGCCCGAGCACGTCGAAGTCCGCCGCCACCGGGATGTCCGCCGAGCCGGCGTCCTGCCCGGGGGGTGAGGTGACCGTCCAGCTCGCCTCCAGCGTCTGGCCCAGCCGCAGCGACGAGGCCGTGGCCGGCCCGCCCGCCGCCGTCCAGCCGGCCGGCAGCCGCGGCGCGAGGCGGACGTCGGTGAGCTGCTCGTCGTCGTCCAGCCGGAGCTGCGCGGTGACCGTGGTCGAGCGCTGCCCGGGGCCGGCCCACTGCAGGCCGTGCGGGCGGACCGTCAGCGTCGTCTTCGGCCGGTACGAGGCCGGGGGCAGCGGGCCGACCGAGATCCGGTCCAGGCCGGGGCCCCGGCGGTCGGTGCTGAAGACCTTCACCGTGTTCGCCCCGGCCTTCAGCGGCACGGAGACCGCCGTGCTCTCCGGCACCTCCACGTTGCTGCCGGCGACGGAGACGACGGCCGGCGCCGCGCCGTTGACGCTCACCGAGAGCGACGAGTCGCCGCGGGCGGTGTGGTCGAGCTGGAGGCGGTAGTCGCCGTCCGCGGGCGCACGGACGTCGCGGTACGTGACGGAGCTGCGCTCCCCGCCGCCGAGCCCGGCGACGTGCCGGGCGCCGGAGCAGGCCCCGCACCCGGTCGCGCGCGCCCCGCCCTGGAGCCGGTTGTCCCGTGCCTCGGCCTCCAGCGGCAGCGCGGTGCGGGTGGCCGCGGGGCGGCCGTGGGCCACCTGGATCTCGTCGACCCGCAGTTGCCCGAAGAACTCCGGTGCCTGCGGGCCGCCCCAGAGGCTGCGTACCTCCAGCCTGAGGTAACGGGCCTTCTGGTCGCCGATGTCGACGACCTGCACCCCGCGGGCGCTGCGCATCGCCCCGGCGCGTACCTGCCTGAAGTGCTTGCCGTCGTCGCTGGCGTAGACGCGGTAGTCCTTGATGCGCGCGGAGTCCTCGGGGCGGCCGAAGGTCGTACGGGCGTGCGTCGGGGACCACTCGCGCTGGTTGACCGCCAGCGCCGTGGCGGGCTTGCGCGCGCCGAGGTCCAGGGTGACGGAGGCCGGCAGTCGGCCGTCGCTGTCCCAGTACGTCTCGTAGTCGCCGTCGGTGAGGTCGGCGGCCGGGTGGCCGGCGCGCGCGGAGGAGGCGGTGGCGGTCACTCCCGCGGCGTCGTAGTAGGGCTGCCCGCCGTCGGTGGTGACCTTGAAGACGGTGTCGTACGGGTCCCAGTCGCGGATGTCCAGGATCGACAGGTGGCCGCCGGACTGGCTGAAGCGCATCTCCTCGCCGGTGCGCAGGTCGGTCACCGCGGTCGCGCGATAGCCGTTGTCCCGCAGCCGGACGGAGTCGGTGCGGGGCCGGGTGAGCACGTGGACGTACTGGGTGCGGGTGCCGCCGTCGCCCCGGCCGACGGTGACCACGCCGTGGGCGCCGTCGTTCCAGAAGCCGGGCTGCATGCCGCCGTACATGTAGCCGCCGCCCTCGACGCCGTAGACCGACTCCCTGACGGGCTCGACCCACCGGCCCATGAAGTCGTTGAACGCCTCCTGCTGCGGCGGCATCTTGCCGTTCACCATCGGGGTCTCGGCCATGAGCGACTTCATCGAGGCGCCGGCGTTGGTGATGTAGCGGCCGGTGCTCAGCCGCGCGTCGACCTCGTGGTCGCCGCCGTCGTACCACCAGCTACCCGTCGTGGGCAGCTTGTAGTCCGCCTCGGTCAGCCGCGGCATGGGCACGGTCACGGCGGACGGGTAGTCGTACGAGGGGGTCATGCCGGTCTTCTGCTCGTTGCTGACGGTGTCCATGATCGGCGTGTCTTCGTTGTTGTTGCTCAGCAGCCAGTCGGGACGCCGCTCGCGGATCTGCTCGTAGAGGTCGTTCTCCTCCCAGTACTCGTTGTCGTTGTCGATCCAGAAGCCGGCCAGGCCGGGGTAGTTCTCCATCAGCTCGAAGAACAGGTCGTAGCTGTACATGCCGAACCCGGCGCGGGTGGTCAGGTCCACGTCCCGGCCCTTGTGGGCGGAGTACGCGGCCGAGTCGAGCGTCTCGACGCCCTGCTCGTTGTGCCACTGCGGGTCGTCGGTCATATACATGATGATCTTGACGTCCTTCTCCTGCCCGGCCGCGACGAGTTCGCCGAGCAGGTCGCGCTCCGTGGCGCAACTGCCCGGGATCTCCGACGGCCACGGGCGGGCGTAGCCGAGCCGGCTGTGGAAGGTCGCCAGCACGATGTACGAGGCGCCGAGCTTCTTCGCCTCGTCCACCCAGTAGTCAGCCGACCAGCCGCCCCCGGTGACGTCGCGCTCCCACTCCTCGCAGTCGAGGTGCCTGGGCGCGGTGAACATGCCCCAGTGCAGGAAGAGGCCGGCGGTGGAGTCGCGCAGCCACTCCTGCCGCGGATGCTGAACCTCCGCCTGGGTGGCGGGAGCGGCAAGGAGGCCGGCGGCGAGCGCCAGGACGAGCGCCGCGAACAGGGCGCGCCAGCGGGAAAGCGGTGCTCTTCGCCGGCCGCGGTGCGAAAGCCGTGCTGCCATGTGTGTCACTCCTCGGGTCCTCGGTCCCCGGCCTCGACTTCGGGTGGTTCCCGGTGTCGAAGGTGCGGCAGGCAGGGTGGTCACCGCCGGGACGGCCGTGCCGGGCGTGGTCAGGGAGGTGCGCTTGTGCCTGTTCACGGGGGCCTCCTCGTCGGTGGTGTGGCGTGGCGTCAGGAGTCCCACGCGATCGCCGAGCGGGTCACGAACTCCGCGGTCAGCGGCCGGTCGACGGCGAGCTTGAGGATCATGTCCGGCGTGGACTTGGTGAACGTACGCAGATCGAGAAGCAGATCGCCCTTCTCGTCCTCGGTGTACGGCACGGCCCGTCCGTCGAAGGTCCTGACGGACCGCACCCGGGCGTTGAGGCGGGGCAGCCGCAGCCTGGCGGGCCCGAGGTCGTCGGTGAGGTGTACGTAGACCGTGCTGCCGCGGTACGTCGACCCGCCGATGGCGCTCGCCCGGAACGGCCCACCGTGCGTCCCGACGATCGCCTCGCGCCCGTACTCCGCCATCCAGCCGCCGACCTCGCGCAGCGTCGCGGTGACGCCGTCCTCCAGGTAACCGGTCTTCGTGGGCGGTACGTTGAGCAGCAGGTTGCCGTCGCCGACGGCCGTCGCGACGAGGGTCTCGACCACGGTCGCGAAGTCGGAGTGCGGCCGGCCCGGCTGCCAGGACCAGTGCGGCGGGGTGATCGTGATGCACGACTCCCACGGCCGGATCGGGTCGAACGCCCCGACGCGGTGCTCGGGGGTGCTGTAGTCCCCGGCGAGGGTGGCCGGCTTCGGCTCGAAGCCCATGGTGGCGTAGCCGCGGTCGTTGACCAGCAGGCCGGGCTGCAGCTCCCGGGGGTCCGTGAGCAGCAGCGGGGGGCGGAACGGCGCCATGTCGGCATAGGGGATGTGGTCGTACCAGAGGAAGTCGATCTCCCCGTACCGCGTCAGCAACTGCTCGACGTGCTCGCGCATGTAGGCGTAGTACGCCGCGTAGTCGCCGGCGGCGTAGTCGGGCTGGGTCCAGTCGCGGGCCGAGTAGTAGAAGCCGACCTTCAGGCCCGCGGCCCTGGCGGCCTTCGCCACCTCGCGGGTGAGGTCGCGTCCCGACCGCCCCATCGGGGTCGCCGCGTAGTCGGGGTAGAAGGACCGTGTGACGTTGGCGGTGCGGAAGTTCGGGTATCCGTCGTGGTGCTTGGTCGTGAAGACCAGGTAGGTCATCCCCGCCGCCCTGGCCGTGGCGGCGAGCCTGGCCGCCCAGTCCGCCTCGGGCAGGAAGTCGCGGTAGGCGACGTCGTACACCGGGTCGTCCGTCACCGACGGATCCTCGTACTGGTTGCCCGGCGGCTCGCCCGGCCGGTAGGCGTTGCGGCCCCAGCCGATCTCCCTGCCGACCACGGCCGACGGGTTGAAGTGCACGAACATGCCGAACCGCAGGGAGGCGAGCTTGTCGCCCGCCCTCCGCGGATCCAGGCCCGCGACCGGGCCGTGCGCCGCCCGCGGCCCGCGGCCGGCCGCTCCCGCGGCGGAGCCGGCCGTGACGACGAGGGGCACGCCGAGCGCGGTCGCGAGCACCCCGCGCCGCCCGAACGCTGCAGACATCCGACTCTCCTGTCAGGGGATCGCGGAGGAACGTAAATGCGGGTTCATCGGATGTCAATGGGCTGCGCCGTCATCAAGTACGGGGCAAACAGCCCGACTTGGGACGCATTAATCGGAGGTCTGACCCACGCGGCGTGCACGGATCACCCATCCAGATATCCCACAGAAGCAATCAGAAAACAACAAGAGGGCTCGCGAACCTATTGACTTGAACATGACCGAATGGCAGTCTGCGCATGGCTGCGGGCCTGGCCGCCACTCCCTCCTCCCGAAGGGACACGGCACACCATGACCAGCGATGTGCAACCCCCCAGCAGACGGTCCTTCCTTGCCCGTTCGGCGGCCGTCGCCGGCGCCGCCGCGGGCGTGCCACTGCTCCAGCCCGTACGGCAGGCCGCGGGCGCCGGCGCACCGCCGGTGGCCCCACCGCAGGGCGTGTCCGGCGTCTATCCGTCACTGGCGATGTTCAACGACGAGGGCGAGTGCGGCACCGGCGCCGTCGTCCCCTGGGCGGGCCGGCTCTGGGCCGTCACGTACGGCCCCCACCTGGTGCGCGGCTCCAGCGACAAGCTGTACGAGATCACCCCGGACCTCCGGCAGGTCGTACGGCCCGAGAGCGTCGGCGGCACCCACGCCAACCGGATGGTCCACGCCGAGTCCCGGCAGTTGTTCATCGGCCCGTACGTGATCGACGGCTCCGGCGGGGTCCGGGTGATCCCCCGCGACGCGATGCCCGGCCGGCTCACGGGAACCGCCCGGAACCTGACGGCTCCCCGGCAGCGCGTCCACTTCGCCACGATGGAGGAGGGCCTGTACTCCGTCGACGTCGACACGCTGGAGGTCTTCGGCCACATCAAGGACGGCAACGGCGGCCTCACGAGCCCGGACCACCCCGCCACCGTCGACTCCGCGCTGCCCGGCTACCACGGCAAGGGGCTGTTCACCGGCCCGTCCGTCCTCGTCTACAGCAACAACGGCGACGCCGCCCCCGAGGCCCTGACCGATCCCCGCACGACCTCGGGCGCCCTCGCCCAGTGGCACGGCCGGGGCGACTGGTCGCTGGTACGCCGCAACCAGTTCACCGAAGTGACCGGGCCCGGCGGCATCGCCGGCGGCAACGCCGGCCCCGACGACCCGGTGTGGGCCGTCGGCTGGGACTACCGCTCGCTGATCCTGATGGTGCTGCACGGCGGCACGTGGCACACGTACCGCCTGCCCAAGGCCAGTCACTGCTACGACGGCGCGCACGGCTGGAACACCGAGTGGCCGCGCATCCGCGACATCGGCGAGCGCACCCTGCTCATGACCATGCACGGCGCCATGTGGCACTTCCCGCCGGGCTTCAAGCCCGGCGAGACGGCCGGGATCGCGCAGCGCTCCACGTATCTGAAGGTCGTCGGGGACTTCTGCCGCTGGGGTGAGGACGTCGTCTTCGGCACCGACGACACCGCCCGCCAGGAGTTCCTCAACAAGCGGCGGCACAAGGGGAACATCGTCGGCCCCGGCCAGTCCCAGTCCAATCTGTGGTTCGTCCGCCCCGACCGGCTCGACCGCCTCGGGGTCCGCCGCGGCCAGGGCGCCGTGTGGGACGACGAGCCGGTCGCGGCCGGCAGCGTCTCCGACCCCTTCCACTTCGCGGGATACGAACGCCGCGCGCTCCACCTCACGCACACCGCACCGGGCCCGGTGCACTTCAGCGTGGAGGCCGACCGGGAGGGCACGGGGTCATGGACCCCCGTCACCCGGGTCACCGTGCCCGCGGGCGGCTACCGGTGGACCGGTTTCCCCGCCGGCCTGCGCGCCGAGTGGGTGCGCCTGCGGACCGACCGCGACTGCCCCACCGTGACCGCGACGTTCGCCATGTCGGACACGGACCGGCGCCCGGGCGCACCGGCCGCCGTCTTCGACGGCCTCGCCGGAGTCGGCGACACCGCGGTCACCGGCGGTCTGGTCCGGGCCCGCGGCGGCGGCCTGCGCACCCTCGCCCTCGTCGCCGACCGTCCGGCGGCCGGTTCCGGCGGGCAGGAGCCGGTCGGGTACTACGAACTCGACGGGGAACTCGCCCTCCGCCGGGTGGACGACCCCGCCTCCGAGCAGTACCACCGCGACAACGTGGCGATCCCCACCGGTGTCCTGACCGTCGACGCCGCGTCCGTGCTGGTCGTCGACGACGCCGGCCGGCGCTGGCGGCTCCCCAAGGGCGACCCGGCCTTCGACGGCGACGGGCCGCTGGGCCCGGAGCGCCTGGACCGCGAAGTGGTCACCGAGCGCGACCTGTTCAACTGCCACGGCACGGCCTACGAACTGCCCGCCGAGAACGCGGGCGGCTTCGCCAAGATGCGCCCAATCGCCACCCACGACCTGCGGATCAAGGACTACTGCTCCTACCGCGGCCTCGTCGTCCTCTCCGGCGTACGGGACGACGCCCCCGCGGGCGCGCACATCCGGCGCTCCGACGACGGCCGGACGGCCCTCTGGGTCGGGGTCGCGGACGACCTGTGGCAGCTCGGCCGCCCGCGCGGAGAGGGCGGCCCGTGGCGGGAGACCCGGGTCGCGGCGGGCGTGCCCTCCGATCCGTACCTGATGACCGGCTACGACGACAAGCGCCTCCGCCTGTCGCACGACGCGGGGGGACCGGTCGACATCGCGGTCCAGGTCGACCTCACCGGAGACGGCAGGTGGTGCACCTACCGGACGTTCACGGTCGGTGCCGGAGCCACCCTCCGGCACTCCTTCCCGGACGACTTCTCCGCCTACTGGGTGCGGTGCGTCGCGCACCGGGACTGCACGGCCACCGCTCTGCTGAGCTACGGGCAGCCCTGACGCCCGCGCCGCCGGCCGCGGTGTGCCCGGACGGATGTGAGGCGGTCCCCGGTCGTCAGTCCGCCCCCGCCTCCCCACCGGGTGCGGTGCGGGGGCGGGGGGCGACCGGGGTGCCGCCGGGGTCCGCCGACTGCGGTGCGGCGGCGGGGCGTTCGTGCCGCGCACGTACGTCGAGCGGGCGGGCCTCCGCGTCGACCCGGGCGCGCAGCAGGGTGGTGAAGGGGGAATCGGGAGAGAGGACGTCCAGCAGGGCGTGTGCGCGGTGGCGCAGTTCGGCCAGGAGCCGGTTGCACGGGCGCAGCACGTCCGGGGACGCGAGGAGTTCCGTCAGCTCGCGGTGGTCGGGTTCCGAGGCGGCGGCCCGGCTGAACAGCAGCCGGGCCCGTTCCCTCTCCGCCCGGTCGGGCCGGTGCAGCAACTGCGCGAGGCGGTAGGTGGCGGTCCCGTTCCGCAGGTCCGCGCCGGTGCCGTCGCGCAGGTCGTCGTGGTCGTTGCGGAGCTGCGCCAGGATCCCCAGGACCTCGCCGAACTCGCCCCACGCCGCGGCCTGGTCCGCTTCCGGCCCCGGCCCGGCCGACCCGGCGCCGTGCGCCACCCGGGCGGCCAGCACGCAGGCCATGGCGTAGACCGCGCCGCTCTTCTTCCGGTAGACCTCGCGCACCTCGTCGGGGCCCACCTCGTGCGGTTCGTTGAGCAGGTCGCCGAGCTGCCCGTCGGTGGCGGCGGTCCAGCTTTCGAGGTAGTCGGCGGTCAGGGCGCGGCGCAGCGGCTCGGGCGCGGGCAGGGTGGCGAGCACGCGCAGCGGCAGTCCGTAGCCGCACTCCAGGGCGGCGGTCAGCGCGGCGCTCCCGTCCATCCCGTACGTCCGCGGGCCCGCGTCCCCGTCGACGACGTCGTCGAGCGCGTTGGCCGCGCGCCACCACAGCGCGTGCACCGCGGCGACCGGCTCGGCGGGGCCGGTGCCGCCGCGGATCGCCGCGTGCACGAGGAGGGGGAGGGAGAACTCCTGGGGGTCGCGCCGGCCGCGGGCGACGAGCATCTTCAGCGAGGCGTGGAGCGTCGGGTGCGGGACCGCGTAGGAGCGGTCGATCAGCTCGTCGAGGTACTGCCGTACGCGCGGAAAGGCGGCCCGGAGGAGACTCTCCGGGCCCGGCCGGGCCTGGACGGCCGGGCCGTCGCGGTGGAATTGGCCAGAGGGCGGGTGGGACAACCTGGGCTCCGGGAGTCGAGGGCTGCGGCGGGCATCGCACGCGTCGGCAGCCGGCGTCACTCACGCTGACGGCACGGGCCGGCGGGAGCCGGCGAGCCGTATCGGCCCCTGCGCGGAGAGCGCGCACCCGCAAGGGAACTATCGCCCGGCCGCGCCCGCCCCCGATCCCGGCGGGGGTTGGCCCAACAGGGCTAACGGCGCCACCCCTCCGTACGCACACGACCGGGGCATGGCCACCTCGCCGCTGCCCGGCCGGAGCACGGGACCCGACTTGCCCTCGCCCTGGAGCGGGAAGCACCTGCGTCCCGGCGAGCACCCCGTGGGCAGGGGACGCCGGTCACGGCGCGTCCGCGGCGCGGTGGCGTTGCCTGTCGCGGCAGCGGCGGGCTCTGACGACGCTGCCGCAGGCGCATGCCGCGGCAGCGGGCGGTGCGGTTGCGTGATTCGTCGCAGAAGAGCCACCGGCACTCGGGGGCGTCGCACCCGTCGCACCCGTCGCACCCGCGCCAGGCCGGGCCGCGGGCGCGGACGACGTGATGACCGGCATCGCCCCGGCCTTCCAGGCGGCCCTTCACGGACGTGGCCGCCGCAAGAAGGACCGCCCGGCGATGCGCCGCGCCCTCACCGGCGCCTGACGGCCACCATCGCCCTCGGCAGGGCACGGCGTCAGTTCGGGGCGGACCGAGGCGGCGTGGACAGTCGGTGGGTGAGGCGGGTCAGGGCGCGGTCGGCGTAGCGGGAGCGGATCGTGCCGTTCAGGTGGCGTGCCTGGCGGGCCAGTTCCGTCGCCGCGCCGTGGTCGTGCCGGCGCAGGTGGCTGTGGGCGAGCCACGCGGTGTAGAGCACGGTCTCGCGCACGCGCCGCGGATCGCAGGCGGCCAGCGCCGCGCCGATGCGCTCGCCGCCGCGCCGCGGGCGGCCGAGGGCTACGTCGAGGCGGCCGGCGATGATCTGCATCTCGTCCGGGGTGAGCCAGTACGCCCAGGCCGGGTCCGGGTCGGTGCCCGCGCGGCGTGCGCCGTAGGCGTCCTCGGCGCGGCGGAGCGCCTCGTCGGCGAGTGCGCGTTCGCCCGTCACGGCGTGGGCCCAGGCGGTACGGGCGTGGAGGAGCGCGCGGACGGCCGGCGTCGCCTGCGCCGCCTCCGCGCTGCCGTGGCCCACGGCGTCCAGGCGGGTAAGCGCGGAGCGGGTGACCGTGACTGCGTCGCGGCCGTGGCCGTGCTCGGCCAGGTGGTAGCCGAGGCTGGAGACCAACTGCGCGGCCAGTACGGGCGCGTCCGCCGCGTGTGCGGCCTTGATGCCGTGGACGTGATGGCGCGTGCCGGCCCCCTCGTCCCCCGCGTCCGCGGCCGACCAGCCCGCGAGCTGGCACAGCTCCGCGAGGAGCCGCAGCAGGTCGCGGCCGGTCGCCGCGCTGGACGACGTGGTGCGCAACAGGGCGGCCGTACGGGCGAGTTCGTCGCGGACGGCCGGGTACAGGTCGCCGCCCGCGACGGTGTCGTCCGTCCGGTGGAGATAGCGCAGCCGTGCGCGTACGCCGTCCAGCTCCGTCGCGCCGATGCGGCGGGGGCGTCCGTGCGAGCGGTGGGCGTGGGCCGGCGGGGGCGGGGTGATCAGCCACTGGTGTACGACCTCTACGGCGTGGCCGTGCCCGCCCTCCCCTCCCCCCGGCTCCGGCGCCGTGCCCGGCTCCGGCGGCGCGCCCGCACCGAGGCGTACCGCGAGGTCGTCGCGCTCCGCCGCGCCCCAGATGTCCTTGATCAGCACCGGGTGCTCCTGGTGCACGCCCTGCCGGGCGGCGGGCGGCACGGTGGCGGACGGCGGGCCGAGCAGGGCGGCGAGGCCGTCCAGGGTGACGGCGAGTTCCCCCGCGAGCGCCCGGCGGACACCGGGCGAGGGGGTGGAGATCCCGCGCTCCCAGCGGGCGACGCTGGAGACGTCCACCCCGAGGCGCTGCGCCAGCGACTCCTGCGTGTGGCCGCGGCTGCGGCGCCGGCGCGCGAGGGCGGAGAGGCGAGGCATACCCCGAAGCGTAACCAGCCGCCCGCCGTCGGCCCGGCGCCCGCGGTCCGCGCGGCGGGTGCCGGATGACGGCCAAGTGCCGGGTTGCCGCCCTGGTCGGCGGCGGCCGGAGCGGGTGGACTCGGTGCCGTTCACCCCCCGCCCCGTACGTCCAGGGAAGGAGCCCCATGCCGCTGCCGCGCGACCCCGCGCTCGCCGGGGAGGGCGCCCGGAAGATCGACTTCGCCTACGTCCGGATGCCGGTGCCGCGCGCGCCGACCGCGCGGTGGGCGGAGGAGAAGCCCCTGCCCGGTGCCCGGATCGCCGCCTGTCTGCACGTGACCACCGAGACCGCCAGCCTGTGCCGCGGGCTGGAGGAACTCGGCCCGCGCCGGCGGGACCACCTCGCCTCCTGGCGGACCGGCACATGACGGACGGCGGGATCACCCATGTCGTGTGGGACTGGAACGGCACGCTCTTCGACGACGCGGACGCCCTGATCGCCTCCACCATCGAGGCGTTCGCGCGCCAGGGGCTGCCGCCGGTCACGCCCGAGCGCTACCGGGCGCTGCACACCCAGCCCATCGACACGTTCTACGACCGGCTGCTCGGCCGCGCCGTCCCGGCGCCGCTGCGCGCCGAGTTGCACGCCGCCTTCCACGACGCCTACCTGCGCCGCAGGCCCGGCATCGGCCTCGCCCCCGACGCCCTCGCCGCGCTGCGCACGGCGGCGGAGGCGGGGCTGACGCAGTCCGTCCTGTCCATGCATCCGCACGACGTGCTCACGGAGTTGACCGAGCGCTTCGCGCTGGGCCCGCACCTGGTGCGCGTGGACGGCCAGCGCGGCGCGGACGCGGGCTACAAACGCGATCACCTCGCGGCCCACCTGCGCGCCCTGGACCGTACGCCCGGCGCCGTGCTGCTCGTCGGCGACAGCGTCGACGACGCCCGTGCGGCGGCGGCCGTCGGCACCCGCTGCGTGCTCTACGCCAGCGGGCTGCACTCCGGCGCCGCCCTCCGCGCGGAGGGATTCCCCGTCACCCGCACCCTGGAGGACGCCTTGGCCACCGCTCTCGGACCCGCCCGATGACGGAACCGGAGACCGCGCGGGCCGACGGCCGGCCCCGGGAGGTGCGCGGCGAGCGCCGTCAGCTTCGCCCTCACGGTCTCCGCCGGCGCCGCCGCGCACCCGTCGCCGTAACCGGGGCGCCGTGGCGGACTGTGCGCGCGTCAGCGCCCGTTCGCGACCGGATACGTCAGCGTGACCGCGACCGACGCCTCGGCCGACCCGCTGAAGAGGACGACGTTGCCCTCGCTGGCGATCGTGATGCCGAACTCGATCGACACCGACTCCGGCGCGGTGGCCTGCTCCGCCAGCTCGCCGACGGTGCGGCTGAACCGCTCGGCGACGACGTGGATCGTGTTCTGGACGTGGTCCAGCGCCTCGGTCGCCTTCTGCCCCGCGACCCTGCGCAGGTTCGACGAGGTGGGCTCGGAGCCGGGGAGCCGCTGGACGGCGATGTAGACGTCCCGGCCGTCGATGACGGTGGGCAGGGCTTCCTTCTGGGGGTGCACGAGCCGGCTCACCCCTCTTCCAGCTTGTAGGTGCCGCGGAACAGGAGTTTCCCGTCCGGGTAGAGGTAATAGCCGGTGCCGGCCGGTTCCCTGTCCCACCGCCAGTAGTGCCGCACCGCCGCTCCGGCGATGTTGATCAGCCTGCCGAGCGGGGTCGCGTTCCTGAGGTTCCGCAGGAACCGCGAGTCGAGGAAGGCGTGGATGGCGTCCCGTAGCGGCTCGAAGCTCCGGTCGGCGTGGTCCAGGGCGAACATGTGGCGTACGCCGTGGTCGTCGGTGAGGACGAACGCGAGGATCACTCCGGTCTCGCGGTGTATGTAGGCGTCGCCGGACTCGATCCTGATCGAGTCCGGGGTGCCGTCGTCGAGGACGGCGGGCAGGGGCAGGGGGACGCCGTTGAGTCGGGAGACGTTCATCAGCCAGCGGCCGTAGTCGCTGTCGTGCGGGCTCTTGTCCACCTCGGGTGCCTTCCGGTGACGCGCCGCCGGTCCCCGCGCCGCTCGCGGCCCGGGTGAGCGGCGGCCTACAGGTAGTCCAGGATCCAGCGGGTGACACGCTCCAGCGCGCCCTGGGTCACCTCCTCGACGACGGCGTCCGGCACCGACTCGCCGGACCCCCCGGTCACGGGCACGTCCGCGGCGCCCGTACCGCCTCCGGAGTGTGCGGCGGGCGCCACCGGCTCGCCGGGCTCCCGGCCGGGCGCGGGGGCGGAGTCCGTACGGACCTCGATGACCGGGTCGTCGCGCCGCTTGCGCAGCATGTCCTCGGCCACCGCCGCCGCGGCGCCGCCGCCGGCCGCGGCGGCGGTGGCCGGGAGGCCGGCCCACCGGCTCGCGCCGAGGTCGACGTGGCCCGCGCAGAGGGCGCGCAGGTCGTCGGCGCGCCCCGCCCACACGCTGTTGGCGAGCCAGCCGTCGGCGGTGTTGTAGCGGGCGGAGACGACGCCGACCACGCTGTCGTCGCTCCGCTGCCGTACGGGCGCGCCGCTCATGCCGGGCAGCACGTCCCGCGAGTGGAAGCGCCCGAGGGTGACGTCGTCGGTGCGGCGCACCTCGCCCTGCCACTCGCCGAGTGCCTCCACCCACACGACCGGTGGCGTGCCGGCCACCTCGTACATCAGGGCGTGGCCCACCACCGTGACGGGCTCGGCGTACGCGACCGACCGGGAGCCGCGCAGCAGCCGCGCGCTCCCGGGGAAGGCGGCGTCCGCCGCGAGCAGCGCCAGATCCGCCTTGCGGTCCTCTGCCAGGACGCGCGCGGTGATCCGGTCGGCACCGGGGTCGCGTAATCGGTCGACCGCCAGCACCTCGTCGTCGCCGAGCGCCAGCGTGCCCTGGACGACGTGCCAGGCGGTCACCAGAAATCCCGGCGCCAGTTGGAAGCAGGTGCCCTGGGGCACCCCGGAGGAAGAGAGGATCCGGCCCACGTAGTCCGGTACGGGATGGGTGTTCTTCACGCCTCCACCTACGGGTCGGGCCACGGGCGTGCGTCGGCACGCAACCGGTGGAGGGGGGTGGGCGGAGCGCCGGCCGGTCGCGTGTCCATGGTGAGCCAGTGCGGGACAACTCGTACGCGACTGAGCTAAGTTGTGCGACCTTGTCCGTTCATGTCGCGATGTACGGGGACCGTACGGACCTCAGCGGTGCCCGCCGGCGTCCGGCCCCCGGCGCAGCAGCCGCCGCATCCAGAGCCAGCCCGCGGCGAAGCCCGGTACGGCGGCGCCCCAGGTCACCGGCAGCGGGGAACCGGCCCCCGTGAGCGCGTGGGTGACGGCCGTGGCCGCCAGCCAGCCGCCCGTACCGCCGACGAGCCCTGCCAGCAGTGCGCCGGTGCGGCCGGGACCGCGTTCCTGCGGCGGCGTGGCCACCCAGAGCACGAGCGTCGCCAGCAGCAGGGCCAGCGCGCCGAGCAGCGCGATCAGCGCCGGCACGGCCGGGGGTGCGACGAACGGCAGCTCGTAGGCGAGGGTCTGCACCGCCGCCAGCACCATCAGGACCGCGCCGAGGAACGCGCTCTGGAAGAGATTGACCCTGCTCTGCCGGCGCTGCGCCAGTTCCTCCGCGCGCAGGGTGGCCTCCCGGCGCTCCTGGAGGGCGAACTCCGCCTCGGCGGTGAGCGCGGCCAGCGCGTCCCGGGCGCGCTCCCGGTCCGCCTCCAGATAGAGCAGGCCGTCGGTCAGCCGCTGCGAGAACCACGCGGTGAGTGCGGCGTCGTCGGCGAAGGGCCCTTGCCCGCCGTCCGGCAGACCGGTCTCCTCCCGCCGCGCCCGCATGTTGGCCTCGGCGATACGCACCGTGGCCCGCATCTCCGTCAGCCTGGTGATCCACTGCGTGAGCCCGGCGGGGCCGGAGACCAGCATGAGGAGGCGGCTGCGCCAGTCCGGCAGCTCCCGGCCGCGTACCTGCGCGCCCTCGCCCGCCGCGGCGACGCTCCGCTCCAGCGCGGCCAGGGCGCCGGCCACGGCGGGGCCGGCCGGGGAGCCGAGGTCGCTGTCGTGCGCGGCGTGCACCCGCATCTCGTAGCGCACCTTCGCCGCGTCCGCGAGGTAGCGCGCGAACGGGGGCGGGGTGCCGGTGCCCTGGGTCCACAGCCAGCGTTCGGCGGCCGCCGGTTCCGCGCCCCGGTCCGCCGCCACGGCGACGAAGCGGCGCGTCCGCCCGGCGGCGTACGGGCCGGACGGTGCCTGCCGCGCCGGGTGACCGCCCGGCTCCCGCGGCGGGACCGCCTCCCAGAGCACGACCGGCGGGTGCGGCACCGCCGCGGGTGCGCCGAGCCGTAACGGCAGGGCGCTCCCCGGTGCTTGGGGCACGTCAGGCAGCAACGGCCGTACGGTGGCGGCGAGGCGCGCCGCTCGGCCGTCCCGGTCTCCGGGGTCCGCGGGGTCCTCGAGGTCCGCATGTCCGCCGTGCGGGCCGGGGGCCGCCTCGTACGCGACGTACACCCTGGCCTCTCCCAGGGCCCACTCCCCGCCGCTTCCCACGGCCTCCGCCCACGCCCGGTCGAAGGCCGCCCACGACCCCTGGCCGCCCGGCGCGGGCGACAGCGCCACGGAGAGGAACAGCAGGTCGTGCCGCCGCCGCACGATCGCCTGGCGGTAACCGGACGGGTCGCACCGCGCCGCCAGCCCGCCGCCGTCCGGCAGCGCCGGAGCCTGCTGCGGCAGCGCCACCCGCAGGCCGGTCGCGGGCACGGGCCGCGTCATGCCGAGACGCCGCCCGCAGGCCGCCCACACGGCGCGCAGCCGGCGGTACGCCGTGGCGCGGTGCGGCCCGGTGGTGCTGACGAACAGGTGGACGACGAGCGACTGGTCGGTCAGCGGTACGGGGTCAGTCCCGGCCACCGGCGTCCGGCCCGGCCCCGGTTGCGTCGGCGGCACCGGGCTCGGCGGTGAGCGCGTGCACGGTCCGGTTGAGCAACTCCCGCAGTTCGGCGGGGGCGGTCCCGGCCGCCGCGTCCGCGTCGCCCGGCTCCTCGCCGCCGGCCGCGCCGGTGCGGATGCGGGCGGGTTCGACCAGCTCCAGTTCGCCCGTCGCGTCCCGCAGGGCGCCGGTGTCCCGGTCGCGCAGCGCCGCGTTCACCGCCTCCACCGCGCGCCGCGCCTCGGCCCAGCCCTCGGCGGGCAGTCGCAGCCCCGCCGCCACCCGCAGCGCCGTCAGCGCCTCGGCCCGCGCCTCCGCGTCTTCCCCGGTCCGCGCCTCCGGTGTGTTCATGTCGTCACCCTATGACCGCCCGAGGGGGACGATGACCGAAATCACATGGTTCGCCCACGACCTGCTACCGCAGGAGGCGTAACCCGGGGTGAACTTCCCGCCCCGGCGGCTGATTTCGCCCGCGGGCAGGAACCCGTATGCAGGAGGCTCGACGCGGCCGGGGCCGGGCCGGCGGCGGCCGATGCGCGGTGGGGCGGTGCCGGCGGTACGAGGGGGGAGCCGGAGTGCGGGACGAACTCGCCGCGGTGGACGCGCGGGTCAGGCGTGTCGAAGCGGGCCGGGACCTCGCCCC
The DNA here is from genome assembly GCF_042874195.1 of Streptomyces sp. NPDC004134. Taxonomy (NCBI): domain Bacteria; kingdom Bacillati; phylum Actinomycetota; class Actinomycetes; order Kitasatosporales; family Streptomycetaceae; genus Streptomyces; species Streptomyces sp. NPDC004134. The sequence goes on along the minus strand of NZ_JBIAMS010000025.1, from coordinate 44,832 downwards.
GGCCGTGGAGGCCGCCGCGGCCCGGGAGGCCGCGGCGCTGCGGGCGGTGATCGGCTCCGGGGAGGGCGACGACCGGTGCCTGGTCGCGCTGGGCTGGCTCCACTGGTACCGGTTTCTGGCGTACCGGAGCGACGGGGCGGACGGCGGGGGCGGTGCGGCGGGGGACGCCGAACTGGAGGCCGCGGTCGGGCTGTTCGTCCCCTGCTTCCTCGTCGACCGGGACGGCATACCCGAGGAGCTGAAGCCGGCCGTCGCCGCCGCGGCCGTCCCGCACGTCGCCCGGATGTACGAGGCCGCCGAGGCCGACGCCGGACCGCGGCCCGCCGTCGCCACCGCCGCGCTGCTCCGCCGTATCACCGACGCGCTGTCCCCGGCGGCGGGAGCGCAGTGGCAACCGGTGCGGGCGCAGCTCCTGTCCGACCTCGCGGCCGTCCACCAACTCGTCTTCGAACGCACCGGCAACACCGCCGACCTGACCGCCGCCGTCGACACCGCCCGCCAGGCCCTGGCCGACACCCCGGAGAACGGCCCCGACCGCGCCATGTGCCTCTCCAACCTCGGCACCGGACTGCGCCGGCGCTTCGCGCACACCGGCGACCACGGGGACCTGGACGCGGCGGTGAGCTGCCTCAGGCAGGCCGTCGACGGCCTGCCTGAGGACCACCAGGACCACGCCGGGGCGCTGTCCAACCTCGGCAACGCCCTGCACACGCGCTTCCAGCACACCGGGGCGCTGGCCGACCTGGAGACCGCCCTGCGGCTCCAGATCCGCGCCGTCGAACTGCTGCCCGCCGGGCACCCGGCCCGGTCGGCCACGCTTTCCTGTCTGGGGACCGTGCACCAGACCAGGTACGTACGCACCGGTGACGAGGCCGACCTGACCGCCGCCGTGGGCGCGCTGCGGCGGGCGGTGGACGCGCTGCCGCCCGGGCACCCGCAGCGCGCGGGCATGCTCTCCAACCTCGCCTCCGCGCTGCACGACCGCTTCGTACGCTCCGGCGCCGCGGCCGACCTGGACGCCGCCGTGGACACCGCGCGGCAGGCGGTGACCGCCACCCCGGCCGGGCACGGCGACCGCGCGACGTATCTGTCCAACCTCGGCACGGTGCTGCGGGCCCGGGCCGAACACACCGGCGAACAGCGGGACTTGGACGCGGCCGTCGAGCGGACCCGGGAAGCCGTCGACGCGCTGACCGCTGGGGACCCGGACCGGGCCCGCTGCCTGTTCAACCTGGGGAACGTGCTCCAGGACCGGTACGAGCGGTCCCGTACCGGCGGCGAAGGAGGCGACGGCGAAGGGGACGCCCCGGACGGCGGCCCCGCGGGGACCGGCGCGGCGGCCGACCTGGCGGACGCGGTGGCGGCGCGGCGCGCGGCGGCCACCGCCGCGGAGGCGGCGCCCGCCCTGCGGATACGGGCCGCGCGCGCCGGCGCCGTGCTGCTCGCGCGCACGGACGCCGCGGCGGCGGCCGACCTCGCGGAGACCGCCGTACGGCTGCTGCCCCGGGTGCCGTCGCGGCGGCTGGAACGGGCCGACCAGCAGTACGCGCTGGGCACGTTCGCCGGGCTGGCCGCGGAGGCGGCGGCGCTGGCGCTGGCCGCCGGCGGCAGCGCCGGGGACCGCGCGGCCCGTGCGCTGCGGCTGCTGGAGACGGGGCGCGGGGTGCTGCTGTCCCAGGCGCTGGACTCGCGGAGCGACCTGACGGACCTGACCGCCCGGCACCCGCGGCTCGCCGCCCGGTTCACCGCCCTGCGGCGGGAACTCGACCGGCCGGCGGGTCCCGGCGGCGAAGGCGGCGACCGGCACCGCACGGCCGCGGAGTTCGAGGCGCTGCTCGCCGAGATCCGCGCCCTGCCCGGCCTCGCCTCGTTCGCCCTGCCGCCACCGCTGGCGGAGTTGCTGGGAGAGGCGGCGGAGGGCCCGGTGGTCGTCTTCAACGTCTGCCGCTACCGCAGCGACGCGCTCCTGCTCACCACGGACGTCGTCACCCCGCTGGAACTCCCCGGTCTCACCGTGCGCGCCCTGCTGGAACGGCAGGACGTCTTCGCGACGGCGCTCGCCCGGCCGGCGGGTGCGGCGGCGCAGCGGACCGTGTCCGCCGTCCTGGAGTGGCTGTGGGACACCGCCGCCGGCCCGGTCCTGGAGGCCCTGGGCCACGGCACGGCCCGTACGGACGGCGGGAACGGCCCCGGGCCTGGGGTGTCTTCGCCCTGGCCCCGGGTGTGGTGGGCGCCCGGCGGGCTCCTGGGCAGGCTTCCGCTGCACGCCGCCGGCCACCACGGCGACGAGTCCGGCGACCCCGGGCGCCGTACGGTGCTGGACCGGGTCGTCTCCTCGTACACCCCCACCGTGCGGGCGCTGCGCCACGCCCGCGAACGCACCCGCCGCGACGGACCCGCGAGCGGCGGTACCGGGGCGCCGCTGGTCGTCGCGATGCCGACGACCCCCGGGCTGCCCGGCGGCGGCCGGCTCCACGCCGTACCTGCCGAGACCGCGGTCCTGCTGCGGCACTGGCCGGACGCCGTCCTGCTCACCGAGCCGGACCGGGATGGCGCGGACACGGCGGGAACGCCCCGCCCGTACGGTACGCACCCGGCGGGTGCCGCGAACGGCCCGCGGACCGCCGCGACCGCCGGCGGCGACCGGCCCGTACCGGCCGCCGCGCCGCCCACCAAGGCCGCGGTGCTGGCAGCGCTGCCGCACCACCGCATCGTCCACTTCGCCTGCCACGCCGAGACCGACCCGGGCGACCCGTCGCGCAGCCGCCTGCTGCTGCACGACGCGGACACCGACCCGCTCACCGTCGCCTCGTTGTCACCCGTCGACCTCGAACGGGCCGAACTCGCCTACCTCTCCGCCTGCCGGACCGCGGGCACCAGCGGGATCAAGCTCTTCGACGAGTCGATCCACCTCGCCTCCGCCTTCCAGCTCGGCGGCTTCCCCCGGGTCATCGCCACCCTGTGGGAGATCAACGACAGCGCGGCGGCCCGTATCGCCGAAGCCTTCTACACCCACCTGCACGCCGACGACGGCCGCCCGGACCCGGCCCGTGCCGCGTACGCCCTGCACACCGCCGTCCACCGCGAGCGCACCCGCCGCCCCCACGCCCCGCTCCTCTGGTCGGCCCACCTCCACACCGGTGCCTGACCCCGCCGCACGGGGACCGTCGAGAACCGCACTCCTCCGCCGCCCTCCCCGGCGGACGCGATCAGCTCCTCCTCCGGGTCCGCGTCCGTGAATCCGTATGCCGACGCGACGAACCACCGACAAGCCGGCGCTCCCGGACTCCACGGCGACCTGCCCCGGGCCGGCGGGGCAATCCGCGGAGACGTGTCCGGGTGGGGGGCCGGGGTCCTACGCTGTGGTCTCGTTGTTGCCGTGGGGGACTTGGGGAGGGACGGCGTGGTGCAGGTGATCGAGTTTCCGCTGGCCGGGGACGGGGCCGGCAGTGTCCGGGTCGAGGCGGACGAGGAGGCGGACGGCATCGTCCGTGCCTCCCGGCCCGGGGAGGTCGCGGCGAGCGCGGGGCGGACGCTGCAGGACGCCCTCGACGGCATCCGCCCCGTGGCGGCGGCCGTGCACGAGCGGTTGCGCGCGCTGCCGGCGGCGCCGGACCGGGTGACCGTCGAGTTCGGCGTCAAGCTTTCGGCGGAGGCCGGGGTGATCGTGGCCCGGGGCACGGCGGAGGCGAACTTCACCGTGACGCTGGAGTGGGAATCCGGGCAGGGCCCGCGGGACCGGGAGCCGGACGGCGATCCCGGCACGTGACCTCCCGTACGTTCCGCCGCGCGCTGGCGCAAAACCACTCGGTGGCGCCCCGGGCGCGCGACGCCCTCTGTTCTGCCCGCCGCTGACGGCGCATCATAGCCTCAGGGCACGTGTCGGCTTGAGGACAGGGGGTACCGCGCAGTGGAGCGGTACGAAGAGTTCATCGAGACGGAACTGGTGGACGTGGCCGGACTGGCGCTGGATGAGGTCCTCCTGTGCGATAACGCCGCACTGGAGAGTTCCACCAGGCGCGTCCTGCTCCAGGTCGACCTGCCGAAACCGCTGGTGGCCAGCAATCAAGTGGGATGCTGAGGCCCGGCCGATCGCCGAAGGCTCCGGAGACTCCCGTGGTGCCGAGTCCCGCACCGCCGTCGTCCACGAACCGGCCGACGGCCCCGTTGCATGCCCCGGCCGGCGAAGGGCTCGGCACACATCTGCTTCCTGCGCGCATGTACGCGCAACTCGCCGCCGGAGGCGGTGACCGCGAGACCGCGCGACTCCTCGGCCGCGCCCAGCGCAGCAAGAGGCTGCTCCTGTTGCGCATGGTGCACGACGCGATCGCTGAAGATCCCGCGGTCACGGGGCGATTACCGGCGCCCGCGGCCGCGTGGGAGTTGCTGACCGGAGCCCAGCGCGCCGACGCCGCCGCCTTCGACGCCGTCCTGATGCATCCGTCCACCGGCGTGTGGGCGTCCGGGCTGCTGCGCCGGCTGCGCGGTGTCGCACCGGACGACGTGCCGCTGTGGGTCGAGGCCGGGCACCTGCACACGCTCGCCGCCGCGGCGGCGATCAGGGCCGGAACGGATTTCGAGATCAAGGTGCCGGTACGGGACGGCCGTTGCGTCCATCTGCCCTCGCTGGGCACCGTAACCCTTCCCGGCGACCTCCCCAACTCCGCCCGGCGGGAGGAGGGTCCGGGCAGCCCGGGCATCGCCGGCGTACGGCGGGCCGGTGGCAGCGTCGCGGTGATCACCCCCCGGCTGGCGTGTGTCCTGCTGCCGGACGACGTACGTGCCGAGGCCCGCGGCTGGCGGCCCACACCGGCGGTCCAGGCGACCGCCGGGACGCGGCAGTGGTCGGTCGGGCTGGACGACGCGGACCCGTACGGCCCGTTCACCCGCGGCCGGGAGGTGCCGCGGCTGAGTCCACAGCGGCTGCGTAGCTGGCGGTCGTTGCTGGACGCGGCCTGGGAGTTGCTGTCCCGGGACCAGCCCGAGCTGGCCGGCAGCCTCGCCGAGACGATGCGCTCCCTCGTACCGCTGGCGCCCGCGGTGCGCGGCGAGCCGTACAGCGCGAGTTCGCCCGAGTCGTACGGCAGCGCCATGGTCGGCCTGCCGCGTACGCCGACGAGCCTGGCCGTCGCCCTCGTCCACGAGTTCCAGCACGTCAAGCTGGGCGCCCTGCTCGATCTGGCGAGCCTGTGCCGTCGGCACGGCGAAGAGGTGCTGTACGCGCCGTGGCGCACGGACCCCCGGCCCGCGGCCGGCGTGCTGCAGGGCGTGTACGCGCACGTGGGCATCACCGCCTTCTGGCGCGGCCGGCGGCGGACGGCACCGGAGGGGGCGGCGAGCCTCGCGCACTTCGAGTTCGCGCTGTGGCGCAAGGGCACCCTGCGGGCCCTCGACGAACTGGACGCCGGAGACGAACTGACGGACCTCGGGCGGGACTTCGTGGCACGGCTGCGCGCGGTCGTGGCGCCCTGGTGCGAGGAGTCCGTACCGGAGCGGGAGGCGGCGGACGCGTGGCTGCTCGCTACGGACCACCGGGCCATGTGGCGCCTGCGCAACGCCGAACCGCCGGCCGATGCCGTCGGGAGGCTGGCGCGGGCCTGGGCAGGGGGCCGGGAAGGACCGGGAGCAGCGGCTCCCGAACTGGCCGCCTTCCCGATCCGTGCCGGGGTGCTGCCGGGCGAACAGTCCCATCGGGCACGGCTGGTGAAGTCGCGCTGGCACGATCCGGACGAGTTCGCGTGGTGGAGCGCGCGGCCCGAGCGGTCCGGGGCGCCGGCCGCGGACGTCGCCCTGGTGGAGCGCGCGTACGCGGCGGCGGCGCTCGGCTACACGGAGGAAGTGCGGCAGCGGCCCGAGGCGTCGAGCCCGTGGGTCGGCCTCGGCCTGGCCCTGGCCGGCCTCGGCGAGGAACGGGCCGCCGCCGCGCTGCTCACCCGCCCCGAACTCGTACGGGCCGTCTGGCTGCACGACGACTCCCGAACCGGGTCCGGGGCAGGAGCATCGCCGGTGTCCCTGGCGGAATGGCTCGGCGCCGCAGGCTGAACGCAAAGCGGCGGAGGAAGACTTCTCCCTCCGCCACACCATGCCGGCGTAGCCGGAACACTCACCTCCGTAGCGGAGAGCGTGCCCCGGCCCGCCTTCAGATCACCATGACCTCCGCGTCGCAGTCGGCACGGTCGCCGCGCGTGGCCGCGGTCGTCGCGGGGTGCGCCTGCCCCAGGCTCTGCCGCATGCTGGAGAGCGCGGCGGCGTAGAGCGTCTCGGCCCGCTTGCTCTTGCCGAGCGTACGCAGATCGGCGGCGAGGTTCAGGGCGCAGGCGAGCGTCGTCGGGTGACTCGCGCCGAGCGCCTGGTGGGTACGCCGGTAGGTGTCCTCGTCCAGCTCGGCCGCCGCCTGGTCCTGCCCCTGGCGGGACAGGTCGCTGGCGAGGTTGATGGCCGCGGCCAGCGTGTAGGGGTGCTCGGGGCCCAGGGTGGAGCTCAGCCCGTCGACCGCCTCCTGGTCGAGCGCGAGCGCCTGCTCGGTCTCCCCGAGGTGGCGCAGCGCGACGGCGAGGTTGGTGCCGACCGCGTAGGTGTACGGGTGCGTGTCGCCGAGGTTCCGGCGCAGCCGCTCCAGCAGCTCCTGCCCACTCCTGCGGGCCTCTTCGACCTCGCCGGCCTGGCGCTGGGCGATGGCGAGGCTGGACGCCGCGCACTGGGTGTCGAAGTGGTCGTCGCCGTAGCGGCGCCGGTAGCGCTGCCACGCCTCGTGGCAGGCTTCGAGCGCGCCTTCGTGGTCGCCGGCCTTGCGCCGCGCGACGCCGAGGTGCCGCAGCGCGAGCAGGGTGGCGGGTGTCTCGATGCCCGCCAGTTGCTCGAACCGCGTCGAGTTGATCTCCTGCACCTCGCTGGCCCCGACGTAGTCACCGCACTCCCGCAGGTCGACCGCGAGCAGGCTGCCGAGGAGCAGGGTGAGGAGCGCGTTCTCCCCCAGCACCTCGACGGCGAGCTGGAGGGTCACGGCGTCGAGGTCGCGGGCCGTCTGGAAGTCGCCGACGGTGCGCAGCGCCGTGCCGTAGTCGACGGCGCTGCCCAGGGTGTACGGGTCACGCTCGCCGAAGGAGCGCATGGCGCGGTCGTAGGCGTCCTTGTTGAGCTTCACCGACGACTCGAAGTCACCGGCGGCACGCAGGTCGACGGCCACCGCGCGGGCGGCGAGCAGGGTGTCCTCGTGCGACTCGCCGGCGATCCGGCGGAGCCGGTCCAGGCTGTCCTTGTTCAGTTCCGCGGCTTCGGCGTACCGGCCCAGGGAGCGCAGCGCATGGCCGACATGGCGGGCCACGGACAGCGCCTGCGAGTCGTCGGGGCCGTGCGTCTGCCGCCATGTCGTCAGCGCCTCTGTGCCGAGTTCGCGGCACGCCTCGTGGTCTCCCCAGGTGTAGAGGTACACGACGGTGTTGGCCACGAGGCCGCGGACCCAGCGGTCCTCGCTCTTGACCGCGTCGGACGCCCGGATGTGCGGCAGCAGTTCCGCGTACCTGGCCCAGTTCGCGGTGACGCCGGGCTCCCTCGGGTCGCCGCCGGCCATCAGCAGGTGCGCGGCGTCGCGCATGGAGACGCGCTCGTCCTCGGTCATCTGGTCGATGAGCACCGCCTGGACCAGCCGGTGGAGCTGGATGCTGTTGGTGCGGTGGTCGATACGGGCGAGGGCGTACCGGTTGACCTCGCGGAGTGCGTGGCCGAGCCGGATCGGGTCGCTCAGCACGTCGCCGAGCAGGCCCGGCAGGGAGGCGTTGCGCCCCGCCATGAACAGGGTCCTGGAGACGGGCTCCGGCGCGAAGTAGGCGCACACCTGGAGAAGCTGGAGGGCGGCGGGGTTGGTGTCGCGGAGGCGGTCGAGCGATACGTTCCACGCGGCCGCCACCGGGAGCTGGTAGTCCATCGGCGGGGCGAGTTCGAGGAGTTCGCTGCGGCGGTTCACGAACTCCGCCCGCTTGCCCTGGAAGAGTTCGAGATATTCCTCGGCCGGCATGCCGGTCTCGGCAAGCCAGACCGCGGCCTGCTCGATCGCCAGCGGCAGGTCGCCGAGTTCCTCTGACAGGTGGTCGGCCTGCCGGTCGGTCAGCTCGGGACCGCGGCGCCGCAGCAGCGCGACGCTCTCGTCACGGGCGAAAACGTCCACCTCGATAGTCCGCGCCATGTTGACCCATTGTCCGTTCCGGGAAGTGACGAGAATCCGGCCCGTACCGCCCTGGGGGAAGAAGGGGAGCACGGACTCGGGATTTTCGGCGTTGTCGAATACGAGTAGCCAATTGCGGTACGGCTCGCCCAGCCGGAGCGCTTCCAGCACCGCGGGAATCGCGGTGTTGGCCTCCGCCCCGGTCGGAAGTCGCAGCCGCTGCGCCAGGTCCACGTATCCCGCGCGGATCTGAGCAGGCTGCCCGGCCGGAATCCACCAGACGATGTCGTACTCCGAACTGTGCCGGTAGGCATACTCGATCGCAATCTGGGTTTTTCCGACTCCGCCCATCCCGTGCAGCGTCTCCGGCAGCACCGCGGTGGTCCCCTGCGTCAGCCTGTTGTGCAAATCGCGGAGCGCGTCGACGCGGCCGATGAAGTTGACATTGCGGGGCGGCACATTACCCCAGACAGGGGGTGGACTGCCGGACTTGCGCCGGTCGGCGATGGCCCGCTCCACCACTCCCGGCCGCGGCAAGTGCCTTCCCACCGTCGCACCCGATTCGAGATCGGATGCCCCGCTATCGTTCCTGGACAGTGGACTCTCCGCTGCTTCAGCCGGGGTGCCGGGATCAATTAAGGGATTCTCGGGCACAGCAACCGCCTCATATCGTAGCGTAACGGACTTATCAACAGGAGCAGTGCGCGAGCGCGAGTCGCCGCCGGAGCGCGTCACCGGCTCGCCCCCGGAAGCCCGCAGACTGCTCAACCGGCCCGCCCACGGGCGGTAGGGCCCGGACAGCGCGTGCAGCGCCCGGACGACCGGAGCGTAGTAGTCCCAGTGCTCGTCCCCCGCCGGCATGCGCACCTCGCCGGCCACCCGCGAAGGTTCCGCCAGCACTTCGCCCAGCTTCCGCAGCTCGGGCAGCGAGGGCGTGAGGTGGTCGATGACCCGGCGCATCACCTCGGCGGTCTCCGTCCGCCGCCCCGAGGCCAGCAGTTCCTCGGCGACCCCCGGCAGGAACGTGTAGCGCACGGTGTCGAGGGCCGCGTCCCCGGCGGCGGCCGCCTCCGTGGCGACCAGCAGGCCCGACGTGATGACCTCGGCGAGATCGGCGGGGCGGGAGCCCGGTTCTGCGAAGAACTGGACCATCTCCATGACCGGAAGGGACAGCGGTGCGACCGCCAGGTGCCGGGCCAGCCGGAACGCCACCGGTGAGGCGGCGGCGCGGAAGCCGACGACCCGCTCGGCGGGGGTGGGCAGCGAACTCTCCACCTCGTCGTCGTCCGCCTCGGGGACCGCGGACAGCACCCGGGCGCCCGCCCACTCGCCGCGCTCGCCCGTCAGCAACTGCGCCCAGCGGCCGAGCCAGCGCGGCTCCAGGCCGACCACGGGGACGACCGGCTCCTGCGGACCGGCCCCGGTGCCGGGCTCCGCGCCGGTCGCGAGCCAGGGCTCGGCCTGCTCCGCCACGATCCGCAGCCCGGACGCCCGCAGCCGTGCGGGGCGCGTACCGAGCCAGGTTCTGTGCCACGACAGATGTGACAGCAAATGAGTGATGACGACGGGGACGCTTTCGCCCCAACGGGTGACGAGGCGCTGGCCCGCACCCGAGCGCCAGGCAGGCCCTATCCCGTCGGTGAGCACCATGACGATCCGGCGGCCGGCCGCCGCCGGATCGAGAAGGCCGTAAGCCGGCCCGCCGCTGCCCGGGCCGCGCAGGGCGAGCCGCGAGTCCTGCTCCGCGTCGGTGTCCAGCAGCCGGACGGTGACCGTACGGAACGCTCCGATGCTACGCAGCAGGTCGGAGAACTCGGCCACGGTGTGCCGCCACACGGCCATCGACGCACCGGCGTCGACGACCAGCACGAGGTCGAGCCACCGCTCCCGGGCCGGGCGGAACCGGGGCAGCCGCGGCTCGGGCTCGACGAGTGCGTCCGCGGTGGCCTCCTCGTCCAGCTCCGTCGCGTGCACCGAGGGGACCGTCCGGCGTAAAGGGCGTAACGACCGCTCCAGGAGCCGGTGGTCGGTCAGCCCCGGTACGGCCGGCCAGGCGACCGGCGCCTCCTCGGCAGGGACGGGGTCCGCGGACGCGGCGCCGGAGCCGGGGCCGCCGGGGCCCGTGAAGCCGTCGTGCCACGCCCCGGCCCCGCCGGGGCTGCCGTGCCCGCCGTGCCCGCCGCCGAAGCGCTCGCCTTGCGGCGACGTGCGCTGAAGCGGGAGGTGCGACCCTGCGTCGGGCACCAGCCCGCCGGCGTCGTGTCCGGGCTGACGGCCCTCGCCCGGGCGGCGGTCCTGCGCGCGGCTGTGTTCGCCCCGGGGGTGTTCGTCGTGGGGACGGCCGTCGTGGCGGGACTCGCCGGGGCGGGGCTGGTCGTGACGGGGCTGGTCGTGACGGGGCTGGTCGTGGCGGGGCTCCGGGCGGCCGGAGCGGCCGGGCGGCGGTGCGGCCCGGCGCGGGTACGCGGAACCGCCGGGCCACGGGCCCGGCGGCAGCCTGTCCGGCGGACGGGTGCGCCCGGCCAGGCACATGGCGAGCCACAGCGCGTCCGCCACCTCGCTCGGGGAGAGGTCCTCGCTGTGGAGTGGCTCCGGCGGAGGGTCGGGTGCCGTCCGCCCGGTGGTCATCCCGGCCTCGCAGCATCGAAATTGCGCCAGAGCGAGGCCAGCAGCCGCTCCCAGTCGCCGTCCGGGGTGAAGCGGTCGGAGGTCGCCAGATAGACGCTGTTGAGCAGTTGGTCAGCGGGCAGGCCGCCCTCGCGGGCGCTGCGGGCCACGAAGAGACGTACCAGCTCGTCGCCGCGACCGCCTGCTTCGAGACCGAACCTGGCGGCCACCATGGCGGCCAGCTCCTCCTCGTCGGGCACGGGCATCTCCAGGCGCAGACACCGCCGGAGCAGTGCGGGCGGGAATTCCCTCTCCCCGTTGGAGGTGATGATGATCAGCGGGAAGGCACGGCAGCGCACCCGGCCGTCGCGGATACGCGCCGTCACCCCCGGGTCGTCGGTGAGGACGGTCGCCTCGGGCTCGCGGGGAGCGCTCCGGACGAGCTCCGGAATGGTGTACTCGCCTTCCTCGAAGACGTTCAGCAGATCGTTCGGCAGATCGATATCCGATTTATCGAGTTCATCGATGAGAAGCACGCGCGGCAGCCGGTGCGGCAGAAGAGCCGTGCCGAGCGGGCCCAGTTGTATGTAGTCGCCGACCCTGGCCTTGTCCACGATCCGGTCGTCGGCGCTCTCGGCGCCCGCCTCGGCGGCGGCGCGGTAGGTCGCGGCGTCCTGGGCGCGGGCGATGGCGTCGTAGTCGTACAAACCCGACCGGAGAGTCGTTCTCGTCGTCACGGGCCAGCGCAGCACCCGGCCCAGCCGCAGTTCCCGGGTGATCCGGTAGGCGAGAGCGGACTTGCCCGAGCCGGGCCGGCCGGTGATCAGGAGGGGGCGCCTCAGATACAGGGCGGCATTCACCATGTCCGCCTCGTCCACGTTGACCGGGCGGCCGGTGCCGGAGCCCTGGCCGGCGGGGCCGATACGGCGGGTCACCTCTGCCTCGTCCTCGGGCGGACGCGGCTGCAGCGGCTCGCCGTCGAATCTGCGCCACGGCGGCGGGCCCATCAGCACCTCGTCGAGATCACGCGCGGCGAGCTTCCCGCCGTCGCCGCGGTACACCCACCACGCAGGGGGGTTGCCGGCAGGGCCGGTCCCGCCGCCGGTGACCGGATCCGGCCCTTCGCGGGTAGGCCGATCGTCATTCATCGCTCTGTCCTCCCCATGACCCTCGGCGACTGCCGACGCGTCGGCTGCGTATAGATGTTGCCCGGGTCGTCGTGGAGCAAAATCACCCCGCCCCGGATCTGCGAACCCCGCCACTCGTGGACGCGCGCCGGCAGGCCGGCGATCACCCCGCCGTCGAACAGGTGCTCCGCGAGCGCGTGCACGACGTCCCCTTCCGCGCTGTCGTTGTGCCACAGCATCGCGGGGATTCCCTCGCGTAACGCCACGTCGTAGGCGTGCGGTGCGGCGGCGCGGGGCCGGCGCGGCGCATCGGCCAGGGCGACCGCGACGACGCGCGTGTCCGTGTCCTTGTTCAGGATGTCCTGGAGGCCGGCGGCGCCGATTCCCTCCGGGCCGCCGCAGAGTTGCCATCCGCAGTCGCCGGGATTCTCGCTCATCGTCCGCCAGCGGCGGTTCCACACCCGTTGCAGCGTCCGGTCGCGCTGCCGCTCCAGACACCGCAGCACGACGGGGTAGTGCTGGACTATGGGCCGCGGCAGCCCCGACTCGCGGTGGGTGGCCCATTCGTCGACGGGCAGCCAGATCAGCTCCCGGCCGAGCAGGAACTCCACCTGGACCTGGATGTCGAGGCTCGCCAGCGTGTCCTCGCCGGCGGCGATGACCTCCGCAACGGCGCTCTCCAGCTCCTCGCCCGTGCACCGGTAGTGCGCGTAACCGGGGACCGCGGAGGACGACGCGTCCTCCTTCGTCCAGGACGACAGCACGTACTCGTCCGTCTCCACGTCGAACCACTCGACCTGTATGGCGAGATAGGCGGTGGGCTCGCCGGCGGACGGCGGCACCGGAGCCAGGGTGCGGCGCAGTTCCTCCCACGCGGGGAGCAGGCCGAGCGCCGTCGCCACCGCGGCGTTCCAGTCGCGCAGCGGGCGGGCGGGCCCGGCGGGCGCGAACGCGGCGACGTGTTCGACGTAGACCATGCAGGGCAGCAGGCCGTCGGAGCGCGCGTTCGCCTCCAGCAGGTGCTCGAAGGCGCGCAGGACGTCGGGGGGACCGGGGGGCAGCCGCTCGTAGACGCCGCGCGCCGCCCGGTGCAACTCCGCGACAGGCAGCCCCGGGAGCCCGGCCAGCCCGGTCAGCAGCCCGCGGATCTCCGCCAGTTCCTCCGTGGTCAGCACCGGCTGGGCGGGCACCTCGAAGACCAGTTGCCTGAACGCCTCGGTGGACCGGGCCTCGGGGGCCAGGAACTCGATCGAGTCGGCGAGCGCCCTGAGACCGCCCCTGCGGTCCTGCAGATACCGGACCACCTCGTATAACTGCCCGCGCGGTGCCGAGACCGTCCGCAGCACGGCGACAAGGTTGACGCTCAGCCGGTCCCCCGTGATCTCCAGGCACTGCCGGCGCAGTTCAATGTCGCTCATCGGTCTGGTCCGTTCCAGGGCCTCGACGAGTCTGCTCACACGCTGCCAGTCCGACTGCCCACTGAGAGCGTGTGTCATGCGAACCCCCTTTGGCCCTGCGGCCCGAGACGAAACCGATCGCGTCTGAATCCCGCCGCCCGCTCATGCCGGCGCCTCGCCCTTGAAGCGCCGGACGGCATCCGCCACGGACCGCGCGGCCGCCGATCTCCCGACCAGGTCTTCGATGGCCTGTACGAGTTCGTCGACTCCCCCGTCGTAGTCGGTGCTGGTCCGCACGATCTGATACATGTGCGGCACCGGCTCCGCACGCTCGGCGATCAGCAGCCGGATCTCGGGCCGCAGCAGCGACACGAGGTCCTGCCGGCCGGAGAGGGACGCGAAGAGCGGAATCGCCAGGATGAAGTGCGCCAACTGGGTGCACTGGCGCGGCGACAGCTCATACGTGCCGTTCGAGCGCCCTTCGACCGGACTTCCGAGCATCCCCGCGAGCGGGCGCCACTCACGGGCGACAGCGCCCAGGGGGAACATCCAGGAGAGCTGCTCACGCCCGGGCCCGTACACCGCGACGAGCAGCCCCACGACGCTGCGCAGCCGCGGGTCCCACACCCCCGCGCCGCTGAAGCCCTGCTGTACGGGGACGCCGCCCCCGCCCGCGCCGTCGAGCTGCCGCCAGGCGTGGTTCGGCCCACCGGCGCCGGAGACCCGGACGTCGCGCCACACCCCGTCCGCCAGCCCCGGGTTGGGATACCCGTAGACGCTGACTGCCCCCGGCTCCGCCCCCTCCCCCGCGGCCAGCGCCGCCGGCCGGGCGGCGGGCGGCGGCTCACCGGACTCCAGCGCGAGGACGGCGATGTCGCCGGAGCGCGCCGCGGGCGGGAACCAGCCGCCCGGCACCACCCGGGCGGGCCGCGGCTTGAGGTCACCGACGGCGGAGAAGTCGGCGTCGACGGGGCGGCCGGGCACGGAGGGGTCAGCCTCGGACCGCCCGAGGGCGGTGTCGACGACGTGGGCACAGGTCAGGATCAGTCCACCGGGAAGCAGCACCCCGGCACCGCACACGACGTCGCGACCAGGGATGCATAACCTGACCCGCCACTCGCCCGACACCTTTCGCCCCCTCTGCGCCACGTGCACGGCTCCGCCAGTGCCTGCGAACGCCCGTACGCCAGACCTGAGAGCGTAGTGAAAAGGCTACGCACACCAGGGCGGTTAGGCGAGATCCCGACCAACTGATTCGACCGGTACCCGGACAGCAAAAACCTGCGACTACCGGGGGCCGGCCGCACCGGCCCTCCGGGCGTCGGTGGGTCCAGTCCGCTACGGCAAGTCGCAGCCGGGGTCGGGGGCGTCCTCCGACAGCGGTGCACCGTGAGGGAGGACGTAGAGCACGTCCAGGACGACGGGTGTGGTGCCGAGATTGCGCCCGATGTGGACGTTCTGCGCACCGGACGGTTCGGTCAAGGCACTTCCCGCCTCGTAGACGCCGTCGGACTTGCACGCGGAGTCGAAGTGGCTGAGCGTCCCCTCCTCGACGAAGCCGTACAGAGTGCCGTCATGGAAATGCCAGCCGGTGCCCTGACCGGCAGGGATGGTGATTCGACGCAAGATGTGGTCCTTGCCGCCCACCGTCGTCTGCGCAATGGTCTTTCCCGTCACGCCAGGACCACCCGGCGTCGCCCCGGCCGTGGCGACACCCGCCAGCGTTGCCGTCGCGACGGCAGCCGCGACCATTCCCGCTCGCATCCGCTTGCTCATATCGATGTCCTTCTTTCCCGGCGGCCCTCGCCGCCCGCGGAACACGTCATCGCCTGACCTCACGGTCCCGAAACACGGTGCGCGCGGCCTGTGTGCGGGTCCGCCACTCTCGCGGGCGGACGGATTCGAACGTACGAGTCGGGGGTGACGGCCACTCGTTCGGCCGTGAAGGGCCCGTTCGCGCTGTCAAACTCCCCAGAGAGAACGCGCTGTTGGGGACGTGGGCGAGGCGGGAGCGGCGAGCTGGCGCTCCGGACGGGCGGGACCGGGCATGACGGACTACGGCGTCCCGCGCGCACGCGCGGTGACGGAGGACCGGCCGAGCGTGCCGCAGCGCGGTGGCAGACCCGGCGAGCAGCGGCCCCAGGAGAAGGCCACGCGCGCCGGGCCGCGGCACGTGGCCTGCGTGATGGACGGCAACGGCCGCTGGGCGCAGCGGCGTTCGCTGCCCCGTACCGCGGGGCACCGGGCCGCGGTGACCGCCGTCATCGACGTCGTCGAGGCGGCCAGGACCAGCGGTGTGGAGTGGCTCAGCATGTACGCCTTCTCCACCGAGAACTGGAACCGCCCCGGCACCGAGGTCGAGTTCCTGATGCGTCTGGTGCGCCGGGTCGTGCGCAAGCATGCGCCGCTGCTGCTCGCGCGCGGCATCCGCTGCCGTTTCCTCGGGGTCAACGACCCCCGTATCCCCCGTGAACTGGCCCGCGACTTCTACGACGTTGCTGCGCTCACCGCCGGCAACCGCGGCATGACGCTGACCGTCGCCTTCGACCACGGCGGGCGCCGGGACATCGTCGAGGCCGCACGGTCGCTGATCCGCAGCGGGACGCCCGCCGACGAGGTGACCGAGCGGCTCTTCGCGGACCACCTGCCCTTCCCCGACACCCCCGACGTGGACCTGGTCATCCGCACCTCGGGTGAGCAGCGCATCTCCAACTTCATGCTCTGGCAGGTCGCCTACGCCGAGTGGGTGTTCCCCGAGGTCCTCTGGCCGGACTTCCGGGCCCCCGACTTCCTCGCCTCCCTGCACGCCTACCGGCGCCGCGACCGCCGCTTCGGCGACGTGCCCGCCCGGACGAACGGAGAGCCAGTATGACCACCGACACCACGGGAACGGCCGACGGGGCATCCCTGTTCGGCCCGGAATCGCAGTTCAGCGCCTTCTTCGACGACCCGCGCTGGGCCCTGGCCATCATCCGCGCCACCGTGCTGGAGGCCGCCCACCCGCAGGTCGGCGCCGCCCTCGTCGACAACTCCGTCTTCGTCGCCCACCCCTGGCGCCGACTGCGCAACACCTTCCTCAGCATGCGGCGCATGTTCGGCCCCGACCCGGCGGTACGCGCACGGGAGGCCGCCCGGCTCAACCGGCTGCACGCCCGCATGAGCGGTTCCGACTCCCGCGGCCGCGCCTACGACGCGATGGACCGTGCGACCCGCGCCTGGGTGGTCGCCACCCTCTTCGAGAGCGCCGTCACCATGTGCCGGCTCAGCGGCCAGCCGCTCGACCAGGACACGATGGAGCAGATGTACGCCGAGTACCGCGGGTACCTCGCCGCTCTCGACGGCGACGCCGCGGAACTCCCCGAGGACCTGAACGACTTCTGGCCGTACTTCGACCGGGTCGTCGAGAACGAGCTGGAGAACACCGAGGCGACCCGCGTCATCCTCTACCGGCTCTTCGACCACCTGCCCGCCCCCGCGCTGCTCGACGGCGCGCCGACGCTGTGGGCGGCCGGCCGCGCCGTCGCCGGTCCGCTCATCGGCGCCATCACCGTCGCCTCGCTCCCCGAGCCCTACCGGCGCCGGGCCGGCCTGCCCGAGATGCCCGGCGCCCCGACCCTCATGCAGGGCGCCTACCTCGCCGCGGGGCTCACCCGATTCCTGCCCAAGGGCTGGATCGACCCCGAGAACATCATCGAAGCGCTCTCACTCCGGCCCGGCAGCGACGACCCCCGCGCCCGTACGGTCACCGCGCTGCGCACCCGCATGAAGCAGGCATCAGCGCTGCTCCGCCTCCTCACACCACTGAGCGGCGACACCGGCCCCGGCCCGGCACCATCGGCGGCCACGGAGGGGAACCGACGCTCGGCGGAGGAGTTCTTCCGCCGGGTGCTGGACCAGACCGGCGACGGCCACCTCGACTGGCCCGACCTCGCCGCGATGGCACGCGAACTCTCCACCCGCCTCGACCTGGACGAACCCGAGGAGGCCCGACTCTACGACGCCTTCGCCGCCTGGTGGCGCGAGCTCCAGGCCGCCCTGGACACGGACGGCGACGGCCGCGTCAGCGCCGAGGAGTACGCCGCCGCCGTTCCGTCCCTCGCCGGACCGGCGCTGATCCGCGTCGCCGAGGTCCTCTTCGACGCCACCGACAAGGACGGCAGCGGAAGCATCGACGCGGACGAGTACCGCGCCCTCTTCCGCACCGCCTTTCACCGCGACCTGACCACCACCGACGGCGCCTGCGGCCGGAGCGCCTTCGTGGGCGACTTCCTCTCCTTCATGGCGGGCCGCCGCACGAGCACCCCGTACGACCCGCTCCTCGCCGACGCCTGAGGAGCAACCCCGACGTACGCGCGGCCCCCGGGACGGGATGGGGCGAGCCGCGCTCCGGCCCAACCGGCACCCCGGCCGCCGTGACCGCTGCGCCACGGTCCGGCCGGGAGCCGGCGGCGGAACCCGCGGTCAGCGGGCAGGAGTGTCGCCGTGGGATTCGAGCACCGCGGCGAGCGTAGCCGCGAGGCGCCGGCGATCCTCCAGGTCGAGGCCGTGCAGCAGGCGGGCCTCGTTGGCCAGGTGGAGGGGGAGGATCCGGTCGATCACCTCCAGGCCGTTCGGGGTGAGGCGGATCTTGACGGAGCGGCGGTCGATCGCGTCGGGCACGCGGGTGACCAGGTCCTTGGCGGCCATGCGGTCGACCCGCAGGGTGATGGCCCCGGTGGTGACGAGCGAGGACTTGAGGAAGGTCTTCGCGGTCAGCTCGTAGGGCTCCCCCGAGCGGCGCAGCGTGGACAGGATGTCGAACTCGCCCGGTTCGAGGCCGTGTTCGGCGAGGAAGTCCTTGATCTCCTTGTCCCACAGCCGGGACAGCCGCATGATCCGGCCGACGACCGCGATCGGCGTGAAGTCGAGATCGGGGCACTCCCGGTGCCACTGCTCCAGCACTGACTCCACCGCGTCCGCCATGGGGCCTCCAGTCGCGTCGTAGATAGCTTAGCGCTCATTTAATTGACACTCACCTAACCGCCACATATCTTAGCACTCACTTAATCAGCTCTCACCGAAGGAGACGGCTGTGCCGTTCACCGCTGCCCGCAGCTCCCGCGTCCACTACGAAGCCGACGGCCGGGGCCCCGGCCCCGCACTCGCCCTGGTGCACGGCGTCGGCGGCGACGCCGAGAAGGTCTTCGGCAACGTCGTCGGCCACTTCGCCGGCACCCGTACCGTCGTCCGGCCCAACCTCAGCGGCAGCGGCCGGACCGAGGACGACGGTGCGGAGCTGACCGTCGACCTGGTCGCCGACCAGGTCACGGCTGCCGTACGCGACGCCTCCGCCGGTCCCGTCGACCTGCTCGGCTTCTCCCTCGGCGCGGTCGCCGCCGCCGCGGTCGCCGCCGCCCACCCCGGGCTGGTACGCCGGCTCGTGCTCGTCGGCGGCTGGACGCACTCCGGCGGACCACGCGACGCGTACTACTTCGAGACCTGGCGCAAGCTGCTCACCACCGACCGCGAACTGCTCAAGCGGTTCTCGGCGCTGACCGGGTTCAGCCGCGCGACGCTGGACCTCTTCGGCCACGAGGGACTGGCCCAGTCGCTGGCCGACCCCTGGCCGCCGGCGGGCATCGCCCGCCAGATCGACCTCGCCGGACAGGTGGACATCAGGCCGCTGCTCCCCGCGGTCACCGCGCCCACGCTCGTCGTCGGCTTCGGCGGCGACGCCATGATCCCCGTCGAGGGCTCCCGGCAGCTCCACGAGGGCATCGCGGGCAGCCGGCTGGTGGAGATCCCGGACGCGGGCCACATGGACTGGTTCGCCGACCCCACCGAACTCGTCAAGCTCACCCGCGACTTCCTGGACGGCTGACCCCGGCTCCCGACGCTTCCGTCCCGACCTTCCCGTACGCCCCAGGAGTGACCGTGTCCTACCCCGACCCCCGCTACTTCGGTGCACGCGGCGAGACCAACGCCGACTTCCGCCCCGCGACCGCCCCGCCCGACTTCGTCTCCGGGTCCGCCGCCCGGGGCACCGCCTACCACTACCTGTCCACCACCGTCTCCACCGGCGGCGAATACGGCCTGTACCGGGTGGACATGGGTCCGGAGTTCGGCGGGCCCAGCACCCACTTCCACAAGGCCATGTCGGAGTCCTTCTTCATCCTGTCCGGCACCATGCGGCTCTTCGACGGCCGGCGCTGGCTCGACGCCACCCCGGGCGACTACCTGTACGTGCCGGTCGGCGGGCTGCACGCCTTCCGCAACGAGTCCGGCGAACCCGCCTCCATGCTCATGCTCTTCGCCCCGGGCGCGCCCCGCGAGGACTACTTCGAAGGCGTCACCCAGCTCGACGGCCTCAGCGAAGAGGAGCGGGCGGAGTTCTTCGTACGCCACGACAGCTTCTTCGTCTAGTTCCCGTCGATCACGCAAACGGAGACCAACCCCATGACCAACGTGGCCGTTATCTACTACTCCTCCACCGGCAATGTCCACAGCATGGCCCGGGCCGCCGCACAGGCTGCCGAGAAGGCCGGTGCCCGCGAGGTGCGGCTGCTGAGGGCAGCCGAACTCGCCCCCGCCGCGGCCGTCGAGAGCAACCCCGACTGGGCCCGGCACGCCGCCGCCACCGCGGACGTCGCCGAGGCGACCGTGGCCGACGTGGAGTGGGCCGACGTCATCCTCTTCGGCACCCCGACCCGGTTCGGCCTGCCCGCCGCGCAGTTGAAGCAGTTCATCGATTCCACCGGCGGCCTGTGGTTCCAGGGCAGGCTCGTGAACAAGGTCGTCTCCTCGTTCACCTCCACCGCGACGTGCCACGGCGGCCAGGAGAGCACCCTGCTGGCGCTCAACAACACCTTCTACCACTGGGGTTCGATCATCGTCCCGCCCGGCTTCGCCGACCCCGTCCAGTTCGACGCGGCCAACGGCAACCCCTACGGGGCGAGCAGCATCTCCGGCGACAGCCCCGACAACGTCGCCGAGGCGAACCTCGCCGCCGTCGGATTCCAGGCCCGCCGCGCGGTCGAGACCGCCGCCGCGCTGCTGCGCGGCCTCGCCACCGCCGCCTGACCGGCCCAGCCGCACCCAACCCACCCCCGGAAGGCGGATTCCCATGCCACCGACCGCCGGCGCGACCGCGCCGCCCGCCAAGGCCGGTGCCCGGCAGTGGCTGGGCCTGGCCGTGCTCGCCCTGCCCACGATCCTGCTCGCGCTCGACCAGAGCGTGCTCTTCCTGGCCCTGCCGCACCTCGCCGAGTCCCTGCGGCCCACCGGCAGCCAGACCCTGTGGATCATGGATATCTACGGCTTCATGATGGCCGGGTTCCTGGTCACCATGGGCACCCTCGGCGACCGTATCGGCCGCCGCAGGGTGCTGATGATCGGCGCCACCGCGGTCGGCGCCGCGTCCGTCGCGGCCGCCTACGCGCCCAGCACCGAGATGCTGATCGTCACCCGCGCCCTGCTGGGCCTCGCCGCCGCGGGACTCATGCCGTCCACGCTCTCCCTGATCAGCAACATGTTCCCCGACCCGGGGCAACGCGGCCGGGCCATCGCGGTGTGGGCCAGCTCGTTCATGGCGGGCACGGCGCTCGGGCCCGTGATCGGCGGCGTGCTGCTCGAATACTTCTGGTGGGGGTCCGTCTTCCTGCTGGGCGTGCCCGTCATGGTCGCGCTGCTGATCGCCGCGCCCTTCCTGCTCCCCGAATACCGCGACCCCGCGGGCGGCCGGCTCGACCCGGTCAGCGTGGTGCTGTCGCTCGGCGCGATCCTGCCCGTCGTCTACGGGCTCAAGGAGTTCGCCCGCCTCGGCTGGCAGCCGCTGTCCCCCGCGGCCCTCGCCGCCGGCCTCGTGATCGGCACGGTCTTCGTACGGCGCCAGCGGACCCTGGCCCACCCGCTCCTGGACCTGCGGCTGTTCCGCTACCGCGCCTTCACCGTCTCGCTCCTGGTGCTGATGCTCACCATGACCACGATGGGCGGCAGTTACCTCTTCATCACCGGCTTCCTGCAGATGGTCCAGGGCCTGTCGCCGATCGAGGCCGGGCTGTGGATGGTGCCCTCCGCGCTCGCCTCGATCGCGGCGGCCATGACCGCACCCGCGCTGGCGAAGCGGCTGTCGGCGGGCGCGGTGATCGCGGGCGGACTCGGCGTCGCCGCCGCGGGCTACCTGCTGCTCGCCCTCGTCGGCGCCGAGGGCGGACTGCCGCTGCTGGTCACCGGCTTCGTCCTGGCCTTCTTCGGCACGGGCCCGATCGGCGCGCTCAGCCAGAACCTCGTCATCAGCTCCGCGCCGCCGGAGAAGAGCGGCTCGGCCGCGGCCATGTCCGAGACCAGCGGCCAACTGGGCGTGTCCCTCGGCATCGCCGCACTGGGCAGCCTGGGCGCCGCGGTCTACCGGACGGAGATCACCGTGCCGCAGCAGGTGCCCGCGGAGGACGCCGAGGCGGCGCGCGGCGGCCTGGAGAGCGCACTGGCGACGGCGCAGGGCCTGCCCGACCGGCTCGGGGACCAGGTGCTGACCGCCGCGCGTGACGCGTACACCAGCGGCCTCAACGCCGTCGGGATCACCTGCGCCGCGCTTGTCGCGGGCACCGCGGTCCTCACCGCGATGTCCCTGCGCGGTACGGACGCGGCGGAGCCGCCGGAGGCGGGGCGGGCCACCGCGGAGCCGCCGGAGGAAGAGGAGGAGGAGCGGGCCGGAGCCGTCTCCGTACGGCCCGGCCGGCACGCGGCGGCGCGGCGCACCTGAGCAGCACCCACCGACATCGCGAACGTGAAAGGCGTACCCATGCCCTCCGCACCCTCCCAGCCCCGCCTCCGGCGGCCGGGGTGGAGCCTGGCGCTGCTGGCGCTCGGCCACCTGATCATCAGTCTCGACTTCACCATCGTCTACGTGGCGCTGCCCGACATCGCCGCCGACATCGGCTTCACACCGCACTCCCTGCAGTGGGTGGTCACCGCGTACGCGGTCCTCTACGGCGGGTTCCTGCTCCTCGGCGGGCGGCTGTCCGATCTCCTGGGCCGCCGCCGGATGTTCGTGCTCGGCATGACGCTGTACGGCACTTCCTCCCTGCTCGGCGGCCTCGCCACGACGCCGGCGGTGCTGCTCGCGGCCCGCGGGCTGCAGGGCCTCGGCGGAGCGGTGCTCTTCCCCGCGGTGCTGGCCCTCGTCAACACCGCCTTCACCGAGGGCAGACAGCGCGACCGCGCGCTCACGATATGGGCCATGGCCGGCGCCGCCGGGCTCACCGCGGGGTCCCTGGCCGGCGGCGTGCTCACCCAGACGCTGGGCTGGCAGGCCGTGTTCCACGTCAACGTCCCGCTGGCCGCCCTCGGCATCGCCGCCGCCTTCGCGCTGCTGCCCGCCGACGGCCGTGCCACCCGGGGCAGCATCGACGTCCCCGGCACCCTGACCGGCACCGCGGGCGTCACCCTGCTCATCTACGCGGTCGCGCACGGCTCCGAGGCCGGCTGGACGCAGACCGAGGTACCGGCCGCCGCCGCGCTCGCGGTGCTCCTGCTGGCCGCGTTCGTCCGGATCCAGGCGCGCGGCCGGAACCCGCTGATGCCGCTGCGGCTCTTCCGCAACCGGTCGCTGAGCGGTGCCGTCGTCGTCATCCTGGTCTTCGGCCTGACGATGAACGCCGTGCCGTACTTCCTGACCCTCTACTACCAGGACGTGCTCGGCTTCAGCGCGCTGGAGACCGGACTGGCGTTCCTCGGCTCGACCCTGTCCATCACGGCGGGGAGCTTCCTCAGCGAACGGCTGATCCAGCGCACGGGCACCCGGGGCGCGCTGCTGACCGGGATCGCCGTCAACGCCCTGGGCGCCGCACTCCTCGCCCCGGGCCTGCGCGCCGAGGGGTCCGTACTGACCACGCTCGCCGGTGTCGTCGTGGTCGGCCTGGGCATGGGCAGCACCTACACGGCGATGTGGAACGCCGCGGGCACGGGCGTGGCCGAGCACGAACAGGGCCTCGCCTCCGGGGTGGCCTCCACCGCACTGCAGGTCGGTACGGCCGCCGGGCTGGCCCTGCTCGTCGCCGTCGCCAACGACGACCTCGCGGGCCTGAGCGGAGAGGCCCTGCGCGCCGCCTCCGCCGAGGGCATGCGCACAGCCGTCTACACCCTGGGCGCCGTCATGCTGCTGGCCGCCCTGGCCGCGCTGAAACTCCCCCGCCCCCGCGCGCGCCTCACCGCCCGCGGGACCCCCTCCCAGCCGGCCCCGGCCGGCGACACCGCCGAACTGCACCACGCGGACTGAACCGGCCAACGGAATCCGGACGGCGCGGCATCACAGCACGGCACAAGGGCCGCTGATGCCGCGCCGGCCGGGATCCACCACCTCATCGTCCGTGTGCCCGCCGAACTCGGCGACGCGCACCTCGGCATTGTGCTCGTGGAGAGCCACCAGAGCGAACGTCGGCTGACCGTGCCGGTCGTGGCGGTCAGCCAGTGGTGTGGACAGGGCCGGCGGTGTGCCTGCCAGGCGGCACGAGCAAGGGGACCAGAGCGTCCGGACGCGCGGCGACCAGGTGGGTTCCGGCACGGACACCGGCGCGTGCGCCCCATGCGGCGTGCACGCCCCGCGCCCCTGCCGCGCGGGCGCAGCCGAGGTCGACTTCGGCGTCGCCCACGTACGCGGTCGCCTCGGCCGGAACTCCGAGCCTTCGCGCGGCCAGCACCAGCCCGTCCGGCGCCGGCTTGGGCCGGTCGACCTCGTCACCGGCGACGACCACCTCGAACCGCGTGTCGATTCCGGCGGCCGCGAGCATGCTCGCGGCCACTCGCCGCGTGGCCGCCGTGAACACGCCGAGCCGCAGACCCGCGTCGCTGAGGTCGTCGAGCAGGGCGGGGATGCCGGGGAAAGGGCGCAGCCCGGCGACTGCCGGGTCCAGGTACGCGTGGAAGCGTTCGACCCCGGCGGGGCCGCATGCGCGGCCGAGGAAATGTGCCAGTACCAGTTCCGTGTGGCCGACATGCCAGCCGGCGACCACCTCATCCGGCGTCACCTGCGGGCCGCCGAGCGATCGAATCGCGTCGGCGTATGCCCGGGACACCGTGGAGACGCTGTCCAGGAGCGTCCCGTCCATATCGAAGACGACTGCACGCATGGCTCAAGATCCTGACCCCCGTGGCCCGTTGGACGCCAGGGCCGCTTGGCGGACACTGGCCCCTCCGCCTTCCGCACGGATGGTGAGAAGCATCGGCGCGGGCAGCGCGGCGAGTGCGGTCATGGCGCGCACCGCGAACGTGAGGTCATGGCGAAGGTCTGCGGCCCGGAGGATCTGCTCGTGGCCGTGACCGAAGCGGCGTCGGATCCCGCCACCTGTACGGCTCTGGAGGAAGCGGGCGTGTGGGTGGTGCGGACGGACCCGTACACCGTGCGCTGAGCGCGGCCCGGTCTCGCGGCGGGGGTGTGTGACCGGTCGCCCTTGCGGGTGTCCGGCGCGGGTCGGGCATACACAGGAAGACTCCCGTTCCATCCACGATGTCCGGGCCCGGTTCCTGTGACACGGTCGCGACCGCCGTCTCCGGAAGGGCTCGCACCCGGCCGTTGCCTCATGCGCGTGTCGGTCGGCGTGTCCGTCCGTTCATCGGATACGAACGGTGTCACAGACCGAACGCCTAGTCGGTCCTGCCGGATGACGACCCAGGCGAGCGGAGTGGACCGTGGCTCTCACCGAACGACGTCTTTCGACCATGGTGCTGGTGATCGGCACCGGAGGAGCCGGGCTGCGGGCGGCGATCGAGCTGGCCGAGGCCGGTATCGACGTCCTCGCGGTCGGCAAACGCGCCAAAGACGACCCGCACACCGTCCTCGCCGCCGGCGGCATCAACGCCGCCCTGGGCACCATGGACCCCGAGGACTCCTGGCAGCAGCACGCCGCCGACACGCTCAAGGAAAGCTACCTCCTCGCCGACCCACGCACGGTCGAGATCGCCACCCAGGGCGCCGCCCGCGGCATCGACGACCTGGAGCGCTACGGCATGGAGTTCGCCAGGGAAGCGGACGGCCGCATCTCCCAGCGCTACTTCGGCGCCCACACCTTCCGCCGGACCGCCTTCGCGGGCGACTACACCGGCCTGGAGATCCAGCGGACCCTCGTCAGACGCGCGGAGCAACTCCGCATCCCCGTACTCGACGGCGTCTACATCACCCGGCTGCTCACCCACGACGGCGCCGTGTTCGGCGCGTACGGCTTCGCCCTCACCGACGGCACCCCCCACCTCATCCACGCCGACGCCGTCATCCTGGCCACCGGCGGCCACACCCGGATCTGGCGCCGCACCTCCTCACGGCGCGACGAGAACACCGGCGACTCCTTCCGCCTGGCCGCCGAAGCCGGAGCGCGGCTGCGCGACCCGGAGCTGGTGCAGTTCCACCCATCCGGCCTCATCGCGCCAGAGAGCGCGGCAGGCACGCTGGTCAGCGAGGCGGCACGCGGCGAGGGCGGAATCCTGCGCAACGCCTCCGGGGACCGGTTCATGACCCGCTACGACCCCGACCGCATGGAACTGTCCACCCGTGACCGAGTCGCCCTGGCCTCCTATACGGAGATCAAGGAAGGGCGCGGGACGCCCAGGGGAGGCGTGCTGCTCGACGTCACCCATCTGCCGCGGCAGGTCGTCATGTCACGCCTCCCCCGCGTCTACCGGCTGCTCATGGACCTGCAGATGCTGGACATCACCCGCGAACCGATCGAGATCGCACCGACCGCGCACTACTCCATGGGCGGGGTCCTGGTACGCCCCGAGGACCACGGCACCGAGGTACGGGGCCTGTACGCCATCGGCGAAGCCGCCAGCGGACTGCACGGCGCCAACCGGCTCGGCGGCAACAGCCTCATCGAACTGCTGGTCTTCGGCCGAATCACCGCACAGGCCGCCGCGGCCTACTCGCTCTCACTGACCACCCAGACCCGCTCCCCCACCGCCGTCGCGCAGGCCCGCGAGGAAATCGACGACCTCCTCGCGGCGGACGGACCGGAGAACGTACGCGCACTGCAACGCGCCGTCCGCAACACCATGACCGAGCACGCGGGAGTCGTACGGGACGAGGAAGGACTGCGCGCCGGGCTCACCGAACTCGACGGCATCGAGGAGCGGATGCGGTCCGTCGGCATCCACCCCGACATCGCCGGCTACCAGGACCTCGCCCACGCCTTCGACCTCAAGGCCGCCGCCCTCTCCGCACGGGCCACGCTCGAAGCGGCCCTGGAACGACGCGAAACCCGCGGCTGCCACAACCGCAGCGACTACCCCGACACCGACCCGGCACTCCAGGTCAACCTCGTATGGTCCCCCACCGCCGGCATCACCCGGGAGACCGTCCCGGCCATCCCCGCCGAGATCACCGCCCTCATGCAAGAGGTCTCCAGCGAAGGAAAACTCGTCGAATAAGGAAGCCGGGCACGAATCAGCGTCGATCCCGGGGAACCCGCTGCCCAGGCCGGCCGATCTCGGCACTCGGACGCCAGGATGCCGCCCGCACTGCAGACGACGCATCCCGCACCGGGGCCTTCCCAGGCGTTCATCTGGGACCGGTCGATCTCCTGGACGTCCGGCAGCGGCATCCGTCCTTCGGGGTCCGGGACTTGGATGAGGTGCCCGAGGCCCCGTGACCAGCGCAAGCGCTGAGGACGTGTCGGGGCCGGTATGGCCGCATGCTCGACGAGTCTTTCGGTCGGCTTTCGCGTCAGTGCGGGACGCTCTGTCCATCGAGTCGGCCGAACCCCGCGGAGGATGACGTGACCCCGAACCCCGATCGACGTCGCGTACTGCGAGGTACCGCCGCCGGCGCCCTGCTCACCGGAATTTCCACGGCGGGTGCGCTCACTCCCTTCCCGGCTCAAGCGGCGCAGGACCATGTCGGCGCCGATCGGCACCGTGACCGGGTACTGCGGGTAGGGAACGCGGCGATGGACGCCTTCGACCGCGGCTGGCGCACCGGGGTCTGGTCGGGGTTCCTGGCGATGCTGACGGACGACTTCGGCTTCTGGTTTCCGGAGAACCCCGCGCGCGGAAGGTTCGAAGGAAGCGCGGGCCGGCAGGCGGTGGTCGAGTGGACGGCATTCCATGCCGCGAACGGCAATCGCGTCCTCGGTACGCGCCGCCGGACCACCGTGGCCGGAGACAGAGTCTTCTACGAGTACGACTCCGTGGGTGCGTCGGAGAACACCGCGTCATACCGGAACTGGGAGATCATCGTCGTGGAGGTCCGCGGCAACCGGATCTGCGCTCTGCAGGAGTACTGGGGCGACGCCCGCCCCGCCGCCGGCGGGGCCGTCGGGGCCCCATAGGGCCCACCGCACCTCGACGGGACTGGCAGTCGACCACGCACCCGGCAGCGGACTGATCGGTGGCAGCGGCCGAGCAGTCAGGAAAGCAGCAGGTGACCACCGTTAGGGTTGCGCTGCCGCGCCCTCGCTTCCTCCAACCCGCCTGCTGCCTGATCGCCCTCCGGCAACTCAGCTCATTGTGTTGGTCGTTGTCACATCATCGCGGCCAGGGAGGCCCTGCCTTCTGCATCGACCTGCACAGTGAAATTTTCGAGATCCAAGGTGAGCGAATCCCTGAGTTCGGGGGGGATCTCCACCTCGTGCACCGTCTCATCAGGTCCCAGTACGACTCCGACGCTGGTGGGATCCCCGGGCTTCCGCGGTTCCGGCCACAAGGCAGCTACGATCCGACCAGACCAGTTTGTCACCACTTGCAGCTTGGCGTTTCTCGATGCAGTTTCCACTCAAGCCTCCTAGCCAAGACGGACACCACAGAGCACGAATTGACAACTGCTATCGCTGTCGTTGCGCACGGTCACCCAATAGGAGATTTTTTCTGACGGGAAGTCATAAACCCCGATGTTTCGGATACCGTATGCGATGATGTCGAGGCGAATCCCGTGTGAGAACGGCTTGGCCTGGATATACTGCAGCCCTCGCCAGGTGTCACCCCAGCTAACCCAGAAATCCTTGACCTCCCCCGCCCCCAGCGACAACATTGACGTCTGCCACACCATAACGCCCTCCTCGACCGAAAAATTCAGGTGACCGCGTTCTTCTTTCCCGGCAGCCCCTGCTGATGCGGAGGTTGAGCGTTCGGTCCGGTGTGGGAACGTTGCCGTAGACCGTGTGCATGCTGCACATCGGTATCCGGTGGAGTGCAGCAGTCAGGCAGGCAGGACATCGAAGTCGTAATGTGCAGGGAGCGCGGTCTCTTGAGAATGGCCCCACTCGCGGTTGACCTCACCACGCAGTTCGAATTTGAGCGCATCTCCGGAATTATTGTTGAAACCTTGTGATCCGCCTTCGGCGTTCGCCGTTCCGGCCGCTGCTGAGCAGAAGACCAAGAATACCGTTGCAGTGACACCGATGACGCTTCCGGCCTTGCGCATGAACGCTCTCCCCAGGACACTTTGATGAAACCTCTGCGCGTGATTCGCGGGTCAAGGAATGGTCCCACTCATCGACCGTGGAGTCTTTCGCGTGCAGTGACCGGTAGATTGACGTTGCGTCCACAGGGCGGCGGTCACCGTCCATGACCTCGGGTCATACGAGGGCCGGTGTGACGAGCGGCCTCGCTGTCGATGCCGACTCGGGGCCGGCAGCGTCACACACCGCCCCCCAGGGCAGGCGTGCGCGGCGGCGGTTCGACGGGGCTGCGACCGGCCGTGGCCTCATGCGCGGGAGCCCGGAGTGGGCTCTGCGTAGCGCAGGATCCACGCGATGGTGGTCGTCGGCGGCCTGCCGGATGGTCAGGTGGGCGTAGTCGGCGCTCGGCGGGCGTGAGACGCCGAAGTAGCGGTGTTCTACTTGGAGTTGGTTTCCGCGGAGTACGGTGGCGGGTTCGGTACGGCGAGGCGTAAGCACCGCCCCGTACCCGGTGGTGTATAGGACCATCGGACGGTCGGTGGCAGTGTGCAGCAGGGTGAGCCGCTGCTCGAACGTACCGGCCGTACGGTCGGCATGGTCGACCGGCTGGCGCAGTTCCAGGACGAAGAAGCGGTATCCCGGCTCGGCGCCCGGTAGTTCCTCGATCACGCGCAGCCCGGGAAGCGCCCGAAGAGCGTCCTCAATGCCGTCGCCCCTGGGTCCGCTGCTTCCCCGGCGGCCCCCTGCTGCCGCGTACGTCGGTGCTGTGACTGCCGTGGCGGCCAGGCCCACCGCCCCCGCGGTCGTCGACAGCAGCAGATGTCGTCTCGTCCAGGCACGCATGATGATCAACCTCCCGTAGGGCGGCCGGTCTGTCCGTACGTCCAGTACAGCCGCCTCGCGCCTTAGGCAGCTCCCCCCAGCGGGGGGAGCTTCTCCCCCGTATAGGGGAGAGACCCCGGCCAGGCGTCGCCGTCTGGGCCTGAGGGGTTCGAGCGCGGGATCCTGGCCGAGCCCGAACAGGGCCCGTTCACCCGGCCGCGTCCGTACACCACCCGGCATCGCCGAAACCTGCCCGCTCACCCACGACGAGGCGCGAATCCGGCACCTGCTCTCATACCGCCCTCTCAAGGTCAACATCACCGGATAGTCTGCGACGCTGGAGGGCGCAGGCGCTCGCAGCGGGGGGCTCAAGTGATCGAAACGCGGTTTCACACCGACGACCTGGACCCGGCGGACCGGTTCGCCAACTGGCGCGATCTCATGGCGAAGACCATCGTCCCGATGGACACCAGCAGCGAGTTCGCCGACCTGTATGCGGGGCGGATGCGCCTGCTGGACCTGGGTGGACTGGCCGTGTGGTCCACGAGTTTGCTGCCATTACGGTTCGTGCGGACGCCAAGACTGATCCGGCAGTCCGACCCCGGGCTCTACCACCTCACCCTCCCCATGCAAGGCACAGCGAGCATCGCCCAGGAAGGCCGCGAAGACGAGCACGGCCCACGCGAGCTGTACCTCGTCGACACGTCACGGCCCTTCGACTGCGTCGGAGGCAACGGCTCCCGGGGAATCGTCCACGCGATCTCCCTCGAGGTGCCGAAGACCATGCTGCCCCTCCTCCCCCAACGCATCGACCGACTCCTGACCCGGCGAATATCCGGACACGGGCCGGTCGACGCACTCCTGGTGAACCTTCTCATCCAGATGTTCCGCACCAAGGGCACTTACCAGCCCTCCGACGGTCCCCGCCTGAGGACGGTGGTCATCGACCTCCTCTCCGCCGTCATCGCCCAGCACCTGGACGCCGAGAAGGCTCTCGAACCCGAAAGCCGCACCCGGACACTGACCCTGCGCATACGGGACTTCATCCGACACCACCTGCACGACCCGGACCTCACACCCAAGACGATCGCCACCGCACACCACATCTCGGTGAGCTACCTCCACCGCCTCTTCCAGGCACACGGCTCCGGCACCCCGGTCTCCGCATGGATCCGCGCACAACGCCTCGAACGCGCCCACCACGACCTGACCGACCCCGCCCAGGCCACCACCCCGGTCCACGCCATCGCCACCCGTTGGGGCTTCACCCACCACACCTCGTTCACCAGAGCCTTCACCAGCCATTACGGCCACCCCCCAGCCGACTTGCGCCAGCAGATGTCAGAACCACAGCCCGCCTCCCCACCCCGCGAGGCCACAGCCCTCGCGCCCTGACCGACATGCCCCGGCCTCGACGCCGGCCGAGGAGAACAGGCTCATCGGTGGGCGGAACGAAATGGAGAGCCCGCTCACCTTCCATGCGTTCGGCACGTGCCGGTAGAACTTGGGTGGGACGACAGTGCCCAGTGGCATCCCCATGCACTGCGCCGGCCGGAACTCGACCTCATCTGCCGCGCCACCGCCCTCGCCAACCCGGACGCCGGGTATCCCGGGCCCCACTTCGCACTGATAAGCCGGTTCGCTCCCGTGTGCACCGAAGCCGACGCTGCGGTGGCCGACCCGCTCCTGCACGAGGCGTTCGCCGCACTGCCTGGCCTGGACGCCTACCAGCGCCGCACCTACGCCGCGCGAAGCGACCTCCATGCCTGGGGTGTGCGCTGGAGAAGGGACGCAACCTCCGCCTGGTGGTACCCAGAACAAGACGGAGGAGTCGACCCCGATTGCAGCCTGGTGCCGGACGACCCGGACACTGAGGACTACTTCACCGGTTGCTTCTATTCCTCACATACGCTGGAAAACACGGACTTCCCCTCGCCGAATTGGCCACAACGGTGAGCCAGGCCCGCCTCCGCATAGAAACGCTTCGCAAGCAGCCCTAGGCGGTGGCTGAGACGGTTCAGATAGCAACCGAAACGTTCGGTGACAACCCCTCTGGCACACACCGCGCGCTCGTGGCCCACGCCCGGCAAGCCGCCAACTGCACGGACCAGGCTGTGCTTCGCGCACTGGCGCCCGATGCCCACCGGCGGGGCACGCGCCGGCCGGGAGTGACGGTCCCTGCTCACCCCCGGCCGGATGAGGTCATTCCAGGTAGGGGGCGGAAGCGCAGTGCCGGCCCGAGGGATTGGTGCCCGCGCCGTCCAGAAGGTTGATGCCCCAGGGGTTGCCGCCTTGGCCGGAGGTGTTGCTGCACCGGCCGTAGGGGGTGTCTCGTGGGTCGCCGCCGGGGAAGCTGCCCGGGTAGGGATTGGAGAAGGACACGAAGTCTCCCTCGCGGATCGGCCGGGAAGAGCCGGTGTACTCGCCGTCCAGGCCGATGGCGTAGCCGTTGCGGTAGAGGTACTGGCTGGGCATGAAGCTGGACCGGAACAGGCTGTAGCCGCTGGGCGCCCGCAGCGTGCCGTCCGCGCAGGACCAGAAATGCAGCTCCTGCCAGATGGGGGGTGCGTTGCGGAAGAGCGCCGCCAGGCCGTTGCTGAAGAAGTTCTCGTAGATCTCCGTCGAGAGTCTGGCCACGGCATCGGGGACGCCCTTCTCGGCGCCGCTGCTGCCGTGGAACTGCGCCTGCCAGACCGCGGCCGCAGTCTCCACGCCGGTATCGCCGCTGATTGCGGGGCGGTACCCGATGGAGCCGCCCGACGTGGTCTGGACGGCCACGCACTCGGCCGGGACGTTGTCCGAGGCCGGCTGGCCGTTCGCGTCGATGGCGATCGGGCCCGAAGAGACGGGCTCGTACGCTCGCCCTGGCAGGACACCGGTGGCGTTGGTGCTGGTGGTGGTGGTCCGCCCATCGTGCTCGTTGAGGTCTACCGCCGAGTAGTCCAGGTTCGGTGGGTGAATGCCGTAGTCGAGTTCGGCGGCCGCGAAGAAGTCCCGCATGAACTGCGGCAGGTGGGTGTCCCCTGTGCGGTCGTCGAAGTCGGCCGTCTCCGTGCCCTGGATGATCTCCCCGGTGTCCGCGTAGCTGACGTGCGAGACGGTGGCACTGGAGCGGATCTTGTAGGCGCCGTCGTCAGTCTGGAAGTGGTCGGGCATGGTCTGGTAGGTGGGCCGCTGGGTGTGGGAGTTGGAGAAGCGCAGCCAGGCTGGGATGGACTTGCCGGCGGGGTGGTCGACCGGGTCGGTGCCCGCGGCTTCCACCTCCGCGAGCCAGTCGGCCATGGCCGCTCTGGTGCGGGGCATCGAGCAGCCGCCGAACGGCCCGCCGCCCTCGGGGCAGTGCGGCAGGTCAAGGACGGAGCCGGCGAGGGCGGTGGCCCAGTCGTAGAGCTCCTGACGGCCGGCGAACGGGGTGCCGAGGAAGTCGGCTGACCCGTGCGCGTCGATGTTCTGGTTCTCGTCGAAGTACGCGACTGCATCCACGGTGTCCTCGGTGTACTCGCCGTCGAAGGGGATGACCATCGCCGCGTCGAAGGCGACGTTGTCGTCCCCGGCGCCGCCCGGGACCATGTTGTCCAGGCGGAGCTCGGGCTGCCCGTCGAAGAGATAGGCCCCGAGGACGACCCAGCGGTTGCCCGCTCCGTGCTGCCGGATGACGCGCTCACGCGTACCGGTGGCGGTGTCGATCTCGTAGCGGGCGTAGGTGGTGCGGGCGCCGTGGTCGGGCAGGTGGACGGCGACGAGCGCCGGACCGTCGACCGAGCGGTTGAAGTGCCAGGTGCCCTCCACGCGCAGCCGCTGGCCCTGCGTGCCGGGGTCGCGGCCGTGGGCGAAGAAGAAGTTCGCCCCGAAGCCCGCGCCGAGTTGATGAAAGTCCACCTTGCCCGGCCACACTTGCCGGCTCGGCTCGCCGGTGCCGGGGTCGCCGCCGGTTGCCTCGCCCACGCCGAAGTCCGCTGTGAACGTTCCCGCGTCCGTCCACGACTTGGTGCAGCCGGGACGGGCAGACGGGGAGGAGCGTGGCACGTTGTCGACGATCAGTGCGTTGACCGGGAGATCGCCGATGCCGCAGTTGGGCGGGTACGCGGTGCCGTCGGCCTCCTCCGGATAGCTGGCGTTGAACCGCACCAGCTCGTTGCCGCAGGAGTAGGAGCAGTCGTCCTTCCAGGTGGCCGACTCGTTCCACCAGCATTTCGAGTCGGAGCGCCCGCACGGCCCGGACGCCGATTCGATCTGGCCTGGGTCGCAGTCGTTGTCCGCGAGAGTGCAGAACTGGTCGATCGGGGGCCGGACCTGGGCTCGGTGCCATTTGGCGCTGCCTTCGACCGTGGCGTCGCCCTCGGTGCCGTTCCACCACGCAGCGCGGAAGCCGGCGACGGTCACGCCAGGCGACTCGAGGGACTCCAGCGGGTGGGCGGCGAAGCCGAGCACCTTCTCGGGGTAGGGCCAGTCCTGCGGGTGGGCGGCGTCCGCATACTGGGGGTTGCCGTACCGGTCCTCCATGAAGTTGTCGCGTGCCGGGTTCCATTCGGGGTTGGCGGGGTTGTTGAACCAGCCCACGCCCCAGGCGCCGCCGTTGGACGGCGCCTGGCTCTGCGGGTAGAAGCCGGAATTGTAGGCCCACAGGGCGAAGAACCAGTTCTCCAGCTTCGCCGGGTTGCCGTTGTTGAGGACCATTCCGGCGTCGTACGTCTGATTCCACTTCTCGGTGAGGATCTGCAGGCCGGCGGAGATGTTGGCCGTGTAGTCGAGGGCTGCGGCCCGCTGCTTGTCGTACGGCCAGGCCGCGGGTGCGCCATCCTCCCGCCCGGCCAGCCGCATGTGGTCGGTGACCTGCATGATGCCGTAGCCGCAGTCGGCCTCCACCCAGTCGATGTCCCAGTCGTTGGCGGTGTTTCCGTCGTAGTAGTCGATGCCGTAGTAGTTGCCGATCAGCGGATTGCCGGTGACGCCCGGCACCGTGTAGCGGGACGCCTGCCAGAGGTTGGACTCCTGGGCGGCCACGCCCAGGAGTATCTGGGCCGGGACCCGCCCGCCGCCGGAGAGTGCCCGGAGGGGGAACATCGTCTGCGACTGCGGCTGGTAGGCCGGCATGCCGAGGTTCTTCCAGTTCGCGGGGCGGGAGACGTGGGTGTTGAGGGTGCCGTTGATGGCCTGGTCGACGGCCCACTCCACCTGGCGGGGTTTGGGCTGCATCGTCTGGTTCGAGGCGCTGTTGCGTGGCACCGAGCAGACCCGTTCGCTCTCGACCAGTTCGTCGCGGGCAGCCAGTGTTGCCGCTTCCCCGCCGTCCCCGGATGCGGTCCGGCCGCCGTCGGCGGGCGGGGGCTGAGGAGCCACGGTGAAGGACAGTTCCTCGTCGGTGTCCGTGGCGGTCAGCTCGATCGTCACCGGCCGGGTGGCGCCCGGTTCGGGGGCGGCCGTCCGCGAGTCGCCGCCGTCGGCCCACCGTACTCCGGTGAGCAGGGCCTTCCCCCGGGTGGAGACGCGGGCATCGAACGCCACGCCGGGTAGTACTCGTACGGCCGCGGGCAACTCGCCGCCCGCCGGCTCCGTCTTGCCGGTCACCCAGACCTGGCCGGCGGCCGTGCGAGTGAGCCCGGTTGCGGTCAACGGACCCTCGGCCAGTACCCGGGGGGTGTCCACCGGACCCGCAGAGGATATCTGGCGGGCAGTCAAGCGCTTCGCACGCGTCGTACCGTCGCCGGAGCGGTCGAGGAAGACCAGGCCCCCGTCGTCATCGGGCATCAGCCGGTAGGGCACGGTGTCCGTGCGGGCGACCGTGGTCGGTTTGCCGTTCTCGGCGATGCGCACCACTCGACCGCCGGCGGCGCCGAGCAGCCGGTCTCCGACGGGCACCGCGGAGGTCACCTGGCCGGGCACCTGGATCGGCTCGGCGATCGGCTTGGCGTTGGGTACGTCCAGCACGGTAAGGCGGGTGGCGTCGAGGTCCTCACCGCCGGACTGGGTCAAGACGGCAGTCTCATCGTCCTGCGAGACGCCGCAGCCTGGGTTGTAGTACGACAGCGAAGAACGCGTGGCGAGGCGGGTCGTCTCGCCAGAGGCGAGGTTGACCACGGCGGTGAACGCGCCCCGGGACATCAGCACCGGATCGTTGGTGAAGGTGCGCGGGGCGTAGACCACGACGGCCCAGTCGCCGGAGCCGGTCACGCAAGCGTTGCCGATCCAGGAGTCGGCGTCGAAGCCGGGCTCGGAGAGCGTGGCCGCGGTCCGCCAGGCGTAACCGTCCCGCTCGTCGGCGACCAGGATATGGAAGCCGGTACTGTCGCCGGTGGCGGTCCAGGCCCGGTCGGCGGACGATGCCCAGTCCGTGCCGAGTAATTCGGTGCGCCGGCTGCGGTCGACGGAGTCGTCCGGCGGGGCGGTGTCGGATGTCCGGCCGGGGACGGCTGGTTCGAGGGCATCCGACAGGTCGTAGACGGAGGTGAGGCGGTCGTCGGGTTCGTCGGCTCTGGCCGAGGTGCCCGGTGCCTGGAACAGGCCGGCGAGGAGGAGCATGGCGAGGCCGCCGGTGACCCAGGCGCGGCGGCGTCGGTGTCTGGAACCGTGTGGACGTTGCATTGCTGCCTCTCCATGACACAGCCAGAGCCCCCCGGCATATCGCCGG
This sequence comes from Streptomyces sp. NPDC004134, assembly GCF_042874195.1. Classification (NCBI taxonomy): domain Bacteria; kingdom Bacillati; phylum Actinomycetota; class Actinomycetes; order Kitasatosporales; family Streptomycetaceae; genus Streptomyces; species Streptomyces sp. NPDC004134. The sequence goes on along the minus strand of NZ_JBIAMS010000025.1, from coordinate 8,728 downwards.
AGGGCTCCTGGCACGGGTGGTTACTCGATGGCTTCGGCAGCCGCGACGACGGCGACGTTGTGCTGGGCTTCCTGCTCCAGTGCGGTCCGGTGCTCCGCGATCAGGTCCTGCTGGATCTCCGATTCCACGCGGTACCAGATCCCGACGAGATCCGTGCTCTCCTTGCAACCGATGTCCGCCACGGCGACCTCTTGGGTGGAGGCCGTGGTGATGTTGGCGGCGTTGTAGGGGTGATCTGTCTCGTAGCCCTGGTCGGCCATGCAGGCCGACCAGGCGGCGACGGCGGCGACGACATCAGGGTGGGCCTCGGAGGTGTTCAGAGACTGCCCGGCGAGTTCCCCGGCCAGTGAGTCGCCGAGGTCGCCCACGTCCTCGGCGGAAACCCCCCTGCAGCCGCCGTCCGGTACGTCGATCCCCGCTACCTCGGCAACCGGCTTTCCGGCGGCATCGTGGCCCTTGAGGACCGCAGCTTCGACATCGGTCGGGGTCGCCTCCTCCCCCGAGGAGAAACTGCTGGGCAGCGGGAGATCGTAGCCGTGCTGCTTCGCCTCCGACGCGATCGTGATGCCGTAGCGGCGCGGGGTGTTCATGGCGTTGTACGAGAAGGACGGGTCGACGAAGAGGACCGGGGGCGTCCAAGCAAGGCCGAGACCTGTCATGCAGTCCTTCTCGACCTCCCGCCTCGCGGTGTCCACTGCCACCATTTCCCGATAGGAGGGCAGATATTTCTCCAACGGCAACGACAGATCCCTGGCCAGGCCCGAATCGGCGACGGCGCTCGGCCACCCCTCGTTGAGCAGCCGGACCGCCGGGACGTCGTCAGCCACCGGTTCACTGCGGTCTCCGGAGGTCGCCCCGGCAACCGTGCCGGCCGCCAGCACCAAGACCAATCCGCTCGGCAGAGCCAGACGAGCCAGGGTGCCGAATCGGGGACGCGAGAGACTGTTCATGAGCACGTCCCCCTGCGGTAGTGAGACTCGTTGGTGTTCAGTACCGAGGAGTTGAGAGGCCCCTTGCTTCCTGAGCTCAGGATATGGGAGCCGCCCTGGCCACTGGTGCCGGAGTAGACCTGGTACCGGACGCAGTCGTCGTTGAAATAGGACGCGGCGTCGTTGACGAGGGCGACTCCGCTTCCGGATGCATAGTTGCAGTAGGACGTGGCGTTGTAGGTCCGAAACACGTACCGCACAATCTCCGTGCCCTGCACAACGCCCCAGTGATTCGTCATGGTGCGGGAGCTCATGTGGCAGGCTCCCCGAGGACGCAGATAGGTTGGATCGTACGAGTTGTAGTGCAGGTACAGGCAGCTCTTGTTGTCGGAGTACGAGCACGTATCACCCACGTAAGAGGTGGCCAGTGCCCCCGCATCGCCGCTGCGCTCGTCGGCTGCGCTGCTCTGCGGCGCCTGGATGAGCGCAAGGGCAACGACCGCCGCCCCCATCAGTCCCAGCCCAGGTAAAGATCTCTTGCCGGTTGCCATGAGTTCCCCTCAGGAAGGTCTTGGATTCACGGTGATGAGACACCGCCGGCCGCAAGGGAGGGTTCAGGAGCCCACTGTGCAGCGAGGCAGGCGCTGACGACTCGGTGCCAGGCGGGGGGCCGCTGAGGACGTCCGGGCTGGACATGCCCGCCCCCTGGCCCGATCGGCCCGCTACTTGCAGTACGCGTCGACCAAGGTCTTACTGGCTCCGTCAATCCGCCCGCTGTAGTCGACGCACTGCCCGCGCGCGTAGGTGTACACCGGCCCGGCATACGAGGTGTACTTACCTTCGTCTTCGACCCAGGAGCCGGCCGAGCTCCGCTTGATTCCCGCCGACATCGTCACGGGGTGCCCGACGTCGCTGACAGTGACAGCGCACTTGTATCCGGTGGAGTCGTTGTAAGTAAGGAACAACCTCCCCATGGAACTGCCCGACATGCCGGTGATCGGGGTCGACTGAACCTGTTGGTACCCGCTGCCGCACGCCCCGTTGTACGTGGCTGCCGACGCCGCTGGCGCGGTCGCCAGAACCCCGGCAACGGCGAGAGCAACCGCGGCGACACCCGCCGCGGCGGTACTCACCGGGGCGTCCCATGCCATTCTTCGAACCATAGCCATCCGTCTCCGTAGGGGAGCCGCCGGAAGGCGGCGTCCGATCAGGAAGTCCGTTCGAAGGATGCCCTGGATTTACCTGCGATGTCTTTGGCCCTCCGTGGCAGGCCACTTGACAATCCGTCTACAAGAACCTCGACAGGCCCGGCACGTAGTTCACAGACCCGGCACGAAGCCTCGCCGCGAGGCTTCCCGAATTGCGCAGCAGAGTCATGCGCGATGAGGGCATTCTGGGCGACGAGGAACAACGGCTCACACAAGAGGCGGAGTTGCCGCAGAGTGATGCCGAGGCAGCAGGCGAGTTTGACGAAGCCTCGCGGATGTCGGCCCAGCGTTCCCAGCGGATGCGTAGGCGCCGCAAGCCGTGGAGCCGGGCGAAGGTCCGCTCGACCACCCACCGGTAGGTGCCCAGTCCGGTGCCATGCTTGGTACTCGCCGGTATGTCCGCGTCCCGTATTCCTCACGTGGGCCGGCCCCGGCCATTGCCATGGGACGATCAGTCTCATGGAGGGCACCGGCCTGCGGAGGACAGCATGAGTGACGGCACCGGGCATCTGTCCGAACTCGTCTGGTCGGTGGCCGACGTGCTGCGCGGCGACTTCAAGTCTTCCGAGTAGGGGCGGGTGATCCTACCGTTCACGGTGCTGCGCCGACCGCTCCGGACGCCTGGATTGACGACAGCAGGACAGGGGTGGGTTGTGAGATCCCATCCGCGCTCCGCTGCTCGGGCCCGGCGTACGAGGCGAGGGCGCAGATGAGGGCGTTGTGGGCGAGCTGTTCGGTGATGTGCGCCGTCAAACCGGTGATGCGGCTCATCACGAAGATCGGGGTGACGGCGGAGATGTCGAAGCCCGTCAGGTGGTAGGCGAGTCCTGCGGGGTAGTCGAGGTTGGGGTGGATGTCCTTGCGGGTGAGCGCGGCCGAGGCCGCAACGAGTTGCTCTAGGTCCGACGACATAGGAGGAGCTGAGACAGCAGGCACGGTCTCCGGTTGGGTTCACTTGAACTCGACACTCACGGGATCAACGAAATCGTTCCTGTACCTGCATCCGGAACTGCCTGCCGTGACTGGCCATCACCGGGTGATCCCATCCAACCCATCAGATCATCGTCGACAACGACCTGCCCGAACTGCCCAGGCGGCTACTCGATCAGATGCACACCATCGAGTTGAGCAGGGACAACCTGCTCGTACCCTGAAGGCCGCGAGTAGACTGGCCTTGGCACCCCGAGGCGGGTGCAGTCGCCTCCACGGCCGATCGGCGAGGGGGCCGGCGCCGCCCACCCCCTCCCCTCTTGGAGAGAGGACCCGCCGGAGGCACGGGCCGTTCCGCCCCGCGTACGACCGGCCGACCGCACCCGTTTCGCGCAAGTCGAGTCCGGGCCGGCCCGTCGTACGCTTCCCCTCCCCCGGCCGTACGGCACGTCACCGCCGGTGCGCCGCGGTCCCGCTCAGCGCCCCGAGGCCGCCCCCGGCCAGGCAGCGGGGAGCCGCCCGACGGCGTGCGCGCCCCGCGGTGCGTCGGTGAAGTGCAGGGTGCCGCCGTGGTGATCCGCGATCTCCCGGGCGATGGCCAGCCCGAGACCGGCTCCGCCGGACTTGCGGGCACGCGCGTCCTCCAGCCGGCTGAACCGCTCGAACACCCGCTCCCGGTCGGCGGCCGGTATCCCTGGGCCGTCGTCGCGGACGTCGATCCGTACCGTCGCGGCGCCCTCGTACCGCTCGGTGCGGACGGCCACCTCGACCTCCTTCTCGGCGTAGCGGCAGGCGTTGCTCAGCACGTTGCGCAGCATGCGCTCCAGTTGGATGCCGCTGCCCGTCACGCACGCCGGCGGCCCCCACGCGGCCAGGCGGATCTCCAGCGGGTGCGAGCGGCGCAGATGGCGGTGCTCCTCGACCAGGTCGTGGGCGAGGTCGGTGAGGTTGACGGGGTCGCGGGGGACGGCCGCGGTGCCGTCCAGCCGGGCCAGCAGCAGCAGGTCCTCGCTGAGGTCCTGCAGCCGCTCCAGCTCCGTCAGTGCGCTGCGGACGGCGGTCGGCCAGTCGACCCGCTCCGGGTGCGCCAGCAGCGATTCGAGCGACGCCCGCACCGCCGCCACCGGGCTGCGCAGCTCGTGCGAGGCGTCGCCGATGAACTGCTGCTGGAGTTCGGTCGAACGCTCCAAGCGTACGAGGATCGCGTTCGTCGTCAGCGCCAGCCGGGTCAGCTCGTCCCCGCCCTTGGGCACGGGCACGCGCCGGTCCAGCGAGCGAAGGTTGATGTCCTCCAGCTCCTGGCGGATGGCCTCCACGGGACGAAGCGCCCGCCCGGCCGTCACCCAGGCGACGGTACCGATCACGACGGCGGCGGCCTGCGCCAGGTAGAGCAGCTCCCCTTCGAGCCGGGCCAGATCCCACCCGGCGGACCCGCCTTTGCCCTCCGCGATCTCAGAGGTGATCCAGAGCACGGCGGAGAAGGCGGCCAAAGTGGTGAGGTACGCGACGAGCGCGAAGCGCGCCCGCAGCGGCATCCCCCGGCCTGAGGGCGCCGTGAACACCCAGACCGTGAAGCCGACCGTGAGTCCGAGGAGAGGGCTCACGAAGGGCGGAGTCTCAAGCACTCCCAGGACGGATTTGTTCGTGTCGTAGGTGTAGTAGGCGTCGAGGGGATCGCCGAGTCTGCCTCCGACGGCGAACTGGACCGCCGTCATCCCGCCCGCAGCGACGGCACCCCACAGCCGCAGCCACGGGGAGCCGCACCCTCCCGCCGCCCAGGCGACCAGCGCCACGAGGCACGCGCCCGGCAGACCACGGGCCTGCAGCAGCGAGGGGAGGAAGACCACTGCCCCCGCCGCGAGTCCGGCGGCGACGGCCGCGCGCTCCCGGGGGTCGCCCGCCGCGCGGCGCAGCAGGTCCTGCGGCCGGAGCCGCGGCGTGATCCCGGTGGCGGCGGGGGGTCCGGGCACGGCGCCGGGGTCAGCGGGCGGCGGCATGGCCGGAGATCAGGTAGCCGCAGCCGCGCACCGTCGTGATCGAGCGGCGGGCGAACGGGATGTCGATCTTCCGGCGCAGGGCGCTGACGTATACCTCGACGATGTTCAGGTCGCCGTCGAAGTCCGCCGACCACACCTGCTCGGCGATCTCCGATTTCGACACGACCTCGTCGCACCGGCGGGCCAGGCACTCCAGCACGGCGAACTCCTTCGCCGTCAGCGCGACCCCGGTCTCCCCGCGCCCGCACGTGCGGCCCGCCGGGTCGATCCACAGGTCACCGATGCGCAGCACCGCCCGCGTGCGGGAGCCGCCCCGGCGCAGCAGCGCGCGCAGCCGGGCTTCCAGCACCACGTACGAGAAGGGCTTCGCCAGGTAGTCGTCGGCGCCCGTGTCCAGTCCCTCGGCCTCGTCGTACTCGCCGCTCTTGGCCGTCAGCATGAGGATGGGCGTGTCGATGCCCTCCGCCCGCAGCCGGGCGCACACGCGGTAGCCGTTCAGCCCGGGGAGCATGATGTCGAGCACGATCGCCTGGTACGGGTACTCCCGCGCCAGGTACAGGCCGGTGTGCCCGTCGTGGGCCACGTCCACGGCGTAACCGGCCGCCTCCAGGCCCCGCTTGAGCGATGCCGCGAGCCCTTCCTCGTCGTCGACGACCAGTAACCGCATATGTCCAGTATCCCCGAGGCCGCGTTTCGTTCCTGAAGGAACTCTTCAGGTCTGAAGCGGTGTTCAGGGTGCTTCAGCGTCCTCACAGCGGCCACCGGCGAACATCCGGTCCCATGACGGCTTTCCCATGTACGGACCCGGCACCTCCGGTCCCCCGGCGGCCGCGGCTGACGCCGCGCGCCGTCCCGCCCGCGGTAACGGCGGCGGCACCCGCGCTGGCGGCCTACGCGGCGGTGCGGCTCACCGGGCTGCTCCTCCTCTGCGCGGGCGCCGCGCTGCGGGATGAGGATCCCCTGCGCCGGCTCAACGGCCGCTGGGACGCGGTCTGGTACCGGCGCATCGCGGAGAACGGCTACGGCTACGAGGCCCGCCTGCCGGACGGCAGCGTCCACCCGGACCTCGCCTTCTTCCCGCTCCTGCCCGGGCTGGAGCGGCTGCTGGCGGCGGCCACGCCAATCGGGGCCGCGGACGCCGGGCTGCTGGTGGCGGGGGTCTCCTCGCTCGTGGCCGCGTGGGGCATCTACGCAGTGGGCGCCCACGTCGCCGGGCACCGCACTGGGGTCCTGCTGGCCGCCTTGTGGGGTGCGCTGCCGACGGGGTTCGTGCAGTGGATGGCGTACACCGAGTCCCTCTTCACCGCGCTCACGGCATGGTCCCTCCACGCCGCCCTGACCGGCCGCTGGCGGACGGCGGGCCTGCTGGCCGCGGCGGCGGGGCTGTGCCGCCCGACGGCCGCCGCGCTGCTCGCCGCGCTCGCCGCCGCCGGGGCGGCCAACCTGGTGGCACAGGCCCGCGGGGGCACGCCGGTCGGCGCGCTCCTGTGCCGGAACGGGCGGCTGCTCACGGGGATGCTTCTCGCGCCGCTAGGCTGGCTCGGATACCTGGCCTACGTCGGCGTGCGCGAGGGAAGCCCCTTCGGCTACTTCCACGTTCAGGCGGACTGGGGCAACCACATCGACGGCGGCGCGGCGCTGGCGGGCTTCATCCGCGACCTCCTCACCGGCCCCTGGCCCTCCCCACTGGGCGGCGTCGGGGTGTGCGCCGCGCTGGGCCTGGTCGGCGGACTCCTTGTCGCCGCCGCCCGCCGGCGCCAGCCGCTCGCCCTGTTCACGTACACCTGCGCCGTCGTCGCCCTCTCCCTCGTCGGAGCCGCCTACTTCGGCTCCCGCCCTCGCCTGATGACCCCGGCCTTCCCCCTCCTGCTCCCCCTGGCGGCCGCCATGGCCCGCTGGCCCGTGACAAGAACCGTGGCGGTGGCAGCCGCGGCGGCCCTGACCTCGGGCATCTACGGCGCGGTGACCCTCCTGGGCGACGGACCACCATGAGCGGCGCCGCGCCGCTGACAACACCGCCGCCCGCTGATGTACAGCGCCGGCACGGGGCCGGCGCTACGGGCGGTGAACGCGCCGATATCCCGGGTCGGTGGCGTCCAGGGCGGCGTCTTTCAGTGGATGTGTCCGGGTTGATCACGTGATGCCGAGGGTGGTGAGTGGGCGGGTGGTGTCGCGGGCGTGGTGGCGTAGTCCGGCCGCGATGTTGGTGTGGCCGGCCAGGCGGAGGGCGCCGATGGCGAGGTTGCGCAGGGTGGCCATGGCCCGTGGTGCGGTGCCGGTACGGACGGGGGAGGCGTCCTCGGTGTAGGTGGTGTCCCGGACGTGGTGGACCTCGTTCTCGATGCCCCAGTGGTCGCGGATGCGGCGGGCGATCTCGGTCGCATCGGCCTGCTCGGCCGTCAGATCGGTGACGCCGTAAAGGCGTTCGAGGCTGACCTTGCCGGTGGTGACGGTCCGGCGGCGGCGCACGATCTGCACGGCCTGTGCTGCGTGCGGGAACGTGATGCGGGTGGAGGTCGCGGTCTTCAGACAGCGGATCTCGTTGCGCCCGTGGGCGGTGGCCCGGGACTTGTCGCCCAGCGGGACATCCCGCCACGGCAGGGCCTTGAGCCACCGGTGCAGGGTCGGGTGGTTGCCCTTGATCAGGGCGATGTAGTGGGCGCGGCAGTCCTCGACGAGGAAGCGGGCGTGTTCGGTCTGGGAATGCAGAGCGTCGAAGGTGACGACGACGCCGTCCAGGTCGAGGCCGGCGAGCAAGGGCTGGAAGGCGGTGATCTCGTTGGTCTTGGCGTTGATCTCGCGCTGGGCGGTGACCAGGCCGGTGCCGGTCATCGCGGCGAGCAGGTGAACCCGGGTGCCGTCGGGACGCAGAGCGCCGCGCACGGTCTTGCCGTCCACTGCCAGGGATGGCCGCGGCCGGTCGTCTTGTGTGCCGTCCCCAGCGGTGGTGGTGCGGTCACGCCGGGCGAGCCAGGTTCCGACGGCCGCATCCAGCGCGTCGCCGTCGATGCGTTGGAGCGTGCGGCGCACGGTGGCCTCGGCCGGTGGGAGGGGTCCGTGTCGCGGGTCTCGGCACGGGGCGCCGAGGCGGGACAGGAGACCGGGCGTGGCATCGGCGGCCCACTCCGCTATCGCGGCCAAGGACTTCGCACCGGCCAGAACCGCACACGCGGCCACCGCGAGGACGAAAGCGAGCGGGTGACGGCGCCCCTGGCACCGGCGAGGGTCGGGCACCGCCGACAGACAGGTCAGCAGTCCGGGGAGTTCGTCGGGCGTGGCTGGTGCGGCGTGGGTGAGTTGGCCCGGACCACGGTCTGGATCAGATCGCGGTAGTCCTTCCAGGAGAAGCTCTTGCGGCCGTCGGGGCGGGCGTCCGGGCAGGGCCGGTATATCAGCCGGGAGCGTTCGCCCGGCTTGTAGCAGACCAGGGCTGCCACCGATAAGCGGCGGCGGGATCGGCCCCTGACGCGGACAACGGGGGTGTGGCCGCGGCGGGACCAGGTGCGGGTGGTCGGCGGCGTCATCGAGAATCCGGCTTCGTCTTCGAAGACGAGCCAGGCGTCGAGCGTCGCTGCGGTCCTTCCACGTGTGGCCAGGTCTCCTTCACCCAACCGGCGACCGCCGCTTCGTTGCGTTCCATCGCGCGGCGGGCCGGGACCTGGCA
>NZ_JBIAMS010000024.1:0-155508 GCF_042874195.1 Streptomyces sp. NPDC004134 | reverse complement strand
CAGCAGCCCTGACCCACTTCCTGCACAACTACAACCACCACCGATGCCACACCGCACTCGACGGCCAACCACCCATCACCCGCGTCAACAACGCTTCAGGGCAATACACCTAGGTGCTGCCGCCCCGGATGCCGCCCGACGGCGTCCCCGGTTAGGCATGCAGGACCGCCTGTGGGTGCCCCGGGACCCTCGTCCCCAAGCGGGGTCCCGGGGCGCTGTGCTCCCCCGGGGGCGCGGTGGGGGAGCACGTTCGGTGCCGCCGCTAGGTCTCCGTCGCCGCGTCGGCTCGGGGGTTTCGGAGGACTTGGGCGAGTTCGAGGCGGCTGGTGACGGCGTAGCGCCGGTAGAGCCGGGTGAGGTTGGCCTCCACCGCCTTGACGGACAGGTGTACCGTTCGGGCGATCTCACGGTTGCTGGCTCCCTCCGTGACCCGGGCGAGCACGGCGCGCTCCACGGCGCTGAGCGGGCGTGTGCTGCCGTCCAAGTCGGCGAGGTCCACGCGGGTGCGCAGGAGCCATGGCCTGCAGCCGGCTGCCGTGAAGTGCACGAGGGCCTCCTCGAAAGCGTTCCGGGCCGCCGCCTTGCGCCTGGCCCGGCGCTCCATCCAGCCCAGCGCGGCGTGCCCCCGGCCCCGTTCGAGCGGCGACTGCCGGCCTGTCGCCAGTGACCTGCGCAGTTCGCCGGCCGCGGCCCGCGGGGAGCCCTGCGTCGTACGAACCGTGGCGGCGGCCCGGTCGAGGGCTGGCTGGTCCGTGCCGCGGGCGGTGTTTCGGCGTGCCTCGGCCAGCACCTCGGCGGCACGGCGCGCCGAGCCGGTACGAGCCAGCGCCTCGGCGAGGTCCGCGGCGAGCACCGTACGCGGCGGGAGGTACGGGTCGTCGGAGTCGAGCCGTGCGGCCAGCGCGTGCGCATGCCAGAGCCTGGTGGCGGCCCGCGGCAGGCGGCTGCGGATCAGCTCGGCCCGTCCGCTGAGGGCGAGGGCCGTGGCGAGCCAGAACGGTGTGCTCTCCCGCTCCGCCCAGGTGATGCCAGCCTCCAGTGCCTGGAGGGCCCGTTCCACGGTGCCGTCGGCGAGTTCCGCGAAGCCGTCGCAGATGAGCGCGCCGGGCGCGTCGTGGTGCCCGGCGGTGGCGCGGAGTTCTGCGGCGGCGTGCCGGGCCGTGCGGGCGGCTGCGGGACAGTCGCCGGCGCTTTCGAGCGCCAGGGCCGAAGCCCACAGCGCCGGGGCGGCAGGTCGCGCCGGGGTCGGCTGCTGTCTGGGTGCGCGATCGTCGCAGGGCCGGTACACAGTTCGTTCGCGACCGACGTGCATGGGGACCACCTCGTGCATGAGGGCCGGCTGACAGAGGACGGGCACTGCGGACGTGTGCATCGCTGGGACGGCCATCCGCGGTAGCCAGGCTGGCCGGTGCGGGGGAGTTAAACAATTGCGGGTGCACCCGGTAGTTGGGCGCGGATCGAGACCGGGACGGGGCGAGCCGGCGTGCCTCGCTTCGCCGGGGACGATGACGCTCGGGGCAATGGGCTGGCGATTTGCGTCCGCACGATGGGCGGCGGTGGCGCCGCCCGCCGCCGCAGCGGTGAGCGGCGCCACCGCCGCGAGAGCTCAGCCGGTGATGCCGGTCGTGGAGCGGATCCACTCCCGGTGCGCGGTCACGTCGGTGTATATCGCCGCGTCGCCGACCCCGCAGGTCTGGTGGTTCTGGCCCGCGCGGCTGGTGGCACCGGCCAGTCGCCACACACTGCCGGACCTGACCAGCGCCGGCCCGCCCGAGTCGCCGTAACAGGCCGTCTGGGTCCGTGTTCCGTACACGCACAGCTCGTTGGCGGGATTGAAGCCGGCGGCGCACATCCCGTCAGGGTTGATCCGTGTGTCGAGTTGCTTGAGGATGCGCGGTGCGGGACCGCAGCCCGGGTATTGCCCGCACTCCTGCCCCCAGCCCAGCAGCCGCGTCGCCGTGCCTTCGGGCGGGGAGCCGTCCGCGATGGCGACGGGCTGGTGATTGACGGCCTGGCTGAGGCGCAGCAGTGCGATGTCGTACGGGCCGACGGAGCCGCTGTAGCGTGGGTGGCGGACGATCTGGGCGACGCCGGACAGTGTGCCGCCCGTGGCGTGGTCGCGGGAGCCGACGCGGACCTGGAGGGACGGCGCCGACTGGTTGGCGACGCAGTGCGCGGCCGTGACCATCCACTGACTGCCGATCAGCGAGGCGCCGCAGCCGTGGCGTCCGCGTATCTGCATGGAGCCCATGAACGGGTAGTTCTCGGTCGCCTGCCCGCCACCGACGATCTTCGTGCCCGGCGCGGGGGCCTCGGACGAGGGCCCCGCGGCGTACGCGGACGGTGCGGCGGACGCGATCACGGCGACGGTGGCCGCAGTGCGCAGCAGGGTTCGGAATCTCATGAGGTGTCCTCTCATAGGTGGGGGATGGAGCGGCAGCCTCGAAGGCTGCGCTGTCCTGGGAGCGCCCGCCATGAATCCGCTTGTGCGCAAGGGATCCGCAAGGGTGTGGGGCGGCCCGTCGGGGGACGAAGCGGCTCGGCTGTGGGGGCGCGGCTGGATGCGGCCGGAGCACCGCGCGGGCGGGCGGTGCGGTGCTCCGGCCGTGTTCGTCAGCCGAAGGCGATGTCGTCGAGCAGGAAGGTGGTGGCGAGGTTGGCGTCTTCCTTGCCGGTGAAGGAAAGGGTGACCGACCGGCCTTGGTACGCGGACAGGTCCACGGTCTTGCGTACGTAGTCCGACGTGGCGTTCGTGTTGGAGTACGTGGCCACGGTCGTACCGTCGACCTTCACCGCGAGGGTGTCGTAGACCGTCGTGCCGCGCTCGGCGGTGGTGACGTGCAGCCAGAGGGAGAGCGTCGCGCCGCCGGCAGGCACGGTGATGTCCCGCTGCTCCAGGTTCTCGGTCGCGGTGCGGCCGTATCCCATCATCCAGGCGTAGCCGCGGCCCGTGTGCGGCCGTGCCCGGGTGCTGGTGGTCACGATCGTGGCGTCCTCGTGCCACCCCTCGGTGCCGTTCTCGAAGCCGCCGTTCACGAGGTCTGCGGTGGGCGGCGGGCCGCCCGCGGTGACGTTCTTGGTGACGGAGCCCGTCTTGCCGTCGTTGTCGGTGACCGTCAGTTTGACCTGGTACGTGCCGGCGGAGGCGTACGTGTGCGTGGGACGCTCACCGGTGCCCTTGCGGCCGTCACCGAAGTCCCAGGCGTACGAGGCGACCGTGCCGTCGGGGTCGGTGGACGCGGTGCCGTCGAACGTGCAGGTGCTGCTGTCCGCGGGGCACTGGGAGGTGAAGTCGGCGACCGGGTTGCCGGGCGGGTCGGTGGGGATCAGGTCGGCGGTGTCGAGGAGCCGGTTGGGCGAGCCGCTGCCGGGGTTGGTGACGGTGCCGTCGGCGGCTGCCTGCACCATGGCGTCACGGATCTGCTGGCTTGTCGCCGAGGGGTTCGCGGCGAGGTACTGTGCCGCGGCGCCGGCCACGTGCGGCGAGGCCATGGACGTGCCGCTGTCCTGCCGGCTGCCACCGCCGTTGGCGGCGGAGGTGATGCCGACGCCGGTGCTGAACAGGTCGAGGCAGGTGCCGTAGTTGGAGTTCGAGGCGCGGCGGAGACTGCTGTCGACGGAGCCCACGGTGAGGGCCTCGGGGGCGGCGGCCGGGCTGTTCTGGCAGGCGTCGCGGTTCTCGTTGCCGGCGGCCACGGCGACCGGGATGCCGGTGTTGCGTACCAGGTTCTGGAGCGCCTGGTTGGTCTCGGTGTTGGTGCCGCCGGAGATGCTGATGTTGACCACGGCGGGCTCGGCGGCGTTCCGGGCCACCCAGTCGATGCCGCTGATCACGGTCGACCAGGGGGCGGTGCCCTGGCAGTTGAGCACGCGCACGGAGACGACGTCGGCCTTCTTGGCGACGCCGTACTGCTTCCCGGCCACGGTGCCGGCGACGTGCGTGCCATGCCCCTGACAATCGGAGGCGTCGGAGTCGTTGTCCGAGAAGTCGTAGCCGCTGCGGGCCCGGTCCTCGAAGTCGGGGTGGTCCAGGTCCACGCCGGAGTCGATGACGTAGGCGGTGACGCCTTCGCCGCTGTTGGCGTACGTGTACGTGTTGTCCTGCGTGCCGTCGATGCGGTCCAGCCCCCACGACGGAGGGTTGGGCTGCTCGTCGGCGGCGTGCGCCAGCGCGTCCTCGGAGACGGAGGCGACGCCGGGAGCGGCGGCGATGCGGGCGGCCTCCGCCTGGCTGGCCCGGAGGGCGAAGCCGCGGAGCGCCGCCGAGTAAACCCGGCCGACCGTGCCCCCGTGCTCGCCGGTCAGGGCCTGCGCTTCGGCACGCACCGTGGCGGATGCGGCCGCGCCCAGGGCGGGTTGGCCGTCGAGTGCGACGACGTAGCGGCCTGCCAGCGCCTCGGGGCCGCCGGAGCCTATAGTTCCATGCCGCTGTTCCTGCTGCTGCCCGGGCTGGGGCGGGGGTGCCGATACCGCCGCTGGCGCCGCCAGGGCCGACACGGCGACTCCCAGGCACAGCGTGAGCAGCAGGCGTCTGGACTGTGACACGTGAACTCCTTCGGTCCGGGACGGGGGGGAGAGAGCATGGTGCCGCCGAACAGGCTGACCGGAGGGAGTGGGTTAAACAATCACGGATGCGTTGAGTAATTGAGCGCGGCTTGTGGCGGGTGGGCAGTGGCCGGTGGCGGGGCGCGCGTCAGTCGATCGCCCGACCGCGCAGCTCCGTGCGCGTCACCGCGCCCAGCTTCCGCAGCACCCGCCCCACGTGGTGCTCGGCCGTCCGCAGTGACAGGGACAGCACCTGCGCGATGTCCTGGTTCGAGCGCCCGTCCGCGAGGAGCCGCGCCACCTCCCGCTCGCGCGGCGAGAGTTCCGCACCGTAACCGCGCCTGCCGCGGCGGGAGACGGGGCGGGCGCCGTGGGCGCGCATGAGGGCGCGGCAGCGGGAGGCGTCGACGGTGGCGCCCAGCCGGTCGTACACGCGCAGCAGACCAGGGAGCTGAGCGACCGCCGGCCCGGCGCCGTCAGCGGCCTCGCTCACCGGAGTTGCCTCGCCCACCCGCCTGGATCCGCCTGTTGAGCGGGGCCGGGTCCCCCGACCCGGCTCGGCTTCCCGGCGCGTTCCGCCGCCCTCGCCCGCCAGCCGGCTCATCACTGCGCACTCGCCAGCACGTGCCGCCAGGTACGGCGCCCGCAAGTCCTCGTACGCCCGCTGCGCCGCCTGCAACCCGGCTGCCGCTCGCGCGTGATCGGCGTCCGCAGCCGCCAGCCGGCCCCGCGCTTCGACCAGCGCGGCGGCGGTAAGCGGCGCCTCTCGGCCGGCGACGGTGTCCGCCACGGACGCCACCGCCTCGGCGGCATCCGCCTTCCTGCCGGCCGCGAGGTACGCCTCGACCGCGAGCGGCAGCAGTTCCCCCGCCCACGTGCCGATGCCCTTGGCCCGTACGAGCGCCAGCCCTCGGTCCGCGTCGCGGCACGCGTGTGCCGGCTCGCCCAGTGCCAGGCGCACCTTGACCAGACCCGCGTACCCACCGAGGACCACCGGGGTGATGGCATCCTGCGGCGCCTCCACCCCCGTGGCGGTGAACCAGCGCAGTGCCCGTGCCCAGTCACCGCGCGCCGCGGCCAGCGAGCCGAGCACGAGGGAGAGTTCACCGGCCACCGGCAGCAGGTCGCGGTACTCCTCCAGCAGCGCGGCGGCCCGCTCCGCCAGGCCGTCCCAGTCGCCGCGGAGCCAGTCGAGCCGGGCCTGCGTGGACTCGCCGGTGCTGCGGATGAACAGCGCCCCGGCCTCGTCCGCGGCCCGTACGCCCCGCTCCAGCAGCGCGTGGGCAGTGCCGTAGTGGCCGATGGCGGTGCAGGCGTCGGCGAGATTGCAGTAGATGCGGGCCTGCTGCCGCAACTCGGCGATACCCCGGGCGGGTGGCAGGCCGAGATCCGGCTCCCCGCCCGACGCCGGGTCCGGGCCCGGCAGCGCGCTGCGGTCGCCTGCGTGCAGCTTCGAGCACAGGTGGCTCGCCAGGAGCGACAGCCGCTGCTCGCCGCCCGCCGTCTCCAGCAGATCCTCCACCTGCCGCGTCCACGGCTCCAGTTCGGCATACGGGGTCGTGCCCAGGAACGGCCGCGCGAGGATGGCGACACCCGTGGATACGTGCTCGCTGTTCGCCGGCAGCTCGCCGAGCGCGGTCTCCAGGGCGCGGCGGCCGGCCCGTGCCGCGCCTTCCTGGCGTACCAGGAGCAGGCCGAGGTACAGCCGCACCCGACCGCGGGTGATCGTGGACAGCCGCGGATCGCCCACCAGCCGGTCCAGCACGGCCACCGGATCGCGCTGGTCGAGGCCGGTGTGGGCGACCTTGCCCAGCTTCAGCGCCAGCCGGTTGACGTCGGCGTCCGACAGGTGGGGCGCGGCGAGGAGGCGCTGGAGCAGCCGGGTGCTTGTTCCTGAGTCGCCCACCGACGCGGCTCTGTCCGCGGCCTGCTCGGCATACCGCAGGGCGTCGGTCTGCAACCCGGCGCGCTCGCTGTGCTCGGCGAGTTGCACCAGCGGTGTCGGCTCCTGCTCGCGCAGCGCCTCGCACACCCGCCGATGCAGCTCGCGGCGGCGGGATGCGGGCACCGTCTCGTACACCGCCTGCCGTGCCAGCGCGTGCCGGAAGGCGACAGCGCCGGCGTCCGCGGTGTGCAGCACCGCGCTGTCCAGCAGGCGGCCAAGCGTACTGCGGCAGCTCCGGGGCGCGAGCCCGGCCACGCGCGCCAGCAACTCGGCCGGCGCCGGCACGCCGAGCACGGCCGCCGCCTGCGCCAGCCGGGTAGCCGAGGGCGGCAGCTTGGCCAGCCGCTCGGCCATCGCCTCGCGGAGCAGCACGGGCACCCCGATGTCGGCCAGCGAACCTCCGTACAGGCCGGGCGCGCCGGGTGGCACGTGCTTTGCCCTTGCGGGAGCGTAGAGTTCACCGGTCGCCGCGCCCCGATAGGCCCGCAGTGTTTCCTCGATGACGAACGGGATCCCGGCCGTTCGCTCGTGCAGCTCCGCCGCGAACTCCGCCGGGACCGCCTCCGACCCGAGCACCGCCGCCGCCAGTTCCCCGGCCTGCGCTCGGTCCAGCGGGCGGAGCCGGAGCAGCACACCCGCGGTGCCCGGCGGCGGGTGGTACGCGCCGGCCAGCGGGGCCGAACCCGTCAGGTCCTCGTACCTGTACGTCAGCACCACCGCCAACTCGGGCGGGGGCGCCGCGAGCAGGTAGCCCAGAAGGTTGCGGGTGCCGGTATCCGCCCAGTGCAGGTCCTCCACCACGAGTATGGCCGGCCCGACGGCGGCGACCAGTTCGCGCACGGCGCGGAAGAGCCGCTGCCGTTCGGTACGCGGATCCCCCGCGGGCGCGGGCGGCTCCGGCAGCAACTCCGCCAGCTCGGGCAACGCCGTCCGCAGCACACCCGTGACCGGGCTCAGACCGCGCAGCCCTGTACCACGGGGAGCGGGCCGGTCGAGCAAAGTGCCCAGTGCGTCCAGCACCGGCCCGTACGAGGACGGTTCGCCCGCCGGCAGACACCGGCTGACCAGCACGCGTAGCCCGTGTACGGCGTCGGAGGCGAGGACTTCGTGCACGAGTCGGCTCTTTCCGACCCCGGCCTCGCCCTCTACCAGCACCACACCCGGCCGCCGCCGCACACCGTCTGCCAGCGCACTGAGCTCCTGCGCGCGGCCGACGAGCGGGGACAGCGCGGGGTTGCGACCGAGGGAATCGTTCACGGGCGCGATGGTCGCACACCCGGACGGCTTCGCGCCGCGCCGACGTCAGAAGCATGTGTGGCCGAACTCGTGGTGGCGGGAGCCGAAGTCAGCGGCCACCACAAGCATGCGGAGCGACTACGCCCGTACGGTGCCCTCCAGGCTGCCTCGACGGGGCAGGGCTCAGGAAGCGGCCCGTTGCCAGCAGGCCCAGCGGACTCATAACCCGTCGGCCGTGGGTTCGAGTCCCACCCGCCCCACCTGGAAACCTCTCAGAGGGATCGTTTCGACCTGCGGTTTCCTGCTGAGTTCTCATCAGCGTCCGCGCTCCGGAGAGTCGCAGAGATCGTTAGCTGGCCCGCTGCTGGCCCGAGTGCCACTCGATCTTGCGTTTGGCCGCGCCGTTCGAAGACGCGTGCCTTCAGCCCAGCAGCGCGCAGACGACAGCCATAGGACCAGGCGGGCAGTCACCGAGCAGGACCAAACCCGCGGGCGCGGGGAGCAGCGGATCATGCGGGACAACGTGGTGCTCCACGGGACCAACCCCGCGGCTGCGGGAGCACTCTTCCCGAGGAAGAGGCTGGCCAGACTCGGGACAGCCCTGCACCTGCGGGGAGCCCTCGTCCTGGGGCTCCTCCCGGCCCGGCTATGCCGGAACGGCCCCGCGCCTGCGGGGAGCACTCCGGCGGCCCGCGGGTGACGGCTCGCGCTCATCGAGGCCGGCCCGGCCGAGGTGGCCGAGGTTGGCCCAACTGTGGATGGTCGCGGCGCTGATGCGGGCGGGGCCGCCGGAGAGCTGTTCGCGGGCCCGGGTGGCGTGGGCGGCGGCCTCGACGGCGGTAGGGGCGCCCGGTACGGATGCCGCGGGCCACGGGAGCCACCCCCTATCGCGTATCAGCGTATGACTTCGGCCTCCTCCAGCTCCTTCTCGAACTCGCCCAGTTCATCCTCGAGGAGCTCGCCGGCGATGCGTTGAAGGGTCTTGTCGTCGATGCCGATGCAGGCGGCGGGCCGGTGGCCTTCGGCGTCGGTGTCGGCCGCGGCCTGCATCTGCTCCGCAATGGCGGACTTGCAGTCGGCTACGTTGCCGTCGCCGGCGTCGCTGCTACCGCAGGCGGTGAGTCCGAGCGCTAAGCCGGCCGCGGCGACGGCAAGGCTGATTCGGGTGCGCATGATCCCCCCTGAATCGGTATGTGAGGGGCATTCTGCCGGACGCGCTCGGGTTCGTCATGGGTGCGCCCTGGGCCATGGGGCCGGAGTGGACGGCGACAGGGCGCCGGCGGCGTCGGTGTCTGCAGGCGCTGCGGGTGTGGGGTAGAGGGCGGGTGCCAGCGCGATGTGCATGCGGTGATGGCGCGCAGGGTGTCGTCGTAGGCCGCGATGAGTTGGCTCTGGGCTTCGGCGATGGCGTCGCCCTGCTCAGGCGTGAGCGGCATGGGGACTGCTCCCTTCTGGCAGGCCGACGAGGCGCAACGCGCGGGCCGCGGCTGGTTCGGGGCGGGAAGCGGAGCCCGCGGGGAACCCGGGTGGGCCGTTCGGCCCATTGCCACCGCGAGGGAGCACCTTCACCCTGGTCTCGTGCCGGTCCCCGGCGGTCCTCTCCCAGTGGGTCGGCTCAGATGGCCCCGCTTGTCAGCTCAGGCAGGCTGGCCAGGGACCTCCCAAGGGGCTCCTAGGGAGTGACCGTGAGCGGGGGGCCCCACCACGTGCCGTCCGCGGTGGGGACAACCTCCGAACCCCGCAACGCCGTTGCCCTCAACCTGGCGACAGCACAAGAACTTGGTGAAGAAGGCGTCCAGGTTCGGCCTGGAGAGGCATGTTCCGCACTCCGCAAGCAGGCTGACGCCGCCGGTCTTCCCCTGGAGACGTCATACAGGCCGGCGGGCATCAGCGCTGCGCGCAGAGGCGAACGGTCAATCGCAGGGGTTGCTGTTGTAGCTGGCCGCCTTCGTTCCGCTGGCGCCGGCTGAGAAGAGGTACTTACCCTCGCCGTCGCGCACCATGGTGGTGCTGCTGCGCCATCCCTTGAAGCTGAAGGTAACGGTGGAGCCGGGGGTGGTGGACCCGCCGGTCTTGACCAGTTTGTCTTCCGCCTTGCTGAAGGTGTTGGGTCCGACCCGGCCGTCGGCCTTGGAAGGGGAGTCGACCAGGCCGTACTTCCACTGGAGCCACTTGGTGGCGTGGGTGGTGTTCGGGCCGAAGTGCCCGTCGATGTCGGCGTTGCTGAACAGGATGCCGTTCGTCTTGGGTGCGCCTTCGGCCACGAGGATGCGCTGCCACATGCAGGTGGCGCCGGAACTGCTGTACTCGCTGGCGGAGATGATTCCTTCGTCGGACCAGTCGCCCTGCCACATGTCGTAGCCGCGGATGTAGCCGTCGGAGGTCTTCGCCGAAGCCGGCGACGCGCTCACAGCCACTGCCGCGGTGACACAGGCGGCGATGATCACCCCGGTTGACCGCATGCGATTCGTGCGGATATTCACGTGCTTCCCCCTCGATCATTGGCGGTGCTCGGCTGCCCGGCGGGAGCGCGCGTACGGGCCTGCACGACGGCGCACGCGGCGTGCTCCCCCCAGGTGCCAGCCACCGTTTCACTTGATCGGAAGCGGTCACAACGCCCTTTCGCCACAGCGGAAAAGCGCAGCTCAGGCTGGCGCGGCAACCGCCCAGTTCCGCACCCGGCTCACGCAATGCGCATCGATCAGTCGCGGTCCTCCGCCCCGCTCACGCCGCCCGACCGTCAGTCCCATCGTCCATCATTCACCCGTTCGGGCGATCCGGGGCCGTGGACGACGGGGTGCTGCCCCCAGGGGCCGAGGAAGTTCCGATCAAGGGGTCATGTCGTAATGCTTATACGGAGCGGGTGAGCCCGCGCTGAAAGGCTCCGCCTACACGGCGGAGCCTTTCCTTTTGGCTGACGGAGGGGTCGCTTGCGCCGCCTTCGCATCAGTGAACGCTTCTCATCCTGTGTCGGTGGGGTGAGAGTGGGGACGTGACGCGGCAGGGCCCCTGGTCGTTGCGCTGGTGATCTCACTCATCAACGTTTCGACCCAGGAGCCCTGTTGGTCCCGTATCGTGCCATGCTCGATGTCCCGCACGAGGTCGTCGAGCACGTCTCGTGGCTCATCTACGCCCGGAGGTGTGAGCTGAAATCCCGCTGGCGCAAGCTGAGCTGCTTCCGCCAGGCCCTGCTCGCCCTGGTCCCCCTGCGTACGAACACCACGCTTGCCGGAGTCGCAGCCGGGTTCGACGTCTCGACCGCGACCGCCGGCCGCTACGTGGCCGAGACCGTCGAGCTGCTCGCCGAGCGCGCACCCAGCCTGCATGAGGCCCTGCACGACCTGCCACCCGAGGATTTCGTCATCCTCGACGACACGCTGATCGCCACCGACCGGGTGGCCGCAGATGAGCCGTACTACTCCATGAAGCACCGCAGGCACGGGATGAATGTGCAGGTCCTGGCCGCCCCGGACGGGACACCCCTGTGGCTCTCGCGGGCCCACCCGGGACGCACGCACGACCTGACGGCCGCCCGCTGCTTGGCGAGGGGCAGGCGGCGTATGAGGCCGACCTTCGAGCCTTGCTGCGCGCCTGGGATCCGACCGAGCGGTTCCGCGAGGTCAGCCAGGCCCATCTGCTGATCGGGCAGCGCGGAGGTGACCGGTGAGCCTGTGGCCGTTCGCCTGGCTCGCCGTTGCCGTGATCGCCATCTGCCTCTTCGTACTGGCAAGCACAGCACCCGGAAGCTAGCCCCCGCGCCGAACCGACAGGCGGGGCAGCACGAAGGCGTTCGCTGCCAGCCGTCTACGGGACTGACGGCGGGCACCACTCCGCAGCCGCCGCCCGGCGCTCCTTACCAGCGGCCCCGGTGCGCCCGGAGCGCATTTCCAGCACCGCGTCCCTGACCCGGAAAGCGGCAGGCTGCTTCATCCCAACCCGGTCCATCCCATTGGAGGATTCTTCGTGTACTTGACCACATCGCCGAAGCCGGCGCCCCTGGCGCTCCGGCTCTGTGTCACCAAGCGACCGACCGCAACCCCGAAAGCGCACGGAGCCGTGGGCGGCGGCTACGACCCGGCGCGTCAGGTCAGCGTTTTGCCCAACGGCACCCCACAGGCCGAGACCACCTGCGCCATCACCATTACCTGCCGGGGTGGAAACGATGATCTCGGAATGCCCAACGAGTCGGAGACCGAAGACCTGTGCTGACCGCCACTCTCGCGCGCCAGGCCGGCCGGTTGGGAACGGGCACCTGGTGAAGCAGAGCAACCTCACGCAGATCGGACGAGCCCGTCCGGTCTGCGTGATCACCACCCAAGGCGACGTGTCGGCTGACCGGGTCATCCTTCAGCTCAACGAGATGAACGTACCAGTGGTCCGCTTCGACCTGG
The DNA here is from genome assembly GCF_042874195.1 of Streptomyces sp. NPDC004134. NCBI lineage: Bacteria > Bacillati > Actinomycetota > Actinomycetes > Kitasatosporales > Streptomycetaceae > Streptomyces > Streptomyces sp. NPDC004134. Next base: position 143,391 of record NZ_JBIAMS010000024.1, on the reverse strand, counting down.
CCGACTTCCCGCAACACGTCCACCAGGACGCCACGCTTGATCGCAGCGGCTGGCACGGCACGCTGCACGCGCACGGGCGCGAGGTCAACCTTAAGGAGATCGGGGCGATCTACTGGTGGCACCCGCGGCCCACCGGCGCCCCTGACGGTCTCCAGCGCGCGGATGCCGACTGGATCAGCCGCGAATCGACCGTCGCGCTCACCGGAGTGCTCGGCTCGCTGGACTGCCTGCACGTCAACCATTTACGCAACACCCTGGCCGCGCAGAACAAGCCCCAGGCGCTGACCGTGGCCCGGCGCTGTGGCCTGGCGGTCCCACCCACCTGGATCGGCAACCACCCCACCGGCGCACGCCACTTCGCCGAGACCTCTACGGGGTATCACTCAAGGCGCTGGAAACCCCGATGATCACCCACGCAGACGGCACACACCGGCTGCTGCTCACCACTCCCATCGAAGCATCCCGGCTCGATGACTCCCTCGCTCTGGCCGCACATCAGCTACAGCACACCATCACCAAAGACCACGAGGTTCGTCTCGTCGTCGTCGGTCACCAGATGCACGCGGCCCGTATCGATGCGCACAGCCCAGCCTCTCGCAACGATTTCCGCGCCGACTACGAGGCCCTGACCTACAGCTACACCGAAGTGCCCGAGGCGGTACGGGCAGGCGTTCGTGCGCTGATGGACCATTACCACCTCGTCTACGCCGCTTTGGATCTCCTCGTCGACAGGGACGGCTGCTGGTGGCTGGTGGACCTGAATCCGGCCGGCCAGCACGACTGGCTCCAGTGCGAACTGCCACGGCTGACCATCGCCGCGTCACTCGCCCGCACGCTGGCCGCCGGGCGCACCGAGTGCGCGCCGGCTCCGGCGCATTCCTGCGGAACACCCGTCTGACCCATCCATCCGCATCAGCCCCGGCCGCGGTCCCCCGGACGCGGCCGGGGCAACTCCGAGCGCGTCCCGCGCGGGGGCGCCGGCTCCGCGCTTCATCTCCGGCGCGCCAGCAACAACCTGTGAACTCCCCTTCCGGACAGCGACCTGACCGGGAGCGGGCGACCCAACTGCCGGACAGATGGCAGACCGGGCTGGCCGGCGCGTTCAAACGCTCTTGCACGCGCCGGCCGTACACCTTCACCCGGGCGCCGCCCCCAGCATCGACATCAAGGAGGTATGGACCATGCCCGACGACGGATTCGCCGGCACCTCTACACGCACCGAGTCCCCGGCCTACCCGGACGGAGTGCGACCCGGCTGGGAGGAACTGGGCCGCGCCCTCATCCGGTCCGGGGCCATGACCTCCGACTGGGCGCCGGCCTTCGTTGCCGTCGACCGCGCCGCCTTCCTGCCAGAACGCATCTGGGCCCACGACCCCGTCACCGGCACGATCCGCGACGGCATCGACCGCACCACCGACCCGCGCCTTTGGCACCACTACGCCGACACCGACTGCACGCTCATCACCCAGTGGGACGACGGCACCCACACCGGCCGCAGCGCCGGCACCGCCCCGACCAGCTCGTCACTGCGGCCTTCGCTGCTGATGTCGATGCTCAGCGACCTCGATGTCGAGCCCGGCATGCGCGTGCTGGAGACGGGCACGGGAACCGGGTGGAACGCCGGCCTGCTCGCACACCGCCTCGGCGTCGGCAACGTCGTCACCGAGCGTGCGCGACGACGGCTGTCCACGACCGGACTGCGGCCCACCGGGGCGGCCCACGTCGGCCTGGACGGCGACCCGCCCGACGCGCCGTACGACCGCATCATCGCCACACGCGGCCTACGCCAGATCCCCGCCCCCTGGATCGAGCAGGTCCGCCCCGACGGCTTCATCCTGGCCCGGTGGGACACCCCGTTCAGCGACCAGGACGCCCTCGTGGGGCTGACCGTGGCCGACGACGGCAACGGCAAGCTCGCCAGCGGCGACTTCCTGCGCCCGGTAGAAGTCATGAAGACCCGCGCCCAGGTGGACGGGTGGCCCCGCCACACGGAGCACCTCCCCGACCCATGGCCCGCGACCGTACGCGAGTCAACGACCGACCTGAGCCCGGAGGAACTGACCGACACCGACGCCGCATTCATGCTCGGGCTGGTCGTTCCGGACGCGACGCACACCGTGACCCACCGGCCGGACGGCGCCGTCGACGCCTGGTTCTACAGCCTGTCCGAAGGCGATCGCTCCTGGGCTTCGGTGTCGTGGGCACCGGACGACGAACTGGGCCGGGTCCACCAAGACGGCGCACGGGAGCTGTGGACCTCGATCGAACGAGGTATGGATTGGTGGACCATCGAGAACCGCCCCCCGATCGACTGCTTCGGCCTGACCGTGGCCACCGGCGGCGGGCACGTGGCGTGGCTGGATCGTCCAGACAACGCTGTGCCCCGTTTCGGTTGAGTTGAGCCCTCGCCTCCGGCTGATGAACGGCGCAGACGAGCGCACCCGCCGGGACAGCGGGCCGGCCCCGAAGAAGGGCTGCCGGCGGTGTCGCCCGCAGCCCCGAGGACTTCCCGGACGGCCAGCTCAACGCGGAGTTGGAAGGCCACGGGGACGACCCGACAGTCCCCGGCCAGGTGCTCCCCCGCTTCCTCCAAGCGCTCGACGTGGCTCCCGAGTACGTGCCTGTCGACCTCCCCGGCCAGGTGGCGCACTTCCGTTCGGTCACGGCCAGCAGGCGTATTGCCGTCCTGTGCGACAACGCGGTGTCGGCCGCCCAGGTCCGTCCCCTGATGCCCGCGTCCGCGGGCAGCGCCTGCGTGGTGACCAGCCGCTGGCACCTCCGGCCCCTGGTGCTGGAGGGCGCGGAGTTCGTCCAGCTCGGTCCCCTGGACACGAACTCGGCCATGGAACTGCTGGGCAACGCGGCCGGGCACGAGCACGTCGCCGCCGATACCGCCGCCGCCCGCGAACTGGTCCTCTCCTGCGGCCGCTTCCCGCTGGCGGTGCTCGTCAGCGCGGCGCTGCTCGTCACCCGGCCCGGCTGGAGCGTTGCCACGGCCAGCTCGTATCTCACAGAAGCAGATGAGGAGACCTCCATGGAGACCAGACTTGGCCAGGTGTACGCGGCGCTCCCCGGCGACGCCGCACGGCTGTACCGCCGGATGGGCCTGCACCCCGGCAGCGAGTTTGACATCGGTGTCGCAGAGGCGGCGGCTGCGGTGTCCTATGAAATCAATTGCAGCACCGGCACGAGTGTATCGGGGCGATCTGCGGCCTCCTATCACTGTGTACGCGTCAGGGTTCCGCCCCTGGGGGACCAGCACGGACCTCAGGGCGTACGCTACAGCAGACATTCCGTCTGCATTTGTGGGAACAAGTCTCAGTGCGCGCCAAGCGGCAAATTTTTCCGCAGAGCGCCGGACTCAAAGGAAGCTGGGTGTATGGGATCCGGAATCTTGGCCAGGGGGTCAACGTGAATAAGGCGCTCGATGGTACCCGCGGTTATATGAGCGGTGTGTTTACAAACGAACGTGAGATAGCGTTCATGGGAGGGATTGACCCATCGAAGATCGTCCAAGCAGAATGGTGGGCCTGGGGGATGCCCGCTGGGCGAGTGATCAAGAACCCTTGGTATTCCGGATGATGGAGCGGATCAGTCTCCATGCCCTTGTGGATGGAATGCCTGTGGCGTGGACCGCAACCGTCGAGAACCACGAGGGCGCCTGGTGTCTGAAGATCGAGTCATCAACCGCCGTGGAGTGCGAAGCTGTAGGCCCCGACCTTTTCGAGGCCCTGCGGCAGGCCAGAGGCCATCTGGAGCCTAAAGGCATCCGTCTGTGCTGCAATGGTGCTCGAATCGATACCTGGCCGTCCAGACAGGCAAGGGAGCAAGGTGCCTGGGTGGTATACACCCACCGCCTCTGGCTGCCACCCACAGTTCGTGACCTCGTGCCTGTTTTCGGTTTGGCGGATGCCGAAAAAATCGGCACAGTCGCGGAGCAGGAAGAGTTTCACGCGCGGCACCTAGCCAATCGGAAACGCTGGTGGTTCAACTTTGTCAACCCACTGTGGTGGATCTATCTATTCACCAGCTCATGGGGACGTCCCAAGAGCTTCAGGCCACCTTCTGGCTGATGGAGCAGGAGAAGCAGGCAAGACCGCCCCCGCGGGGCAAATCAGATCGTTTTATCCTCACTTCTCAGGTTACTGGCCTTGGATGCGTGATGTTGTCATGGTGGTGCGGGTCGGAGTCCTGTGCCGGTGTAGCAGCCGTCGAGGACGTCGGGGCGGTATTGGAGCCGGCGTAGCCTTTGGCGGACGGTGGTGATGAGGTCGTCGGGGTTGGCGAAGGCGCGGTTGGCCATGGTGGGGCGGCGCAGCACGGACCAGATGCCCTCAACGGGTTGAGGTCGGGTGCGTAGGGAGGGAGTTGGAAGACCGTGGGCCAGTCGCGGGCGGCGGTGTAGCGTCGCATTCCGGCGGCGAGGTGGGTGGTGAAGTCGGCCCGGGGCGCGGTTCCGGCCTCGTCGGCCGGTCCGTTTCCCCGGGGCAACGTCCGGTTCGACGCGGCGGCCTTCGAGCGTGATGTCTGGTTCGGCGGGGCGAACTTCCGAGGCGATGCTGTGTTCGAAGGGGCTACCTTCGAGCGTGCATCGCGGATCGGCCCCATGGGCTGCCGGCGAACAGTGGACTTCACGGCTGCGGTCTTCGGCGCCGCCGTCATCATCGAGGTCGCGGCACGCGGCCCAGCCCGCCGACGTCGAACTCGACATCGGGCCGCGGCGCACCGCCGACCTGCCGCCGCCCGGCCACCGAGTGGCGCCTGGCCGCCGAAGCCCGGGACCGCTGAAGACGAGTGGCGCGGCCTGGAGGTCACCCCATCGGTGATCTTCGCATTGACGCCCTGACTTGCGATGGCCGCCGGTGTTGGCCGGTGATGCGCGGATCGGTACTCCAGGCCGGTGGTCAAGGTGAAGCTCAGTAGTCGGGGCCGATTCAGCGCGGACACGCCGTCATCGCGGTCTGAGCACGCTGCGTGCAGCGGCCCGCCCGCCCCCGACCCACTGCCGATGCGTGGCCACGGCTCGGCAGTGGTTCACTGCAATCGAAGGATGGCGACCGAGCTGTGGCATGTCACCGAGTGGGCACGCTGGGAAGCCGCCCGTCGGACGGGGGCGTACGAGTAGTCGACCCGCGGCCGCAGAGGAAGTCCCGTGGGAGGCTGCGGAGTTGGTCATACCTTCGCTTCGCTGATCCGACGAGACGGAGCGCCTCCCTCTGGGGCGGAGTTTTCATTCGCCCTGGGCAGACAAGAAAGAATCTGGAAGGACTGGATACCTCTGCTTTAGGCATGGCAACCTGCAACAGCTCGGTTACTTGTTCCGCCCGTTCGACTTCGCAGTCACCGTGACCCTGTGCGTTGCAGGCTGCTGCGTGGACCTGATCTACCCGCAACCTACTCTAGATTAACTTGCGCACATGGGTCCCATGAATCTTCTCATTGCTGTCGGATCTGCAGCATGGGGCTTCGGGTGAAATGCCGACGAGCGAGCTTGAGTTGCTCTCTGCTCCGTCCGCCTGGAGCGCAACATAGACCACGATCGCCGGTTTGCCAAACCGGGAATTGTCGTGACCATTGATGTGTCCCCATGGCGAGGGCGGGCCGAGCGCCGACTCGGTGCACCCTGGCTGCAACCCCGTCACATTTCGAAGAGAAGCTAGTGTCAGTAGATTCGCAACCTGAGCACTCATCCATGTCCGCCCGCACAGATCCTCTGCGAGCCGCGTTCCTTAACGTGAACGAAGCTGCCACATACCTCGGTCTCTCACCTCAAACGCTCTATGCGTGGAGGCACCGGCGGCAAGGTCCGCCGAGCTTCCGCATGGGCCGTCGCGGCCGTGTCATGTACCGGCGAGAGTCGCTCGACGCCTGGATCAGTGCCCAGGAACAAGCTGATTCCCGTTCCAACTCGGCGCTGAACCCGGTGAGCAGCAGACCACAGCAACGGCTGGACCGTAGTTCTAATCTCTGAGATGGGTAATTCCATGGAATTTTCGTCTCACCCCATATGAGGAGACTTAGCTGGCTGGTTACATCGAAGATCGCTGGGTCAGGAAGAAGAAGGATCCGATCACGGGAAGGAGGGAGCGAACCGCTCGCTACGGCAAGGGCTCGCGCTACCGTGTCGCCGGTATACCCGGAGTGCGGGACAGGTCATTTGATACCTTGGAGGACGCAAAGGCGTGGGCCCGTCGGGCATCCACTGACGAAGAACGAGGCGAGTTCGTGGATCCGCGCGATGGATCCATCACCCTTGCCGACTACATTGCGCTGCACTGGGCTCCAGGCGCAGGGGGTGCTCCGAAGACCCTGAAGGACCGGGAGAGGAGAGTGCGACTTCACATAGTTCCGCACTTGGGAAACCTCCCGCTGAGGAGCATTACGGCATCGGAACTTCGAGCCTATATCGTCATTCTAGAATCCACGGTCAATTCCGTGGATTACCAGCGGGGGGTCCTGTCCCTGTTGTCCAGCATCTTGGCGACGGCTGTTGACGACAAGCGGCTTGTCAGGAACCCCATGTACGCGAAGTCTGTTCGGTGGCCCAGGCGTCCGAAGCAGCGCCGTGCAGCCTGGAAAATAGCGACGGCACTCCGCGTGCGGGAGGTGATCAGCCCTCGGAGCCGTATAGCGGTAGTCCTGGGGCTGGGTTGCGGGCTGCGTCAGGGGGAGGTGTTCGGGTTGAGCCCGGCTGACGTCGACTATCCCCGCGGTGTCCTCCATGTCCGCCGGCAAGTGCAGACGTTGGACGGGAAGCCGTACTTCGCTCTTCCAAAGGGCTCGAAGACGCGGACCGTTGACATGCCCTCCTCGGTGGCCGAAGAGTTGCAGCGACATGCCGAGGTGTTCTCGCCGGTGGAGGTGGAGCTTCCCTGGGAGAAGCCGGGGGCCGACCGGCCTCGGAGGACGTCCTCCCTCCTGCTCAGCACACGATTCGGCAACGCCGTGACGGCGAACACGTGGAACACCTACACGTGGAAGCCCGCACTGGCCAAGGCCGGCATCATCCCGCCGCTTGACGCGGATGCGAAGCCATGGCAGTGGAAGGCGGCTCCCAGCGACGGCTTCCACGTACTGCGCCACACCTATGCCTCGCTCATGCTGGAGGCGGGGGAGTCCGTGGTGACGCTGGCGCGATGGCTCGGGCATTCCTCCCCGGCCATCACACTCAGTTACTATGCTCACTTCATGCCGGAGGCCGGAAGTAAAGGGCGCACCGCCATCGACGGTTTGCTGGGGAGTCAGGAGGGTCAGGATGCCAGCGGAAACTCCCCAGATTCTCCCCAGGGCTGATCGGAGCCCATCTCCGCGTCCCGTCTTCACCGTGTCCTCCGTCGATTGCAAGGTGGAAACGTTGGATGGCCTGGGATGATGCTGCGAGAAGTCACCGCGACCCGCTATGTCACACCCTTGCGTGAGGGTGGGTCGCTCCCCGGTGTCGTCGAGGCCGACGACCTCGGTACGTACGTCATGAAGTTCACCGGCGCCGGCCAGGGCCGCAAGGCGCTCGTGGCCGAGGTGATCAGTGGGGAGCTGGCGCGGCGGCTGGGGCTGCGGGTGCCGGATCTGGTCGGGATGCAGCTCGATCCGGTCATCGGGCGTTCCGAGCCGGACGAAGAGGTGCAGGCGCTGCTCAAGGCCAGCGGGGGGCTCAACCTGGGCATGGACTTCCTGCCCGGGTCGCTCGGCTTCGATCCGCTGGCTTTCCGCGTCGACGCCGGAGAAGCCGGCCGGGTGGTCTGGTTCGACGCGCTCGTCGGCAACGTCGACCGGTCGTGGCGCAACCCCAACATGCTCGTCTGGCACGGCGACCTGTGGCTCATCGACCACGGCGCCACCCTGATCTGGCACCACAACTGGCCCTCCGCCGCGGCCGCCGCCGACAAGCCGTACGACGCCTCCGACCACGCGCTCGCCCCCTTCGGGCCCGACGTGGCCGCCGCGGCGGCGGAGCTGGCACCGCGGGTGACCGCCGGGCTGCTGGCCGAGACCGTCGCCGAGGTGCCGGACGAGTGGCTGGCGGACGAGCCGGGGTTCGGGTCGCCGGCGGAGGTGCGGGCCGCGTACGTCGAGACGCTGGCCGCCCGCGCGCCGCGGGTGGGGGAGCGGATCGCCGTCGGCGAGCCCAGCGCGGACGGGCCGTCGAAGGCGCCGGAGTGGCTGACGGGCAGGGCACCGCGGAGGGGGTCGCGATGAACGGGCGCGAGGTCTTCGAGTACGCGCTGCTCCGCGTCGTGCCGCGGGTCGAACGCGGCGAGCAGATCAACGCCGGGGTGCTCGTGTACTGCCGGGCCCACTCCTACCTGTGCGCGCGCACCGACCTCGACGAGCGCCGGCTGCTGGCCCTCGACCCCGAGGTGGACCTCGCGGGCGTGCGGGCCGCGCTGCGCGCGGTGGAGGAGGTGGGCTGCGGCGGTGCGCGGGCCGGGCAGGCGGCCGGGGACGACGCCGGGCGGCGGTTCCGCTGGCTCGTCGCGCCGCGCAGCACGGTGGTGCAGCCGGGGCCGGTGCACTCGGGGCTGACCGAGGACCCGGAGGCGGAGGTGGAGCGGCTGCTGGGGCTGCTGGTGCGCGTGCCCGTGTGACCTGGCGTACGGGCCGGGGCGCACCCGCGCACGGACACCCCGCCGCGGCGCCCCGTTGACACGGCGGGGCCGGACTTCTAGCGTCACGTGAGCCGTACCTACTAAGCGGTTGCTCACCGATCGTGGGACGGCGCCCCGGCCCCAGCCAGCGCGAGGAGAACACCAGCATGTCCACCACCGGAAGGGTCGCGATCGTCACCGGCGCCGCGCGCGGCATCGGTGCGGCCACCGCCGTCCGCCTGGCCCGCGAGGGGCGCGCCGTCGCCGTGCTCGACCTCGACGAGGGCGCCTGCGCGGAGACCGTCGGGAAGATCACCGAAGCCGGCGGCACCGCGCTGGCCGTCGGCTGCGACGTCTCCGACGCCGCCGCCGTCGAGGCCGGCGTCGCCCGCGCCGCCGCCGAACTCGGCCCGCCCGTCATCCTCGTCAACAACGCCGGCGTGACCCGCGACAACCTGCTGTTCAAGATGGCCGAGGACGACTGGGACACGGTCATGAACGTGCACCTGCGCGGTGCGTTCCTGATGTCCCGGGCCTGCCAGAAGCACATGGTCGACACCGGCTTCGGCCGCATCGTCAACCTCTCCAGCAGCTCCGCGCTCGGCAACCGCGGCCAGGTCAACTACTCCGCCGCCAAGGCCGGGCTGCAGGGCTTCACCAAGACCCTCGCCAAGGAGCTGGGCAAGTTCGGCGTCACCGCCAACGCCGTCGCCCCGGGCTTCATCGCCACCGAGATGACCGCGCAGACCGCCGCCCGGGTCGGCATGGACTTCGCCGACTTCCAGGCCGCGGCCGCGTCCCAGATCCCCGTCCAACGCGTCGGCCAGCCCGACGACATCGCGGGTGCCATCGCCTTCTTCACGGGCGAGGACGCCGGCTTCGTCTCCGGCCAGGTGCTGTACGTGGCCGGCGGGCCGCTCGACTGAGGCCGGGGGACGAGAACATGACGCAGCAGGAGAGCACCGGCGCGCCGCAGGCCGCGGAGAGCGGGCGGGTCGCCCTGGTCACCGGGGCCAGCCGCGGCATCGGCTACGGCATCGCGGAGACCCTGGTCGCCCGCGGCCACCGGGTGTGTGTGACCGGCCGCGGCGAGGAGGCGCTGCAGGAGGCCGTGGCGCGGCTCGGCGCCGGCCGGGCCATCGGCGTACCCGGCAAGGCCCACGACGAGGAGCACCAGGCCGAGGCGGTGGCGCGCACCATGGAGGCGTTCGGCCGGGTGGACTACCTGGTCAACAACGCCGGCACCAACCCCGTGTTCGGCCCCATCGCGGACGTCGACCTGAACGCCGTGCGCAAGGTCTACGAGACGAACGTGCTGTCCGCCCTGGGCTTCGCCCAGCAGACGTACAAGGCGTGGCAGCGCGAGCACGGCGGCGCGATCGTCAACGTCTCCTCCGTCGCCGGGCTCTCGGCGTCGCCGTTCGTCGGCGCGTACGGCATGAGCAAGGCCGCGATGATCAACATGACCCTGCAGCTCGCGCACGAGTTCGCGCCCGCCGTCCGGGTCAACGCCATCGCGCCCGGCGTGGTGAAGACGAAGTTCGCGGTCGCGCTGTACGAGGGCCGCGAGGAGGAGGCCGCCGCGGGCTACCCGCTGGGCCGGCTCGGAGTGCCCGAGGACATCGGCGGCGCCGCCGCGTTCCTCCTCTCCGACGAGGCCGGCTGGATCACCGGGCAGACGCTCGCCATCGAGGGCGGGATCTTCCTCAACGCCGGCTGGAGCTGAACCGGCAGTCACACATGCCCCACGCGTTCCCCCGGGTCACAGCGCCGTCCCGGGGGATCCGTGATCCACCGGCCGTGGGGTAGGGTCTGCGCACCCCATCGAACAGGTGCAAGGAGGGGGACAGGCACGTGTTCTTCCGGTCGGGCCCGCGGCGGGTCGCCGCGGTGCTGATACCCGTCTCGATGCTGGCCGGCTGCGGCACGCTGTCGGCGTCGGGCGACGACGAGCGGCACATAGACGTCGGTACGACGAGCGCGCCCAGCACGCTCGACCCCGCGGCTGCCTGGGACGGCAGTTGGGAGCTGTACCGGAACGTCTACCAGACGCTCATGCACTACGCCGGCACCAGCACGGTGCCGCAGCCCGACGCGGCCAAGAGCTGCGGCTTCACCGGCGCCGACAGCCGCACCTACCGCTGCAAGCTCCGCGAGGACCTCACCTTCTCCAACGGCAACCCGCTCGACGCCGCGGCCGTCAAGCACTCCTTCGACCGGGTGCTCGCCATCAACGCCGAGACCGGTCCCGCGGGGCTGCTGGACAGCCTGGAGAAGGTCGAGACCGAAGGCGACCGCACCGTCACCTTCCAGCTCAAGCGCCCCGACGCCACGTTCCCCTTCATCCTCGCCGCGCCCGCCACCTCGCTCGTCGACCCCGAGGAGTACCCGGCGGACGAGCTCGCAGACCCCGGCACCCTGGTCGGCTCCGGTCCGTACACGCTCGCGTCGTACAAGAAGGGGTCCGTCGCCGAGCTGGAGCGCAACTCGCGCTATCTGGGCGACGCGGAGCTGCGCAACGACTCCGTCAGCATCCGCTACTTCGACGACTCCGACGCGATGACCGACGCGCTCAAGAAGGGCGACATCGACGTCACGTACCGCGGGCTGCCGCCCGACCGGGTGCCGGAGCTGGAGAAGACGGCGGACGAGAAGGGGTCGATCGCACTCAGCCGGGTGGTCATGCCGGAGATCCACTACCTGGTCTTCAACCCCGAGCACGAGTACGCCGACAGCCTCGCCGTACGCCAGGCCGTCGCCCAGGTGATCGACCGCGACGCGCTCGTACGCAAGGTCTACGGCCGCACCGCCGAGCCGCTGTACTCGATGATCCCGCGCGGCATCACCGGCCACACCACCCCGTTCTTCGACCGCTACGGCGAGCCGGACCCCGACGCCGCGGCGGTCACGCTGCAGACGGCGGGCGTCACCGAGCCCGTGCCGCTCACGTTCTGGTACACCACCGACCGGTACGGCTCGGTGACCGCGCGGGAGTTCGAGGAGCTGGAGCGGCAGTTGGAGGACAGCGGGCTGTTCGAGATCACGGTCAAGGGCCGCAAGTGGGAGAAGTTCGCCGCCGCGTACAACAAGGGCGAGTACCCGGTCTTCGGCCGCGGCTGGTCCCCCGACTTCCCCGACCCGGACAACTACATCGCCCCCTTCACCGGCGCCCGCAACGCCCTCGGCACGCCGTACGAGAACGCGGAGATCACCGACGAGCTGCTGCCCGCCTCGCGCCGGAAGGCGGACCGGGCCGGGGTCAACGAGCAGTTCTCGCGGGCGCAGGACATCCTCGCCGAGGACGCCCGGCTGCTGCCGCTGTGGCAGGCCCGGCAGTACATCGCGGCGGACGACGACGTGGCCGGGGTGGAGTGGAGCCTGGACGCCTCGACGATCATGCGGATGTGGGAGCTGTACAAGAAGACCAGTTGGTAGGGGAGTTGTCAGTGCCCGGCGGTACTGTCCACTGCGCAACGACCCACTGAACCGATCTTCTGCACCGACCCGGAGGTCCCTCACCCGTGTCCCCGATGCTGCCCCCGTCCTGGCAGGACGCCCTGGGCAAGGAGCTGGAAAAGCCCTACTTCACGCGCCTCGAGTCGTTCGTCGAGGAGGAGCGCGCCCGCGGCCCCGTGTACCCGCCGCGGGAGGAGGTCTTCGCCGCCCTCGACGCCACGCCGTACGAGAGCGTGAAGGTGCTCGTCCTCGGCCAGGACCCGTACCACGGGGCGGGACAGGGCCACGGGCTGTGCTTCTCGGTGCGTCCCGGGGTGCGCACCCCGCCCTCCCTGCGCAACATCTTCAAGGAACTGCGGGACGACCTCGGCCACCCGGTCCCGGACAACGGGTATCTGATGCCGTGGGCCGAGCAGGGCGTGCTCCTGCTGAACGCGGTGCTGACGGTGCGCGAGAGCGAGGCGAACTCGCACAAGGGCCAGGGCTGGGAGGAGTTCACCGACGCGGTGATCCGCGCCGTGGCGGAGCGGCCCGATCCGGCGGTGTTCGTGCTGTGGGGCGCGTACGCCCGCAAGAAGCTGCCGCTCATCGACACCGCCAGGCACGTGGTGGTCCAGGGGGCGCACCCGTCGCCGCTGTCGGCGAAGAAGTTCTTCGGCTCGCGCCCGTTCTCGCAGATCGACGAGGCGGTGGCGGCGCACGGGCACGCGCCGATCGACTGGCGGATCCCGGACCTGGCCGCGGCCGGGGGCTGAGTCCCGGCCGGGGATTCGTCCTCGGGGGTAGGGGGCCGGGCGTCGCGGGTCCCGGGCCGGGGCGCGGCGCCTAGCGCTCGAAGTACTCCGCGCAGGCCGCCTCCTCCCGGCTGCCGGGCGCCCACCGGCCGTAGTCCCCGGCGAGGGCGCACAGATCGACGGCCCCGCCGGAGTCGGCCGACTCCGGGGGCGGCGGGGCCGGTTGTGCCGTACGGGCCGGGCGGTCCCGCGCCGTACGGGGGGCCGGTGCCTGCGGCGCCGGCGGGGAGCCGTCCGGGGCGGACACGTCAGGCCGCACCGTGTCCGTGTCCCTGCCCGCGGACGGTGCCGGTGAGGGTGCCGCGGAAGTGCGCCGCGGGCGCGGCGCCGGGCCGATCGTCGCCAGCTCCTCGCGCCCCGGCGGCGGCGGCGCGACAAGTCCCGGCGCGGCCGTGGCGGGCCACCCGGCGCCCGGGCCGTGCCGGGCGCCCGGGCCGGTGCCGGGGTCGGGGGAGACGGCGACGCAGCCGGCGACGGCGGCGAGCGTCGTGAGGCCGGTCAGCAGGGCGCCGGCCGCGGGAGTGGAGCGCACCCGGCCACACTGCTGCGCCCGGCGCCGCCCCGGTACTCCCCGCAAGGGTGACGCCCGCCCCGCGGAGTTGCCGCCTCCGCCCGGCGGTCAGCAGCCGAGCATGCCGCGCAGCAGGTCCTCGTACCCGGCGCGCAGCCGCGCCCTGGTCGGCGTGCGCGACCCGTTCACCCGGCCCGCCGTGTGCAGGAACATCATGCCGTCGGTCCAGGCGATGAGTTCCTGCGCGTGCCGCTCGGGGTCGGCGGAGCCCCAGGCCGCGAGCAGCGCGTGCGCGGCGTCGGCGAACGCGGTGCCCGCGCGGTCGTAGATCGCCCGCAGCTCGGGGCGCCGGGTGGCTTCCAGGGCGACTTCGTAGCGGGCCACGAGCAGCGTGCGGTGCCGGGTGAGGAAGCGGTGCAGCAGTCCGGCCAGTGCGTCGGCGAGCGGTCCCGGGTCGGCGCCCGGCGGGGGCAGTTCGCCGACCCGCAGCACCCCGCCCTCGCGCTCCGCGAGGCGCTGGACGGCGAGTTCGAGGAGGGCGGCCCGGGTGCGGGCGCGGTTGGAGGTGGAGCCCTGCGGCAGGCCCGCTTCCTCGTCGACGGCGCGGTGGGTCAGGCCCCGCATGCCGCGCTCGGCGAGCAGCGCGATGGCGGCGTCGGCGATGACCTCCTGCCGGGACGGGGGCGAGGCGGCAGACGCGGCGGGCGCGGGCGGACCGGCGGCAGGGGCAGGGGTGTTCGGGTCGGGCACGGCCTCAACCTATCGCCCGCGCCGGTCCTCACTACGCCCGTAGTCGCACGCGTGCTACCCTCGGCCGCGTAACTACAGATGTAGTTCCGGGAGGCTCCCTTGAAGCAGCCGCGCGCCCTCGTCATCGGCTCAGGACCCGGCGGGCTCACGGCCGCCGCCGCGCTGCACCGCCGCGGCTGGTCCGTCACCGTCCTGGAGAAGGCCGCCTCGATCGAGCCCGTCGGTGCCGCCCTTTCCCTCGCCGCCAACGCCCAGCGCGCCCTGGACGCGATCGGCGCCGGCGACGCCGTGCGCGACCTCGCCGCCTGGGAGGGGAGCGGCGGGCTGCGTACGCCCGAGGGCCGCTGGCTCTCCCGTACCGACGCGGCGGCCGTGGCCGAGCGGTTCGGCGGCGGCATCGCCCTCGTGCACCGCGCCGACCTCGCCGCGCTGCTCACCGCCCGGCTGCCGGCCGGGGCCATCCGCACCGAAGCCGCCGCCGAGATCGAGGACCCGGGCGGCCCCGGCAGACCGGCGCGCGTCGCGGTGCCGGACGGCGTGCTGGAGGCCGAACTCGTCGTCGCCGCCGACGGCATCGGCTCCCCGGCCCGCCGCGTGCTCTTCCCCGGCCACCCCGGCCCGGCGTACGCGGGCTTCACCACCTGGCGGCTGGTCCTGCCCGAGCGCCCCGTGGCGTTCGCGCCGCACGAGACCTGGGGCCGCGGGGAGCTGTGGGGCACGCAGCCGCTCGCCGACGGCCGCGTGTACGCCTACGCCGCCGCGCTCGCACCCGCGGGCCGCCGTGCCCCGGACGGCGAACTGGCCGAACTCCGCCGCCGCTTCGCCGGCTGGCACGACCCGGTGCCCGCCGTCCTCGACGCGGCCGAACCCGGCCGGGTGCTCCACCACGACGTGCGCTGGCTGGCCGAGCCGCTGCCCGCCTTCCACCGCGGCCGGGTCGCGCTCCTCGGCGACGCCGCCCACGCCATGACCCCGAACCTCGGCCAGGGCGGCAACCAGGCCGTCGAGGACGGCGTCGTCCTCGCCCACCACGCCGCCGCCGACCCCGCGGCCGTACCGGAGGCCCTGGAGCGCTACACCCGCGACCGCCTCCCGCGCACCCGCGCCGTGGCGCTGCGCTCCGCCCGCGCCGGCCGGCTGATCAACGTGACGGGACCGCTCGCCGTACGCACCCGCAACGCCCTCATCCGCGGCGTGGGACTGCTCGGCCCCCGCGTCGTGCTGCGCGGCCTTGACGGCATCGCGGACTGGCGGCCGCCCGGCGGCGGCGCCGACCGGGGCGGCCCGTATGCTTCCCCCGCACAGGCGGCGCCCTGACGCAGGTCCACCTGCGCCGCGGCCCGCGGGCCGACGGCTGGGGACGGGAGCGGACATGACCGAGGGAGCCACGCCCCTGAAGGCCGGCGTCATCGGGCTCGGCGACATCGCGCGGAAGGCGTACCTGCCGGTCCTCGCCTCGCTGCCCGGCGTCGAGCCGCACCTGCTCACCCGCACCCCCGCCACCCTCGACCGCGTCGGCGACGCCCACCGCATCCCGCACGCGCACCGCCACCGCGACCTCGGCTCGCTGCTCGCCGCCGGCCTCGACGCCGCGTTCGTGCACGCCCCCACCGAGGCGCACGTCGAACTGGCCACCGCGCTGCTGGACGCGGGCATCCCCGTCTACGTCGACAAGCCGCTGGCGTACGACCTCGCGGGCGCCGAACGTCTCATACGGCTGGCGGAGGAGCGCGGCGTCTCGCTGATGACCGGCTTCAACCGCCGCTACGCACCCGGCTACGCGCAGTGCCTGGAGCACCCGCGCGAGCTGATCATCCTGCAGAAGCACCGCGTCGGGCTGCCCGAGGACCCGCGCACGATGGTCTTCGACGACTTCATCCACGTCGTCGACACGCTGCGCTTCCTCGCCCCCGGCCCCGTCGAGATGGTCGACGTGCGCGCCCGCGTCCGCGACGGGCTCCTGCACCACGTCGTCCTGACGTTGTCAGGCGACGGCTTCACCGCCGTCGGCGCGATGAACAGGCTCTCCGGCTCCACCGAGGAAGTCCTGGAGGTGTCGGGGCAGGACACCAAGCGGGAGGTGCGGAACCTCGCCGAGGTGGTGGACCACAAGGGCCAGCCCAGCGTCCGGCGGCGCGGCGACTGGGTGCCGGTGGCCCGGCAGCGCGGCATCGAGCAGGTCGTGCTGGCGTTCCTGGACGCGGTACGGGCGGGGGAGGTGCTGAGTGCGCGGGACGCGCTCGCCACCCACGAGCTGTGCGAGCGGATCGTCCGCGAGGTGGGCCGGGCGGGTTGATTTCGCCACCCGTATGCGGGACACGTCCGAAGTGATAAGCAGTTAATCATACAAAAAGGGCAAGCTGCTTCCGTTCGTGCTCCGACCGTACGAAGGGGGCGCCCATGCCCCGGCGCCGTACCCGGCTCACCGCAGCCGCAGGCTCCGCCACCGCATTCGCCGCCGCCGCGGCGCTGCTCGCCGCGGGCTGCGCGCCCGCCGGCCCGTCCGCCGCGTCCGCCGCGGCCGGACCCGGGCCCGGCGCCCGCCCGTTCACGCTGCTGGCGACCGGCGACGTCATCCCGTACCCCTCGATCATGACGCAGGCGGCCACGGACGCCGGGGGAGAGGAGTACGACTTCCGCCCCATGTTCGCCGCCCTCGCGCCCACCGTCGCCGCGGCGGACCTCGCGCTGTGCCATCTGGAGACCCCGCTCGGGCCGCGCGAGGGCCCGTTCACCGGCTACCCGTCGTTCCAGTCCCCGCCGGGCCTGGCCACCGCGCTGCGCGACGTCGGCTACGACGGCTGCTCCACCGCCTCCAACCACGCCCTCGACTCCGGCACCGACGGCGTACGCCGCACCCTGGACGCCTTCGACGACGCCGGCCTGCACTACGCCGGCACCGCCCGTACCCGCGCCGAGTCCGGCCGCCCCGCCCTGATGTCCGCGGGCGGCGCCCGGGTCGCCCACCTCTCGTACACCTACGGCAGCAACGCGGGCGTCCCCGCCGACGCGCCCTGGTCCCTCGCGATGCTCGACCCCCGCCAGGTCGTCGCCGACTCCCGCGCCGCCCGCCGGGCGGGGGCCGACGTGGTCGTCGTCAGCCTGCACTGGGGCACCGAGTGGCAGCAGGAGCCCGACCTCGCCCAACGTCGGCTCGCCGACCGGCTGACGCGTTCGCGCAGCGGCGGCCGCAAGGACATCGACCTGATCGTCGGCACCCACAACCACGTGCCGCAGCCGTACGAGAAGGTCAACGGCACCTGGGTCGTCTACGGCCTCGGCGACCAGGTCGCCAGCTTCATCCCGTCGATGTACCGCGGCAACGAGGGCTCCGCGGCCCGCTTCACCTTCACCCCGGCCCGCGACGGCTGGAGCGTGACCCGCGCGGAGTTCCTGGCCCAGCACTCGGAGACGGGGCCGCCGTTCCGCGTGGTGCCCGCGACGCCCGAGACGTACCCGGACGTGCACGCGCGGGTACGGGCCGCCGTCCTCAGCCGCGGCGCGGCGGAGGACGGCCTGACGGAAGCGTCGTTCTGACGCCGCGGGGCGGCCCGCCGGCCCGCGCGGGTCAGTGGGGCGCGTCGCCGGCGTCCGGCTCCAGGACGCCGGCCGCGACCAGGGCGAAAATCAGGATGCCCAGCAGCACGCGATAGATGACAAAGGGTGCAAAACTCCGGGTCGTAATGAACTTCATGAACCACGCGATTACGGCGTATCCGACAAGGAACGCGATAACGGTCGCGGCCACGGTCGCGCCCCAGTTCATGTGCGTCGCCCCGGGCACCTTCCTCAGCTCGAAGAGCCCGGAGGCGAGCACCGCGGGGATGGCCAGCAGGAACGAGTACCTGGCCGCGGCCTCGCGGTTGTAGTTCAGGAGCAGGCCGCCGGTGATCGTCGCGCCCGACCGGGAGACGCCGGGCACCAGCGCCAGCGCCTGGGCGAAGCCGAAGAGCAGGCCGTCGCGGGTGTTGAGGTCCGTCAGCTCCTTGCGCTGCACCGCCGCGCGGTGCCGGCCGCCACCGGTCGAGGCGCGCCAGTCGGCGAAGCCGAGGAGCAGGCCCATCACGATGAGCGTGGTGGCGATCAGCCGCAGATCGCGGAACGGGCCCTCGATCGACTCCTGGAACGTCAGCCCCAGCACCCCGATGGGGATCGAGCCGACGATGACCAGCCAGCCCATCTTGGCGTCGTGGTCGGAGCGCATCGCCTTGTTCGTCAGCGAGCGGAACCACGCGGAGACGATCCGCGCGATGTCCTTGCGGAAGTAGATCAGCACGGCGGTCTCGGTGCCGATCTGGGTGATCGCGGTGAAGGCCGCGCCCGGGTCCTCCCAGCCGGCGAAGGCCGCCGTGAGCCGGAGGTGGGCGCTGGAGGAGATCGGCAGGAATTCCGTCAGCCCCTGGACGAGTCCGAGGATGACTGCTTCGATCCAGCTCATACGGGGCTGCACATGTCCTTGAGTTCGGCCGACGGGTTGGAGGAGATGTTAAGGCCCCGACATGAGACGCGTGGCCCCAGGGTCGGCTGCGGCCATGCCCGCGGAGCCGGCGGCGGGCTCTTCCGCGGGCGTGGCGGAAGAGGTCACTCCGCCCGGTGCGGCCCGGCGGCCCGCGCGCCGGCGGCGGCGCATGGCGACCGCGGCGCCGCCCGCCATGCTGGCGACGATGAAGCCGAGGGCCCCGAGGAAGACGGGGGAGAGCGGGTCGGAGGCCCGGCTGCCGGCGATCACGTAGGCGGCGGTGTTCGGCACGCAGCCCACGGCGGTGGCCACCAGGAACGGCGTCCAGTTCATCCGGGAGACCGCGGCGGCGTAGTTCACGCCCGCGAACGGCACGCCGGGAAAGGTGCGCAGCACCAGCATCGAGCGGAAGCTGTGCCGGCTGAGCTGCCGGTCCGCCGCCGTCAGCAGCCGCCCGCGCAGCAGCGGGCGCAGCGCGTCCTGGCCGAGCAGCCGGCCTATCCCGAACGCGACGCCCGCGCCCAGCACCGTGCCCGACACCGATCCGGCCAGGCCCGCCTGGGCGCCGAAGAGCGTGCCGGAGGCGAGGTTGAGCAGCGGCCGCGGTACGAGAGCCGCGGTGCACAGCCCGTACGCGACGGCGAAGAGGAGCACCGCGGACAGGCCGGTGAACTGCGGCGGCAGGCCGTCGACCAGCAGCCGGTGCGGTCGCCACACGATCACCACGACCGCCGCGCCGGCGAGCAGCGCGAGCAGCAGGGCGAGCCGGGAGCGGGGGGACAGCAGAGCCCGGCCGCAGCGGACGGCGCGGCCGACGACGGGCGCCTCGGCGGTTTCGGGCACGGTGGGAGCCTAACCGACGGGGCCGTCACCGCACCGTGACGTCCCCCTCAACTGCGGTCGCTATCGTGGGCGTCATGGCCCAGCAGCACCCCGGCGCCGCCGTAGCCCCGGACGCCTCGGCAGCCCCGGAAGCAGCGGCGGGCGCGGGCGTCCCGGTGGTCCCCGGAAGTCGCCTCGCCGACACCGTTCTCGACCGCCTCACCGCCGCCTACCCGGCGGCCGCCGACCCCGAGCGCGCCGCGCGGTCGGCCGCCTACCTGCGCGGTGTCGCCCCGTTCCTCGGCATCCCCGCGCCCCGCCGCCGCGAGCTGTCCCGCGCCGTCCTCGCCGGCACGGCGCGTCCCGCCGAGGCGGACTGCGTGGCGATCGCGCTGCGCTGCTGGCGGCTCCCGGAGCGCGAGTACCACTACTTCGCCGTCGACTACCTCCGCCGCCACGTGCGCCGCTGCTCCCCGGGGTCGCTGCCCGCCGTACGCCACCTCATCGTCACGACCTCCTGGTGGGACACCGTCGACGCGCTCGCCGCGCACGTCGTCGGCGGTCTCGTCGCCGCCGATCCCGCGCTGGCCGGCGCCATGGACCAGTGGATCGAGGACGACGACCTGTGGGTCGCCCGCACCGCCCTGCTGCACCAACTGCGCTTCAAGGACGCCACCGACGAAGGTCGGCTCTTCGGCTACTGCCTGCGCCGCGCCGGCCACCGCGACTTCTTCGTCCGCAAGGCCATCGGCTGGTGCCTGCGCGAGTACGCGAAGACCGATCCGCGGGCCGTCCGCGTCTTCGTCGACGCCCACCGCGCCGAACTGTCCCCGCTGTCCGTACGCGAGGCGCTCAAGCACTTCTGAGACCGCGGCACCGCCCGCCGAGTTCCGCGCCCGCGGGCGGAAAAAACCGGTCGACGTGCGGGGGACCCGTACCCGATCATGGTGGGCATGTTCCGGTACGCCTTCCTCGCGCACACGTCCGCGGCAGCGGACGCGCCGAAGGCTGTGCCGGCCGCACTCGCGGCAGTGCCGGCAGCCGCAGCCGACGGCGCCCGAATCCGCCCCTTCCCGTGATCGCTCCAGCGGACCCCAGCGGGGGAGGGCCGGCCAGGCCCGGGGTCCGCGCAGCCACTGCGATCCGCGAGGAAGAACCATGCCCAAGCAGGCGTACGTGCGCACGAAGCCGCACGTCAACATCGGCACGATGGGGCACGTCGACCACGGCAAGACCACGCTGACGGCCGCGATCACCAAGGTGCTCAGCGACCGCGGCACCGGCACCTTCGTCCCGTTCGAGCGCATCGACCGGGCGCCGGAGGAGTCCGTGCGCGGCATCACCATCAACATCGCGCACGTCGAGTACGAGACGGCGACCCGCCACTACGCGCACGTCGACATGCCGGGCCACGCCGACTACGTCAAGAACATGGTCACGGGCGCGGCCCAGCTCGACGGCGCGATCCTGGTGATCTCCGCGATCGACGGCGTCATGCCGCAGACCGCGGAGCACGTGCTGCTCGCCCGTCAGGTGGGCGTCCGGCACGTGGTCGTCGCGCTCAACAAGGCCGACGCCGGCGACCCGGAGCTGACCGACCTCGTCGAGCTGGAGGTCCGCGAGCTGCTGACCAAGCACGGCTACCCGGGCGAGGAGGTTCCGGTGGTCCGCGTCTCCGGGCTGCGCGCGCTCGCGGGCGACCCGGCGTGGACCCAGGCGGTCGTGGACCTGCTCGACGCGGTGGACACGTACGTGCCCATGCCCGAGCGGCACTTGGACGCGCCGTTCCTGCTGCCGGTGGAGAACGTGCTCACCATCACGGGACGCGGCACGGTCGTCACCGGTGCCGTCGAGCGCGGCACGGTGCGCGTCGGGGACCGGGTGCAGGTGCTCGGCGCCGAGGTGGAGACGGTCGTCACCGGCCTGGAGACCTTCGGCAAGCCGATGGACTCCGCGCAGGCCGGCGACAACGTCGCGCTGCTGCTGCGCGGCGTCGCGCGCGACGCGGTGCGCCGCGGTCACGTCGTCGCCGCGCCGGGCAGCGTCGTGCCGCGGCGGCGGTTCACCGCCGAGGTGTACGTGCTGTCCGCGGCCGAGGGCGGCCGGCGTACGGCCGTCTCGACCGGCTACCGGCCGCAGTTCTACATCAGGACCGCGGACGTCGTCGGCGACGTCGACCTCGGCGGTACGGCCGTCGCCAGGCCCGGCGACACCGTCGCGATGACGGTCGAGCTGGGCCGCGAGGTGCCGCTCGAAGCGGGCCTCGGCTTCGCGATCCGCGAGGGCGGGCGCACCGTCGGCGCGGGCACCGTCACCGGCGTGGACTGACCCGGCGCACGCCGGGCCCGGCCCGCCGCCCGCCTTCCGTACCCGCGCATCCGCGCATCCGGGTACGGAAGGCGGGCCTCCTCCGCCACAATGGCCGGTGTGGAGGAGCCCGTCCCCGTCGTCGCCGCGGTGGACGGCGGCACCGCGAGGCTGCTGCCGGACGTCGACCGCCCGCGCGCTTACCTGCTCACGGTCGAGGGCGCCCCGCAGTCGTACGTCGATCTCGACGACGCCACGCACCTGGAGTTCGAGTACGCCCGCCGGCTCGCGCACGTCGTGGACCTCGGCTTCCCGCCGGGCCGCCCGCTGGACGCCGTGCACCTCGGCGGCGGCGCGCTGACCCTGCCCCGGTACGTGGCGGCGACCAGGCCCGGCTCCCGGCAGGAGGTCGCCGAGTCCGACCGCGGGGTGATCGCCCTGGTCGCCGAGCACCTGCCGCTGCCGCGGGACTGCGGTGTCACCGTACGGGCCCTGGACGCCCGCGCCGCGCTGGAGCGGCGCCCGGCGGCGAGCTGCGACCTGGTCATCGCCGACGTCTACGGCGGCGCGCGGGTGCCGGCGCACGTCGCGTCGCTGGAGTTCGTCGGCGCCGCCGCCCGCGCGCTGCGCCCGGACGGGCTGTACGTCGCGAACCTCGCCGACAGCGCGCCGTTCCGCTTCCTCGGCTCCCAACTGGCCACCGCCGCGGCCGTCTTCCCCGAACTGTGCCTGATCGCCGAGCCCTCGGTGCTGCGCGGCCGCCGCTTCGGCAACATCCTGGTGGTGGCGGCGAAGCACGGCGCGGAGGCAGGCTGGGGGCTGCCCCTCGCGGAGCTGGCCCGGCGCACCGCGGCGGACCCGTTCCCCGCCCGCGTCGAGTACGGGCCGGCGCTGCGGCGGCTGATGGCCGGCGCTCAGCCGGTCGGGGACGCCGACGCCGTGCCGTCGCCCGAGCCGCCGGACGGCGCCTTCACGATCGGCTGACCGGCCGGCTGCTCCGCGTCCGCGGCGCCGCCCGCGCCGTCCCCGGCGTCCGTACGGTCCCCGCCGCCCGCGGATCCGGCCGCCGTGTGCTCCGTACGCCGCCGCAACTGCCGTACGTCCGGCACCCACAGCACCGCGGCCGTCAGCACGACCACCAGCGCCGCGCAGCCCCACAGCGCCGCCGACCGGCCCACCAGGTCCTGCATCGGCCCGGCGAGCGCGGTGGTGACCGGGATCAGCGCGATCGAGCCGAGCCAGTCGTACGACGAGACCCGCGACAGCTTGTCCTCGGGGATCTCCTGGTGCAGCGCCATCATCCACGCCACCGCGAAGACCTCGATGCACGCGCCGGAGACGAACATCACCACCGCGAGCCACGACACCGGCAGCGGCACCGCCAGCGCCGCGGGCGGGAGCGCGAGCGGGAAGACGCACAGCACCCCGGCGAGCAGCACCCGCCGCGGCTTCCAGCGGGTCATCACCAGCGCCCCCGCCAGCGTCCCGGCGGCGAAGGCGCCCATGGCCAGGCCCCACGGCCCCGCGCCGCCCAGGTGCTCGCGGGCCACCAGCGGCCCGTACACCGCTTCTGCCGCGGCCACCACGGCGTTGACGACCGCGAACTGCAGGACGATCGACCACAGCCAGGGCCGTCCCGTCACCTCCCGCCAGCCGACCTTCAGATCGGCGACGATGCTGCCGCCGGGCTCCCGCTCGGGGATGCCGCTGACGTCGAGGAACGCCCGCAGCGCCGCGGCGACGGCGAACGCGCCTGCGTCCACGGCCAGCACCCAGCCCGGCCCCACGGCCGCGACCATGGCGCCGCCGAGCGCGGCCCCGCCGATGCCGGCGCCGTTGATGCCGACGCGGAAGAGCGCGAAGGCGCGGCCCGCCTGCTCGCCGGTGACAGAGGAGAGCACCATGCCCTCGGCGGCGGGGGCGAAGAACGCGTGCCCCGTACCGCCGATCGCCGACAGCAGCACCATGTGCCACACGTGCGCCTGGTCGGTGATGACCAGCGCCGCGAAGACGCCCTGCGAGGTGCAGTTGACGGTGTTCGCGACGACCATCACGCGGTGCCGCGGGATCCGGTCGGCGACCGCCCCGCCGACGAGCACGAAGACGATGAGCGCCGTCGTCCGCGCCGCCGCGACCAGGCCGACGTCGGTGGCGGAGCCGCCGGCTTCGAGGACCGCGAACGCCGAGGCGATCAGCGCGCCGGAGGCGCCGAGGTTGGTGATCACCGCGGCGAGGGAGAGCAGCGTGTAGTTGCGCCCCGCCCAGCGGCGGCGGGGCGCGGGCCCGGAGGCGGCTGCGGGGGCCCGTACGGGATCCGGCGGGGAATCGGCGTCGGGCGCGGGGGGACGGGTCACCCGCGGACTATGCCGGGCCCACAGGACCGCCGCAACCGGAATTCGCCGCGCTCAGCCCTCCAGCGGGCGCAGGCTGTCCATGATCTTGGCGATGGTGTCCTCGGGCACCTCGTCGTCCACGCCGGTGTCGGTGTACAGCACCCAGGTGGCGAACTCGCCCTTGACGTCGGTGTAGGTGAACGCGACGACCTTGCCGTCCGCCGAGCACTTGGTCTCGCGCGGCACGCCGGTGACGGTCGCGGTGGCCATGTGCCCCTTCAGACCGTGCTTGCTGGAGAACGCCACCGGCTCGGTCTGCTTGACGGTCGCCTTCTTGCTGGTGTTGAAGGCGGCCTCGGCCCAGGCGCCCGCCTCGTTCTCGACGGCCTCCTTGGTGTTCTTCGCGCCGATGCCGCCCTTGGTGCCGGCGCCCGCGCGGCTGGCGTACTTGCAGATGCCGTCCTTGTAGAGCGCGGCCCCCGTCATCGACACCAGCGGGCCGGAGTCGTCCTCGAAGCCGATGGTCATGGTCGGGGACTGCACCTCCCACTCCGGCGGCACGTCGTAGACGTTGTGGCGCTTGGCGTTGAAGACGGCCTTCCAGCCGGAGACGACGGGTTCGATCTTCTGGTCGTCGGCGACGCCGCGCGGGTTGTCGGGGTCGTCCTGCAGTACGGGCTTCTCCGACGGCGACGGGGAGGACGAGGCGGAGGGCGAACCGCCGCCGCCCCCGGGGCTCGCCTGGCCGCCGCCGCCGTCGTCCTCGTTGAGGAGCACCACGCCCGTCACGGCCGCCGCGGCGATCACGGCGACGGCGCCGATTATGGCGACGGCCACGCGGGGGCTCGTGCCGCTCTTGCCGGGTACGGGCGCACCGGGCGGCGCGCTCTGGCCCCACTGCTCCTGCTGCTGGTACTGCTGCTGTCCGTCGTAGCCCTGCGGGCCGTGCGGGGCGGGCTGTTGCTGATACGGGTTCGGCTGCTGCTGGTGCTGCTCGCCCCCGGGCTGCTGTCCTGGCCACATGCGGAACAACATAGCTGGCGACGGGGAGTGGCCACACTTATTACCCGTTGGTAACGTGGCCGCATGTCAGACACCATGCCGCCGCTGGGCGAGCTCCTTCAGGCATCGGTTCCCATGGTCCGCACGCTCGGCCTGATCTACGACGAGATCACCCCGGAGGCCGCCACCCTCCGCCTCCCGGATCGGCCCGAGTACCGCAACCACGTCGGCGGCCCGCACGCCGGCGCGATGTTCACCCTCGCCGAGTCGGCGACGGGCGCCGTCGTACTCGCCGCGTTCGGCGACCAGATGGGGCGGGCCGTGCCGCTGCCGGTGCGGGCGGAGATCGACTTCCTGAAGGTCGCCAGGGGCGACGTCACCGCCAAGGCGCGGCTGGGCCGGCCGGTTGCCGAGGTCGTGGCCGAACTCGACGCCGGGAAGCGGCCGGAGTTCCCGGTCGAGGTCGACATCGTCCGCGGGGACGGCGCCGTCAGCGGGCGGATGACGGTGCTGTGGACGCTGCGCCCCAACGACTGAGGGCTGCGGTCGCGGACCCGGCCGCCGCCGCGGGTGCCGTACCCGCCGGCGGCCGGGACCGCACCGGCGGCCGCGCCCCGGGATCCGGCGGCTCAGCCGCCCAGGGACTCGCGGTGCACCTGTGTCAGGGCCACGTAACCCGCGCCGTTGAGGCGGATGTGCTCGCGCTCCTCGTCGGTCAGCGGCCGCTTCACCTTCGCCGGCACCCCGGCGACCAGCGAGCCCGGCGGCACCTCCATGCCCTGCGGCACCAGCGCCTGCGCGGCCACCAGCGAACCGGCGCCGATCACGGCCCCGTTGAGCAGCGTCGCGCCCATGCCGACGAGCACGTCGTCGCCGACGGTGCAGCCGTGCACCACCGCGTTGTGGCCTACGGTCACGCGCTCGCCGATGACGACCGGAAAGCCCGGGTCCGCGTGCACCGTGCAGTTGTCCTGCACGTTGCTGCCCGCACCCAGGGAGATCGACTCGCAGTCGCCGCGCAGCACGGCGTTGTACCAGACGCTGGCCTCCGCGCCGAGGGTCACGGCCCCGACCACCACCGCGGTCGCGGCCACGTACGCCTTCGGGTCCACCGCGGGCTCCCGCCCGCCCACCGCCGCGATCAGCGGCTCCGGCCGTCCTGACATGTCGTCCGCTCCCGGTGCTCGCGGCGGCCCTCGCCGCCCGCCGTCATACGTCCTGGTGAGCCGCAGGCGGCCCGTCGCCGTCCGGGACCGCGGCCGCGCTCGCTCAGAGCGTAGGCGAGAGGGGGGAGGGGTACGGTGACCGGGTGCCGAACCCGCAGCGCAACTCCGTGACGAGCAGGCTGCTCTCGCGCGCCGTGCACCGCGGCTGGCGGTGGGTGCGGAGCACCGGCGCGGTGAGCGCGGCGCGCCCAGGACCGTACCGCTTCCGGCGGCTCGGCGCCGGCACGGTCCTCGCCTTCCCGCAGGGCACGATCTTCGGCGAGCGCCGGATCGAGCTGGGCGCGCACTGCATCATCGGCGAGCAGGTGACGCTCACCGTCGGCCTCGCGCCCGACGCCCCGCTCGGCCCGGACACCGCCGTGCGGCTCGGTGACGGCGTGGTGCTGGGGCGGGGCAGCCACGTGATCGCCGACCTGCCCGTCACCATCGGCGACGACGTCTTCTGCGGCCCCTACGTCTACGTCACCTCGACGAACCACAGCTACGACGATCCGCACGAGCCGGTCGGCAAGCAGTGGCCGCGCTCCGCGCCGGTGGAGATCGGCGCGGGCAGTTGGCTGGGCGCGGGCGCGCTGATCCTGCCCGGCGCCCGGCTCGGCCGCAACGTGGTCGTCGCCGCCGGCTCCGTGGTGCGCGGCGAGGTGCCGGACCACGCGGTCGTCGCCGGTGCGCCCGCCCGGATCGTACGCCGCTGGAACCCCGAGTCCGGCTGGCACCCGCCGTTGCGCCCGGCGCCCCCGGGCACACTGGAGACCGCGACATGACCGCGACCGGCCGACATCCGAGGAGAGGCGCCGCATGACCACGGACCGCAAGCTGCGGATCGTCCTGACCGTCGTGCTGTCCCTGCACGCCTTCGGACTGCTGCTCTACACGATCCGCAACCACTTCTGAGCCGCGCCCGGCACCGCGAACAGCCTCAGCCCGACGCCAGCAGCACCGTCCCCGCCAGCGCCAGACCCGCGCCCGCCGCCTGCACCGCGCGCAGTTTCTCCCGCAGCACGCCCCGCGCCGCCAGCGCCGTGACCACCGGATACAGCGACGACAGCACCGCCGCCAGGGTCACCGGGCCGTGCTGCGCGGCTATCGCGTACGTCCCGTTGGCCGCCACGTCCGCCAGGCCCACGAACACCAGCCCCGGCACCGCCGCCCGTATCGTGTCCCAGCCGCCCTCCGGCAGCGCGGCGCCGCCCCGGCGCACCGCCGCGTACAGCGCGGCCCCGCCCACCGCGACGTTCACCGCTCGCTGCACGAACAGCGCGAGGAACAGCCCCGTGACCGTCGTGGACGCCTCGGCGATGAAGGCGAAGACCGCGCCGAAGCCCGCCGCGGCGCCCAGCGTCAGCAGCAGCGTCCGCCGCGCCACCGGCGCACCCCGTACGGGACCGGACGCCAGCACCACGCCGGCGAGCGCGATGGCCCCGCCCGCGTACTGCACCGGGCCGGGCCGCTCCCCGTACGCCACGAGGCCCACGCCGAACGGCACCAGCACGGCCATCGAGGCGAGCGGCGAGACCACGCCCATGGGGCCCTGGGCCAGCGCGCTGTAGAAGCAGATCATCGCGACCGGCCCGGCGACGCCGGCCGCGACCGCGAACCAGAGCAGCGGACCGGCCTCGCTCCAGGCGCCGGTCGCGACCACCACGGCGCCCAGCACCACCGTCGCGGCGATCTGTGAGAGCACGACCACGGTGAGGGCGGGGGTGCGTCGGCTGAGCACCCCGCCGCCGAAGTCGGCCAGTCCGTAGAGGATGCTGGTGGCCAGGGCGAAGAGTGCGGTCACGACGAAGCCCCCCGAGTACACTGTGATGAACGCTGCGGTTCTCCGCAGTGTAGTTCAGTGCACTGGACGACCGCATCAAAAATAATGGACGGAGTGGGACGGGGCCTTGGCGGATTTCGACGTCCTCACGCACGCGCTCGCCAGGAATCTCAAGCACTGGCGCAACGAGCGCGGCTTCACCCTGGACTCGCTGGCCGGCCGCTCGGGCGTCAGCCGCGGGATGATCATCCAGATAGAGCAGGCGCGTACGAACCCCAGCGTCGGCACGACGGTCAAGCTCGCCGACGCCCTCGGCATCAGCATCACGACGCTGCTGGACTACGAGCACGGCCCCGAGGTGCAGCTCGTGCCGCCGCACCGGGCCGTGCGGATGTGGACGACGAAGGCCGGCAGCGCCAGCCGGCTGCTCGTCGGCACGCAGAGCCCCGGCCCGTTCGAGATGTGGTCCTGGCGGCTCATGCCCGGCGACGGCAGCGGTTCCGACCCGCACCCCGCGGGCACCACCGAGCTGCTGCACGTGACCGCGGGCGAGCTGACGCTCGTCGTCGCCGGCACCCCGCACCTGGTGCCCGCGGGCACGTCCGCCAGCTTCGAGGCGAGCGCCCCGCACGCGTACCGGAACGAGGGCCAGGACCCGGTGGAGCTGGTGATGGCGGTCTCGGTACCGCCCGCGCGCTGAGGCGGGTTAGGGTCACGGACATGCGCGCACCCATCGGAGACTTCGACGACGCCGCCCCCGCCACCGAGCGCCTCGACCTGCTCGGCGACCCCGTGGCGGCGGCCCTGCGCGGCTGGCAGGGTGCCGTCCCCGCCGCCGAGCTGGTGCACGTCGACTCCGACCCCGAGCTCGCCGACACGGCCGTCTTCTGCGAGACCTACGGGCAGGACCTGCTGGAGCAGTCCGCGAACTGCGTCGTCGTCGCCGGGAAGCGCGGCGGGAACGTCACCCTCGCCGCCTGCGTCGTACTGTCGACCACGCGCGTCGACGTCAACGGCACCGTCCGGCGCCATCTCGGTGTGCGCAAGGCGTCGTTCGCGCCCGCCGACACCGCCACCGCCGAGACCGGCATGGAGTACGGCGGCATCACCCCGGTCGGGCTGCCGGAGAGCTGGCCGATCCTCGTGGACGCCCGGGTCGCGGACGCGCCGCACCTGGTCGTCGGCAGCGGCCGGCGGCGCGGCAAGCTCATCGTCCCCGGCAAGGCGCTGGCCGGACTGCCGGGCGCCGTCGTCCTCGACGGCCTCGGCGCCTGATCCGCCGGGCCCCCGCTCAGCCGAGGAGGGGGATCTCGATGGCCGGGCAGCGGTTCATCACCATGTCGAGACCGGCCGCGCGCACCCGTTCGTACGCGCCCTCGTCGATCACGTCGAGCTGGAACCAGACCGCCTTCGCACCCGCCGCGACCGCCTCGTCGGCCACCCCGCCCGCCAGGTCGCTGTTGACGAAGACGTCGACCACGTCGACGGGGAAGGGGATGTCCGCGAGCGAGGCGTATCCCTGCTCGCCGTGCACCGTCTCCGCCTTCGGGTGCACCGGGACGATGCGCTTGCCGAAGCGCTGGAGCACCCGGGACACGCCATAGGCCGCACGTGAGGGGTTGTTGGACAGGCCGACCACCGCCCAGGTGTCGCCGGTCGAGGTCAGAATCCTGCGGATGGTCTCCTGGTCTGCGTACATGATCCTTACAACGACGCGGCCCCGGCCCGGATTCCCCGGGCGGCCCGGGGCGGGGGTGCCCGGGAGCGCGGCTAGGGTGGCGGGATGCGCGAGGGGTACCTGACCGTCGCCCGGGAGGGCGTGCACGAGACCGAGGTGAACCGCTCCCGGTTCGTCTGCACCCTCGCCCCCGCGGCCACCGAGGCCGAGGCGCAGGCCGTCCTCGCCCGGGTGCGCGCCGCGTACCCCGACGCCTCGCACCACTGCTTCGCTTACGTCATCGGCGCGGACGCCGGCGTGCAGAAATCGGGCGACGACGGCGAGCCGGGCGGCACCGCCGGGCTGCCCATGCTGCAACTGCTGCTCCGCCGCGAGCTGCGCTACGCCGTCGCCGTCGTCGCCCGCTACTTCGGCGGCACCAAGCTCGGCGCCGGCGGCCTCATCCGTGCCTACGGCGGCGCGGTCGGCGCCGCCGTGGACGCGCTCGGCACCGTGACGCGGCTGCGGATGCGGCTGGTCACCGTCACCGTCGACCACGGGCGGGCCGGCAAGGTGCTCGGCCACCTGCACGCCGCGGGGCGCGACGTACGCGGCGTGGCGTACGGCGAGAGCGTCGATGTCGAGGTCGCCGTGCCCGCGGGCGAACTGGACGACTTCCGCTCCTGGCTGGCCGACGCCACCGCCGGGAGCGCCGAACTGCGGCCCGGCGACGAGGTGTACGGCTCCGGGTGAGAGGCGCGTGGCCGCCCGGGTTGTCGTACCCCGCCGCTACAGTCGGGCCTCATGCGCTTCCTGCACACCTCGGACTGGCACCTGGGCCGCTCGTTCCACCGGGTCAGCCTGCTCGACGCCCAAGCCGCGTTCCTCGACCACCTCGTCGCGGTGGTGGCCGAGCGCGGGGTCGAGGCCGTGCTCGTCGCCGGGGACGTCTACGACCGCGCGGTGCCGCCACTGGCCGCCGTGGAGCTGTTCGACCGGTCGCTGCACCGGCTCGGGGCGCTCGGCGTGCCGGTCGTCATGATCTCCGGGAACCACGACTCGGCGCGCCGGCTCGGCGTCGGCGCCGGGCTGCTGGACCGCGCGGGCGTCCATCTGCGCACCGACCCGGCGGGCGTGGGCGAGCCCGTCCTGCTGCGGGACGACGCCGGGGACGTCGCGTGCTACGGGCTGCCGTACCTGGAACCGGCGCTGGTGCGCGAGGAGTTCGCCACCCCCCGCGGCGGCCACACCGCGGTGCTCTCCGCCGCCATGGACCGGGTGCGCGCCGACCTCGCCGCCCGCCCGGCCGGCACCCGCTCCGTCGTCCTCGCGCACGCCTTCGTCACCGGGGGCCAGGTCTCCGACAGCGAACGGGACATCACCGTCGGCGGCGTCGCCTCCGTGCCCACCTCGGTCTTCGCCGGCGTCGACTACGTCGCGCTGGGCCATCTGCACGGCTGCCAGACCCTCGCCGAGCGCGTGCGCTACTCGGGCTCCCCGCTCGCGTACTCCTTCTCCGAAGCCACCCACCGCAAGTCGACCTGGCTGGTGGACCTCGACGCCGCCGGCGCCGTCACCGCCGAGCGCATCGACGCCCCCGTGCCCCGGCCGCTGGCGCGGCTGCACGGCCGGCTGGCCGACCTGCTCGCCGACCCCGCCCTCACGCCCGTCGAAGGCGCCTGGGTCGAGGCCACGCTCACCGACACCGCCCGCCCGCACGAGCCGATGGCCCGCCTCGCGGAGCGCTTCCCGCACGTCGTCAGCCTCGCCTTCGCCCCCGGGCCCGCGGACGGTACGGCCGCCGCCGCGTCGTACGCCGACCGGCTCAGGGGCCGCGACGACCGCCAGGTCGCGGAGGACTTCGTGGCGCACGTCAGACCCGGCGCGACCGCGACGGCCGACGAACGGGCCGTGCTGCACGCCGCGTTCGACGCCGTGCGCGCCGCCGACGCGCGCGAGGAGACCGCCCGGTGAGGCTCCACCGGCTCGCCGTCGCCGCCTTCGGCCCCTTCGCCGGCACGCAGGAAGTCGACTTCGACGCCCTGTCAGGGGCCGGCATCTTCCTGCTCCAGGGCGCCACCGGCGCCGGCAAGACCTCCATCCTCGACGCCGTCTGCTACGCGCTGTACGGCGGCGTGCCGGGCGTCCGCCAGGGCGGCACCCTGCGCAGCCACCACGCCGAGCCGCACACCCCGACCGAGGTCGCGCTCGACTTCACCCTCGCCGGCCGCCGCCTGGAGGTCACCCGCAGGCCCGCCCAGCCCCGCCCCAAGCGCAACGGCACCGGCGTCACCACCGAGCGGGCCACCAGCCTGCTGCGCGAGCACGACCCGGCGGCCGGCGAGTGGCGCGGCCTCAGCCGCTCGCACCAGGAGATCGGCGAGGAGATCGGCGGCCTGCTGGGCATGACGCGCGAGCAGTTCTGCCAGGTCGTCCTCCTCCCGCAGGGCGACTTCGCGCGGTTCCTGCGCGCCGACGCGGAAGCCCGCGCCAAGCTGCTCGGCCGCCTCTTCGACACCGGCCGCTTCGCCGCCGTCGAGGACCACCTCGCCGAGCTGCGCCGCCGCTCCCAGGAGGCCGTACGCGACGGCGACGAGCGGCTGCTGCACCTCGCCCAGCGCATCCGGCAGGCCGGCGGCCCCGCCGCTGACGGAGACGCGGACGGCTGGTCGCCCGACGCGGCCAAGCCGGGCGAGGCCGACCTCGCCGCCGGCGTTCTCGGCTACGCCGCGGTCGCCCGCGCCACCGCCCGCGAGCTGGCGGACGCTGCGGAGCTGCGGCTGCGCACCGCTGAGTCCGCCCACACGGCGGCGGAGGGCAATCTTCAGGACGTACGCGAACTCGCCAGGCTGCAGCGGCTGCACGCCGACGCCCGGCAGCGGCAGCAGGCCCTCGCCGAACGGCGGCAGGAGCGCGCCGCGCTCGGCGAGATGCTGCGCCGCGCCCGCGACGCCGCCGCCGTGGCGCCCGCCCTGGAGCTGCGCGACCGGACCGCCGCCGCGGCCCGCCACGCCGCCGCGGCCGAGGAGGCGGCCCGCGCCGCGCTGCCCGGCACCGTCGCCGGCGGCGGCCCGGATCAGCTCGACGCGCACGAGGCCCGCACCCGGCAGGAGCTGGGCGCCCTCGACGCCGCCCGCGCCGCCGCCGCCCGCAGCGCCGGGATCGCCCGCGAACTCGCCACGCTGGACGAGGAGTCCCGCGCCGACGAGGAGGTGCTGCGCGAGGCCGCCGGCTGGCTCGACGACTGGGACGCCCTGCGCGGCGGCCTCCAGCGCCGCGTCGACGAGGCCCAGGGCGCGGCCACGCGCGCGGAGCAGCTCGCCGCGGAACACGAGGGCGCGCGCCGCCGTCTCGATGCCGCCGAGCGCCGCGACGAGCTGGCCGGCAGGACAGACGAGGCCCGGCACGCGCACCTCGACGCGGGCGAACGCGCCGGGCAGGCACACGAGACCTGGCTGGAGCTGAAGGAGCGGCGCCTCGACGGCATGGCGGCCGAACTGGCCGCCCGGCTGGCCGACGGCGAGCCCTGTCCCGTCTGCGGCTCCGCCGCGCACCCCGCCCCCGCCACCGGGGACGGTGCCCACGTTGGCGAGCGCGAGGAGAACGAGGCCCTGGCCGCGTACCGGGCCGCCGAGCGCGTACGCGAAGAGGCCGCGCTGCGGCTCGACTCGCTGCGCCAGGCCCGCGACGCCGCCGCCGAGGCGGCGGGCGAGGAGAGCAGGGACGCGCTGGCCGCCGCCGTCGCGCGGGTGGCCGGGGAGCTGGGGCGGGCCCGCGAGCTGGCCGCCGGCGCGCTCGCCGTACGGGAGCGACTGGACCAGGCGCACGAGGAGCACGCCCGCCGGGTGCGCGGCCGGCAGCAGGCCGAGAGCCGCGCCGCCGCCCGCGCCTCCCGCGCCGACGCGCTCACCGCGGAACGGGCCGCGCGCGACGCCGACGTGCGCGCCGCCCGCGGTGGCGCCGCAGGCGTCGAGGAGCGCGCCGGGCAACTCACCTCGCTGGCCGACCGGCTCGCCGTCGCCGCCCGCGCCGCCCGCGAGGCCGCGGCCGCCGCGGAGCGCAGCAAGGACGCCGACGCGCGCGTCGCCGACGCCGCGTACCGCGCCCGCTTCGAGACCCCCGAGGAGGCCGCCGCGGCGCTGCTGGACCCGGCCGCGCTGCGGGACGTGGAGGCGCGGTTGGAGGCGTGGCAGGCCGAGGAGGCGGCCGTCGCCGAGGCGCTGGCCGAGCCGCGCGCCGCCGCGGCCGCCGCCCGGCCGCCCGCCGCCGTCGGCGCCGCGGAGGAGGCGTACGCGGCTGCCGCCGCCCGGCTGCGTACCGCCGCCACCGCCGGGGACAATGCGCGCGAGCGGTGCGACGCGCTCGCCGGGCTCTCCGCCGAGGCCGCCGACCGGGTGCGCCGGCTGGCCCCGTTGCGTACGGAGCACCACCGGGTGGCGCGGCTCGCCTCGCTCACGGCCGGCACGTCCGCGGAGAACGAGCGGAAGATGCGGCTGGAGTCGTACGTGCTGGCCGCCCGGCTCGAACAGGTCGCCGCCGCCGCCACGGCCCGGCTGGCGCGGATGTCGTCCGGACGGTTCACGCTGGTGCACTCCGACGAGCGTGCCCACGGCCGGGGGCGCCACGGCCTCGGGCTGCACGTCGTGGACGCCTGGACCGGCACCGAGCGGGACACCGCCACGCTCTCCGGCGGCGAGTCGTTCTTCGCCTCCCTCGCCCTGGCCCTCGGCCTGTCCGACGTGGTGGCGGAGGAGGCGGGCGGCGTCCGGCTCGACACGCTCTTCATCGACGAGGGCTTCGGCAGCCTGGACGAACAGACCCTGGACGAGGTGCTGGACGTCCTCGACGCGCTGCGCGAGCGGGACCGCACGGTCGGCATCGTCAGCCACGTGCCGGAGCTGCGCCGCCGGATCCCGGCGCAGTTGGAGGTCGTCAAGGGCCGCTCCGGTTCGTACGTACGGCACCGCACGGCCGCCGACCGCTGACCGCCCCCCGCCCGGGCCCGCGCCCGGCGCGCCCTGCCAACGCGTACGGCCGCGACCCCGGAGGCCGCGGCCGTACGCCCGTCTTACCGCCGGGTCACAGCGCCGACAGCTCGGCCTCCAGGTCGTCGAGGCCGAGTGAGCCCTGCGACAGCGCGGCCATGTGCCACGCCTTCGCGTCGAAGTCCGCGCCGCGCGCCTTGCGCGCCGCGTCCCGGCCGCGCAGCCAGGCGCGTTCGCCGATCTTGTAGCCGATCGCCTGTCCCGGCATCGACAGGTAGCGCGTCAGCTCGCTCTCCACGAAGTCCGCGGGCCGCCCGCTGTGCATCCCGAAGAACTCCTGCGCCAGCGC
The DNA here is from genome assembly GCF_042874195.1 of Streptomyces sp. NPDC004134. NCBI lineage: Bacteria > Bacillati > Actinomycetota > Actinomycetes > Kitasatosporales > Streptomycetaceae > Streptomyces > Streptomyces sp. NPDC004134. Next base: position 108,393 of record NZ_JBIAMS010000024.1, on the reverse strand, counting down.
CGGTGTCCACCGCTCGCCCGGGTGGAAGGGGGAGTGGTCCGGGATCGGCAGCTCCAGATGCATGCCGATGTCGACGATCACGCGAGTGGAGCGCATCATCTGCGCGTCCAGGTAGCCGAGGCGCTGTTCCGCGTCGGTGAGGAAGCCCAGCTCGTCCATGAGCCGCTCCGCGTAGAGCGCCCAGCCCTCGCAGTTGGCGCTGACCCAGCCGAGCGTCGACTGGTAGCGGGAGAGCTGGTCCTTGACGTACACCCACTGCGCGAGTTGCAGATGGTGTCCGGGGACGCCCTCGTGGTACCAGGTCGAGACCAGGTCGTAGACCGGGAAGCGGGTCTCGCCCATCGTCGGCAGCCAGGTGCGCCCGGGGCGGGAGAAGTCCTCGGCGGGCGGCGTGTAGTACGGCGCGGCGGCGCCGCCGGGCGGGGCGATCCGCGACTCCACCCGCCGCACAGGACCGGCCAGGTCGAAGTGGGTGCCGTCGAGCGCCTCGATGGCCTCGTCCATGATTCCCTGCAGCCACTCGCGGACGGCGTCCTCGCCCTCGATGTGGGTGCCGTGCTCGTCCAGGTGCTTCAGCGCCTCCCAGGGGGTGGCGGCGCCGGGCAGGATCTTCGCGGCCTCGGTCTTCATCTCGCCGAGCAGCCGGTGGTATTCCGACCAGCCGTACGCGTACGACTCGTCCAGGTCGAGGTCGGCGCCGTTGAAGAAGCGCGACCAGCGGGCGTAGCGCTCGCGCCCGACGACGTCGGGCGAGCCGGCCGCGGCGGGCGCGTACACGTCGCGCATCCAGTCGCGTAGCGCGCTCACGGCGGCGGTGGCCTCGCCCGCGGCGGCGTCCAGCTCCCCGCGGAGCGACTCGGGCCCCGCGGCGGTCAGGTCGCCGAACCAGCCGCGCCCCTCGCCCGCCCACTCGGTGAGCTGGCCGACGAACGTCGTCGTCGCCCGCGGCCCGCCGAACAGGCCCTTGTCCACGCCCGCGGCCAGCGACCGCCGGTAGCCGTCGAGCGCCGCCGGGACCGCGCGCAGCCGGGCGGCGATGTCCGACCAGTCGTCCTCGCCCGCGGTCGGCATCAGCGTGAAGCACTCGCGCATCAGGTGCACGGGGGAGTGGATGTTGCTGACGGCCCGCAGGCCCTCCTCGGCGTCGTGCACGGCGAGTTCGGCGCTCAGCCGCTCCCGCAGCAGCCGCGCGCAGCGCCGCTCCGCGTCACTGTCCGCGCCGGGCTGCCGCTCCGCCTCGTCCAGGGCCGCAAGGGTGGCGCGGCCCAGCTCGGCCACGGCCTGTTGGCCGTCGGGGGAGAAGTCGGGGAGAGCCCGGGAGCTCTCCGGCACGCCGAGCATCGTGCCGCTGATGGGGTCGAGGTCGATCAGGTCGTCGACATAGGCGTCCGCCACCTGCCGGGGCATTCGCTGGTTCGTGGAGTCGGGCATGCGGGCCATCCTCGTACACGGGGGCGGGCGCCGTCATCACCAAAACGGCCTCCGCCCTACGGAGGCAGCAGCGGCCCGCACTCCCAGTGCTGGAAGACCAGCCGCGTCTCCACCCGCGCCACCTCCCGGCGCGAGGTGAACTCGTCCAGCACCAGCCGCTGCAGGTCCGCTGCGTCGCGTACGGCGACGTGCAGGAGGTAGTCGTCGGGCCCGGTGAGGTGGAACAGCGCGCGGGACTCGGGCAGCGAGCGGACCCGCTCGACGAACGGGCCGATCAGGTCGCGGCGGTGCGGGCGCACCTGCACCGACAGCAGGGCCTCCAGCCCGCGGCCGAGCCGCGCGGGATCGATCCCGAGCCGGTGGCCGGTGATCACGCCGGCGCGGCGCAGCCGGGCCACGCGGTCCAGGCAGGTGGAGGGCGCGACGCCGACGGCGGCGGCCAGATCGCGGTTGGTGGTCCGGGCGTCGTTCTGCAGCACCCGCAGAATCTCCAGGTCCACCGGATCGAGAGCGGGTGAATCGGGCATCGGCCGAACATAGCACGGGCGCTGCCCGCCCGAGCCCGTACGAGCTTCAGCATCGGGGGCATGGAGACCCCGACGCGTTCACTCGCCACCGAGGCCGTGCACGCAGGGCGCGAAGACCTCGCCGCCCTCGGCCTGCACGCCGCCCCGCTCGACCTGTCCACGACCTACCCGTCCCCGGACAGCAGGGGCGAGGCCGCCCGTATCGACCAGTTCGCCGCCACCGGCGCCCCGCTCGAAGGACCACAGGTCTACGGCAGGATCGGCAACCCCACCGTCGCCCGCTTCGAACAGGCCCTGGCCCGGCTGGAAGGCACCGAGTCGGCCGTCGCGTTCGCCAGCGGGATGGCCGCGCTCAGCGCCTGCCTGCTGGTGCGCGGCAGCCTCGGCCTGCGGCACGTCGTCGCCGTCCGGCCGCTCTACGGGTGCAGCGACCACCTGCTCGACAGCGGGCTCCTCGGCACCGAGGTGACCTGGACCGACCCGGCAGGCATCGCCGACGCCCTCCGCCCGGACACCGGGCTGGTGCTCGTCGAGACCCCCGCCAACCCCACGCTCGCCGAGACGGACCTGCGGGCCGTCGCGTACTCCTGCGGCTCGGTCCCGCTGCTGGTCGACAACACCTTCGCCACCCCCGTCCTGCAGCGCCCCGCCGAGCACGGCGCCCGGCTCGTGCTGCACAGCGCCACCAAGTACCTCGGCGGCCACGGCGACGTGATGGGCGGCGTCATCGCCTGCGACGAGGAACTGGCCGGCGCGCTGCGCCGGATCCGCTTCGCCACCGGCGGCGTGCTCCACCCGCTCGCCGGCTATCTCCTGCTGCGCGGCCTGTCGACCCTTCCGGTGCGGGTACGGGCCCAGTCCGGCACCGCCGCGGAACTCGCACGCCGGCTCGCCGGCCACCCCGCGGTGACCCGGGTGCGCTACCCGCGGCTCGGCGGCGCGATGGTCGCCTTCGAGGTGCGCGGCGACCCGCACGCGGTCATCGGCGCCGTGCGGCTGATCACCCCGGCGGTGAGCCTCGGCAGCGTCGACACCCTCATCCAGCACCCGGGTTCGATCAGCCACCGCATCGTCGACCCGGCCGACCGCCGCTCGGGCGGCATCGGCGAGGGGCTGCTGCGGATGTCGGTCGGCCTGGAGGACGTGGACGACCTGTGGGCGGACCTGAGCGCGGCGCTCGACGCGGCCGGCGGGCCGCCCCCGGCCGCAGGGGCGAGCGGCGCCGCGGTCAGCGGGGTCCGGCGGGACCCGTCGCGGGGGTGAGCCGTTCGTCCAGGTGCGCGGTGACGACGAGGGTGGCGCCCTCCACCTGGTACTCCAGTGGGACGCCCGCCTTGCGCAGGGTGGCGTCCATGGCGGCGTCCAGCGACCGCGTCACCACGTACACGCTGCCGTAGCCCATCCCGGCGGCCGTCGTCAGCAGCCGGCGCACCAGGTCGGTGCCCAGGCCGCGGCGCTGCCAGGCGTCCTCCACCAGCAGCGCCAGCTCGGCCTCGTCGTCGTCCCACAGCAGGTGCCCGAGGGCCACCAGCCGGCCGCCGGCCGTCTGCACCGCCAGCGTCCGGCCGAAGTGCGGGCTCAGCAGGTGGGGCAGATAGCCGTCGGCCTCGTCGGGCGGGCCCTGGTAGCGCATCGCCAGGGTCCGCCGGGAGCAGCGCCGGTGCAGTGCCAGCGCGGCGTCGTGGTCCTCGGGCCCGGCGTCGCGGACCGTGAGGGGGCTGGCGGCCCTCGGCCCCGATGCGTCCCGGCGGCGCGGCGGGCGCGCCCCCGGACGGCGGTCCGTCACGGGGTGGGCCCTGCCACCCGCCCGGAGGACGGCGGCGATCGTGTACGGACCGGGCGCCGCGGACGCGCGCCGCGGGCCCTGCCCCCTCGGTGCGGTGTGATCGGCCATGAACTCCAGCTTTCCGGACGGGTATTGCGTGATCAAGAACGAGCTGTGACCGGATGGTAAAGGGTGAATCGGACCTATGAGGGCGGTTTTCAGCCGACGTTCGCGAGCCGCCGCAGCACCCGGCCGCAGCGCCGCGCGTACCCCCGCTGGAAGACGCCGAGGAGCGGTCCCATGGTTGCCACCCACCGCGCGGCCGGGCGGCTGTACGCCGTGACGGTCAGCCAGACGGCACCGTCGTCCGCCCACTCCACGACGAACGCCTCCTCACCCGTCTCCGGGTGGCCCGCGAGGGTTCCGTACCCGAACCCGCCGCGCCGCTCGCCCTGTTCCGCCCACACCACGCGGCAGGGCGCGAGGATGCGCAGCGGCCGCCGGCCCAGGCCGACGACGAGCCGCACGCCGGGCGCGGCGCGCGGCCCCTCCGCGTCGATGGTGACCCCGACCGCCCGGTGCATCCGGAACGTCAGCACCGCCTCGGTCGCCGCCCGGTACGCCGCCGGTCCCGCGCCTATGCGGGTGCGTACGGCGAAGGAGTCGAAGCCCGCGGGACTGCGGCCCTCGCGGGTGGCGCCGACCGGGGCGTACGTGAGGTCGTCCACGCCCCGCAGCGTACGCGCCGGCCGGCGACGCGCCGCCGCGGGGCGTCCGCGGACGTTCCGGCTACTGCCCGACGAGCCCCGGCTGCAGCACCTTCGTGAACAGCACCGCGCCGCCCTCCTCGCGCAGCCGCACCGTCAGCTCGCGGCTGCCGCCGTCGATCTGCACCTCGCCGTAGAACTGGAAGCCCTGGCTCGGCGCCACGTTGCCCGTCTGCGGCGCCTTGAGGAACACCCGCTCGGGGCCGAACGTGCCGTCCAGCGCGCTGCCGGGGAACGCGCCCGCGTGCAGCGGCCCGGTGACGAACTCCCAGAACGGGGCGAAGTCCTTGAACCCCGCCCGCGCCGGGTCGTAGTGCTGCGCGGAGGTGTGGTGCACGTCCGCGGTCAGCCACACGGTGCCGGTGATCCGCCGCTGCTTGATGTGCCGCAGCAACTCGGCGACCTGCAGCTCACGCCCCAGCGGCGCGCCCGGGTCGCCTTGCGCCACGGCCTCGATGTTCGTGCCGTCCGGCACGACCAGGCCCAGCGGCATGTCGGAGGCGATGACCTTCCACTCCGCGCGGGAGCGCTGGAGCTCCCGCTTGAGCCAGGCCAGTTGGTCGCGCCCGAGGATGCCGTGGACGTCGTCGGGGGCGAGCCCGTCGGAGTTGGCGTTGCGGTACGTGCGCATGTCCAGCACGAAGACGTCGAGCAGCGGCCCGTACGAGACCTTGCGGTAGACCCGCCCGGCGCCGTCGGCGCCCAGCGTGGGCACCGGGAAGTACTCGGCGAACGCCTGCCGCGCGCGGGCCGCGAGCACGTCGGCGCGGCGCTCCGTGTACCGCTCGTCCGTCAGGATCTCGCCCGGGTACCAGTTGTTGACCACCTCGTGGTCGTCCCACTGCACGACGATCGGCACCTGCGCGTTGAAGCGGCGCACGTTCTCGTCGAGCAGGTTGTAGCGGAAGTTGCCGCGGTACTCGGCGAGCGTCTCGGCGACCTTCGACTTCTCCTCGGTGACCAGATTGCGCCACACCGTGCCGTCGGGCAGCGGAACTTCGGCGCTCAGCGGCCCATCCGCGTATACGGTGTCGCCGCTGTGCAGGAAGAAGTCGGGATCGAGCCCCTGCATCTCCGCGTACACCCGGTAGCCGCCGCGGTCGGGGTTGATGCCCCAGCCCTGGCCCGCGACGTCGCCCGACCAGACGAAGCGCACGTCCTGGCGGCGCCCGGGGGCCGTACGGAACGTGCCCGCGACCGGCTCGCCGGAGCGGCGCGGGTCGTCCGCGTCCTCCAGCACCACCCGGTAGTAAACCTGCTCACCGGGCGGCAGCCCGTGCAGCCGTACGGTGCCGGTGTAGTCGGTGCCAGGACCGAGCAACGGGCCGCGGCGGCGCTGCACCTTGCGGAACGAGTCCGTCGCGGAGGTCTCCACGACCATCCGCGCCGGGCGGTCGGCGCGCACCCACACGGTGCCGCCCTGGGCCGTCACGTCGCCCACCTGTACGCCCCACGCCGCCCCCGGCCGGCCGGCGAGCGCCTGCGCGGGCGCGCCGCCGGACAGCGTGGGCACCGCCAGCGCTGCGGACGCCGCGAGGCCGCCGCGCAGCACCGACCGGCGCGCGGGGCCGCCGCTCGCTCTGTCTCCCGTGTTCACCTGGTCTCCCGTCGACGTGCGGATCTCGTGCGCCGTCAGACCTACCGGCGTGTGTTGCCCGTGGCACGAACGACAAGTGAACAACTGCCCCTGCAATGCGGGAAGTGCGCCGCGCGGCGGAGGGCTCCGGGAGCGGCCGGATTGGACAGGCGGGTGTCTCGTCAGGTGATATGGAGGGGTGGCATACGGCACCGATCTTGACGTCTTCGAGGAGCACCGATCCGTCCTGATGGGCGTGGCGTACCGCATGCTCGGCGGTTTCGCCGACGCCGAGGACGTGGTGCAGGACACCTGGCTGCGCTGGTCGGCCGCGGACCGGGAGCAGGTCCGCGACGCGCGGGGCTACCTCGTGCGCATCACCACCCGCCTCTCCCTCGACCGGCTGCGTCAGACGCAGGCGCGGCGCGAGGCGTACGTCGGCTCCTGGCTCCCGGAGCCGCTGGCCACCGACCTGCTGGGGGACACGCCGCCGGACAGCTCGGAGCGGGCGCTGCTCGCCGAGTCGGTGACGCTGGCGATGCTCGTGGTGATGGAGTCGCTGTCGCCGCTGGAGCGGGCCGTCTTCGTGCTCCGGGAGGCGTTCGGCTTCCCGTACGCGGAGATCGGCGCGATGCTCGAACGCTCCGAGGACGCCGTGCGCCAGCTCGCCGGCCGCGCCCGCCGGCACGTCACGCAGCGCAAGCCGCGCTATGACGTGGACACCGCCGCGCAGCGCGACATCACCGAACGGTTCCTCGAAGCCGCCGCCGGCGGCGACCTGGAGGGGCTGATGGCGCTGCTGGCCCCGGACGTGGACGTGATCTCGGACTCCGGCGGCAAGGCGAAGGCGCCGCGCCGCGTCATCGAGGGCGCCGACAAGACGGCCCGCATCTTCATCGGCAGGGCGAGCGGCATCCACGAGGTGCCGGAGCCGGAGCTGGTGTTCCGCGAGATCAACGGCCAGCCCGGGCTGCTGCTCCTGTCGAAGGGCGAGCCGGACACGGTCATGGTGCCGCAGCTCCGGGACGGCGTGATCGCCCGCATCTTCGTCATCCGCAACCCGGACAAGCTCCGCGGCGTCCGCGCGTAACGGGCCCCGCGGCGCACGTGGCGGCTCCGGCCGCCGCGGCGGACGGCTAGAGCCCGCCGGAGACCCGCAGCACCGCGCCCGTGGTGTACGACGCCTCCGCGGACAGCAGCCACGCCACCGCGCCGGCGATCTCCTCGGGCTCGCCGGGGCGGCGCATCGGCACCCGCTCCGGGTTGCGCCACGGCCGCTCGGGGTCGCCCATCGCCGCATGCATGTCGGTGACGGTCATCCCGGGCTGCACGGAGTTGACCCGTACGCCCTCGGGCCCCAGCTCCTTGGCCAGGCCGAGCGTCATGGTGTCCACGGCGGCCTTGCTCGCCGCGTAGTGCACGTACTCGCCGGGGCTGCCGAGGGTGGCCGCGCCGGAGGAGATGGTGACGATCGCGCCGCCGCCGCCCCCGTGCCGGGTGGACATCTCGCGCACCGCGCGCCGGGTGCAGATGAAGGTGCCCATGACGTTGACGTCCAGCACCCGGCGCATCACGTCGAGGGACGTCTCGTCGAAGCGGCCCAGCGGCCCGGTGATCGCGGCGTTGTTCACCAGCGCGGTGACCGGCCCCAGCCGCTCGCGGGCGGTGTCGAACAGGGCGTCGACCTGCTCGGGGTCGCTCACGTCGGCCCGTACGGCCACGCACGCCACCCCCTCGGCCCGCGCCTCCGCCGCCACCCCCTCCGCGGCGGCCTCCGCCCGCTCGTACGCGAGCGCCACGCCGTGACCGGCGCGGGCCAGTCTCCGCACGATCGCCGCGCCGATGCCGCGGCTGCCTCCCGTGACCACCGTGACCTGGTCCATCGCTGCCTTCCCGCCGTCCGTCCGATCGCCGGACGGACCGTACCCCAGGGGCATTGGTCTTGACCAAGTCCGGGTCGCGTCCTACTGTCGGCGAGAGATACTGCAACAACCTTTCATAAACAACCGCGCATAAAGGCGGCCAGGCCGACGGGGATTGCGAGGATCAGGTGGGGACCACGCAGCCGGACACCGTGACCGAGCTGAAGTACTGGCATCTCAAAGGTGTGATCAGCGAGGCGCTGGAGTCGGAGTTCTCGGTAGGGGAGATCCTGCCCAACGAGCGCGAGCTGGCGGCCCGATTCGGCGTCGCCCGCGCGACTCTGCGGCAGGCGCTCGACCAGTTGGAGCTGGAGGGCCGGCTGCAACGGAGGCGGGGCGTGGGCACGACCGTCGCGCCGCCGCGCGTCGGCGTGCCGGTGGGCTCCCCGCGCGAGATGTGGCCGGGCGAGGCCGACGACGGCTGGGAGGCCGTCGACGCCGCCGCGGTCGCGGCTCCCGCGGCCGTCGCGCGCATGCTCGGCACCGACGCGACGGAGCCGGTGCACCGGGTGCACCGCTCCCGCAGCCGCAACGGGCAGCCGGTCGCCGCCGAGCTGATCTACGTGCCGGGCGTCTCCGCACCCGGCTTCAGCCGCGGCGACTCCTCCGCCGGCGCCGTCCGCGCCCGCAACGTGCTGCACGAGCTGCACCGGCTGCCGCTGGAGGGCCAGGACCGCACCGTCGAGCTGGGCTCGGCGCGCGCGGAGGACGCTCGCGAGCTGGACCGGCTGCCGGGCGCCCCGGTGCTGGTGGTCACCACGCGCTACGTCTCCCGGGGGCGCACCGCCGCCGTCGCGGTCTCGACGTACCGCGCGGACACCTGCCGGCTCACCCTCGACGCGGACGCGGCGGTGCTGGCGAGCTGAGCCGCCGCCGGGATCGTACGGACCCGGCGGGACACCCCGCGCGGAGCACGATGCCGCAGCGAGACGGCCGGGCCGGGAGCGCACACCCCGTCCGGCCGTCGGCCCGCCGGCTCACCGCCGCGCGGTGACCGTGCTCTCCACGGCGAACAACTCCTCGTCCAGGTGGTCGAGGGCCAGCCGCAACGCGCCCGTGGCCACCGCCGCCTCGCCCAGCAGCGACAGCACGACCTCCGGGGGCCGGAGGCAGTAGCGGGCCAGCTCGGCGTGGAGCGGCTCCAGCACGTCGTCCACGCCCGCCGCCCAGCCGCCGATCACCACCAGCTCCGGGTCCAGCGCCAGCACCAGCGCGGCCACGTCGTGGACCAGCCGCTGCATGAAGCGGTCCACGGCCCGGCGCGCCCGCTTGTCGCCGTTCTGGGCCAGCGAGAAGACCTCCGCCACCGCCGGCTCGTCCAGCGGGTGCAGCGGCTCCCCGGTGACGCTGAGGAGCTTCTCCGGCGTCGCCTCCCGGCCCAGCAGGTGCAGCGCCCCGATCTCTCCAGCCGCCCCGCCGAAGCCGCGGTGCAGCCGCCCGCCGATCAGCGACCCGGCGCCGGGGCTCAGCCCGGCGCGGACGAAGACCACGTCCGCCGAGTGCCGCGCGGCGCCCTTCCAGTGCTCGGCGACCGCGGCGGTGTTCGCGTCGTTCTCCACCAGCACCGGGCAGCGGAACGAACGCCCCAGCCGCTCCGCGAGGTTGAGGCCCGTCCAGCCCGGCAGCGCCGTGCTCAGCCGCACCATGCCGTCCGCCTCGACGATGCCGGGGCTGCCGACGCCCACCGCACGCAGCGTGCTGCGCGCCACGCCTGTCCTGCGCAGCACCTCCTGCACCACGGTCCGTACGCTCGCCAGCCGGTCGTCGGCCTCCGCGGTCTCGTCCACCGGGCGCAGCGCCGAGCCGCGCAGCCGGCCGTCGAGGTCGGAGAGCAGGACGGAGACCCGGTGCGGGCCGATCTCGATGCCCAGCAGATGGCCGGACTCGGCGTGGAAGCGGAACTTGCGGGCGGGCCGGCCCTGGCGCCGGGTCGTGCCCTCGTCTGCCGGGGCCTCCACCACCAGGCCGCTGGCGGCCAGGCCCTCCAGCACGCCGTCCAGGGTGGGCCGCGAGAGCCCGGTGGTCCGCACCAGTTCGGTCAGCGTCGCCGAGCCCGCGTCGCGCAGCGCGCGCAGGACGACGGCGGAGTTGATCCGCCGCAGCAGGGACGGATCCCCGCCGGTGAGCTGCGCCAACGTCAGCCTCCCTGAGCGTGCTTCCGGATAGCGGATCGTATCCGCTATCCGGCCGCGCCGGGAGCGACGAACCCCGACTCGTACGCGGTGATCACCGCCTGCGTGCGGTCCCGGGCCCCCAGCTTCGCCAGGAGCGCACTGACGTGCGATTTGACCGTCTCGGTGCCCAGCACGAGCTCCGCGGCGATCTCGGCGTTCGTCAGCCCGCGGGCGATGAGCCGCAGCACCTCGCCCTCCCGTTCGGTCAGCCGCGCCGCCGCCAGCGCCGCGCGCGCCTCGTCGTTGCCGTGCCCGGCGGCCAGCGACCGCAGCGCGGCCGGGAAGAGCAGCGACTCGCCCTCGGCGACCAGCCGCACGGCGTGCACGATCTCCGCCGGCCGGGCCCGCTTGAGCAGGAACCCGTCGGCGCCCGCGCGCAGCGCCCCGTACACGTACCGGTCCTCCTCGAAGGTGGTCACGACGAGGATCTTCGGCGGTTCCGGGAAGGCGCGGAGCACGGCGCGGGTGGCCTCGATGCCGTCCATGAGCGGCATCCGTACGTCCATCGCGATCACGTCCGGCGCCAGTTGCCGTACGAGGGGGATCACGGCCGCGCCGTCGGCGGCCTCGCCGGCCACCTCGATGTCCGGCTGCGCCTCGAGGATCGCCCGCAGCCCGGCGCGGACCAGGGCGTCGTCGTCGACGAGGAGGACGGAGACGGGCACGGCGTCACTGTATCGGCAGCGTGACGCGCACCCGCCACTCGCCGTCGGAGGGGCCGGCGACCGCTTCGCCGCCGAGCAGCGCGGCACGCTCGCGGATGCCGCGCAGGCCGCTGCCGCCGGTCCCTGGAGGTGCCGCCGCCGCGGGCAGCCGGTTGCGCACGTGCAGTTCGAGACCGCCCGCCGAGGCCGCGATACGGACCCTGACCGGCACCGGGCCCGCGTGCCGCAGGACGTTCGTCAGGCACTCCTGCACGATGCGGTAGCCCTCCCGCGACACCGGCCCCGGCACCGACTCCAGCGGCCCCTCGATCTCCGCGCTGATCTCCGCGCCGGCGCCGCGCGCGGAGGCCACCAGCCGTTCCGCCTCGGCCAGCCCGGGCCGCCGGGACGGCGGCGCACCCTCCTGCCGCAGCAGCCGCAGCACCCGCTCCAGGTCCTCCAGCGCCTCCCGGCCGGTGTCCTCGATCGCACCCAGCGCCCGCTCCGTGAACTCCGGCGACCCCGCCGCCCGCGCCGCGCCTGCCTGCACCACGGCGACGGTCAGCGCGTGCCCGATGGTGTCGTGCAGCTCGCGCGCGAGCCGGTTGTGCTCCAGCAGCCGTTCGGTGCGCTCCTCCAGCACGGCCAGCCGCTCGGCGGCCGAGGGCCCGAGCAGCCGCGGCGCCAGCGCCGCGATCAGCACGCCGAACCCCCAGCCGGCCGCCAGCAGAACCGGCACCACGACCGGGATGAGCAGCGGGTACGACCCGTGCCACGAGCCCGGCAGCAGCAGGACCTCCTCTTCGAAGGAGGACCAGTGATGCGCGGAGGTCAGCGCGACGGCCAGGAAGATGCCCTGGATACCGACCACGGAGGCCAGCAGCCCCACCCACATCCGCAGCACCAGCCAGACGAACACCCGGCCGCGGTCGGCCCACGAGACGGCCGGCGTGCGGGCGAGTCCCGGATCCGGCTGCGCCTCTGTGCCGTGCGGACCAGGGAACAGCAGGAGCCGGGCCTGCATCGTCTCCAGGAGCCGGGTGGCGGGGATGGCCGCCGCGACGGCCAGCAGTGGCACCGGGCCGAGGGCGAGGACGGCATAGCTGACCACCGACGGCACGTCCTCCACGCCCCAGATGAAGGCGCCCAGCAGGGCCAGTGTCGCCGCGATGAACAAGTGCAGCCAGCGGGTGTACGTCACCGCCCGCAGCACCGGCCGCAGCGGGCGGGAGAGGGTTCGGAGAAGGCGCGGCATGCCGTTCATCGTGCCAGCGCCCGCCGGCCCGCGGCTCCCCCGCGCGGGGGAGGCCGGACCCACGCGCGGGGGAGGCCCCGGAGCCCTCCCGACCGGCAGCGTGGCCCGTATGACAGCAGCAACAGCCATCGAGGTCCGCGAACTGACCAAGGACTACGGGGACGTCCGGGCGCTCGACGCCGTGACCTTCACCGTCCGTCCGGGCCGGGTCACCGGCTTCCTCGGCCCGAACGGCGCGGGCAAGTCCACCGCCATGCGCCTCGTCCTCGGCCTGGACCGGGCCACCTCCGGCACCGCCACCGTCGGCGGCCGGCCGTACCCGGAGCTGGCGGAACCGCTCCGGCACGTCGGCGCCCTGCTCGACGCGCAGGCCGCCCACGGCTCCCGCACCGGCCGCGCCCATCTGCGCGCGCTGGCCGCGAGCAACGGCCTGCCGGACGCCCGTGTCGCCGAGGTGCTGCGGCTGACCGGGATCGAATCCGCCGCGGGCCGGCGGGTACGGACGTACTCCCTCGGCATGCGCCAGCGGCTCGGCATCGCCGCCGCGCTGCTCGGCGACCCGCCCGTGCTGCTGCTGGACGAGCCGTCCAACGGGCTCGACCCCGAGGGCATCGTGTGGATCCGGCGGCTGCTGCGCCGACTGGCCGACGAGGGCCGCACCGTGCTCGTCTCCAGCCATCTGATGGGGGAGACCGCCGCGTACGCCGACCACCTCGTGGTGCTCGGCCGCGGGAGGCTCCTCGCCGACGCGCCACTCGCGGAGTTCGTCGCGGGCAGCGCGGGCGGTCTGGAGGAGGCGTACCTCCGGCTGACCGCCTCCGCCGCGGAGTTCACCAGCGAGACCCGGGAGGTCTGAACGATGACTGCCACCGCCGTGCTCCGCGCCGAGTGGATCAAGATCACGACGCTGCGCGGCACCGTGTGGTCGCTGGCGTGCGTGCTGCTCGTCACCGCCGGCTTCGGAATCCTCGCCAGCGCCGCCCTCGGCGGCGCCGAGACCGTCGACGGCGACTTCGACCCGCTGTTCTCCGTCCTCACCGGGGTGGGCCCCGGTCAGATCGCCGCGATCGTCTTCGGCACGCTCGCCGTGTCGTCCGAGTACCAGAGCGGGCTGATCCGCGCCACGCTGGCCGCCGTGCCCCGGCGCGGGCTGCTCTACGCGGCCAAGCTCGCCCACGTCGGAGGGCTCACGTTCGCCGTCGCGCTGCCCACGACGCTGCTGTCCTTCCTGGCCGGCGGCGCGGCGCTCGGCGACCGGGCGCTGGGCCTCGGCGACGACGGCGCGCTGCTCGGCGTCGTGGGGAGCGCCGTCTACCTCGCGCTCATGGCGCTGCTCGCCGCGGGGCTCGCCGCCGTGCTGCGGAGCGGCATCGCGGTGCTGGGCATCCTGATCCCGTTCGTGCTGGTGGTCTCGATGGTGCTCGGCGTCGGCTCGTCGGCGGGAGTCGCGGACTACCTGCCGGACCGGGCCGGGCAGCAGGTGCTCTTCGCGGAACCGCCGGCCGGCCTCGCGCCGCTCGCCGGGCTGGCCGTCACCGCGCTCTGGACGGGGGCGGCGGTGCTGGCCGGCTGGTGGACGATGCGGCGGCGGGACGCGTAGCGCAGCGCGGTCCGCTACGGGGCCGGGGCGGGCGGCGTCACAGGATCGCGCCGGGCGCGTACCCCGCCGCCTCCGGGTGCCGCTTGACGACGTCCTCGACCCGCGCCGCCACCGCCGCCACCTGCTCCTCGGCCGCGCCGGTGAACGACAGCCGGTCGGCCATCAGCGCCTCCAGCCGGTCCCGGTCCAGCGGGATGCGGTCGTCGGCGGCGAGCCGGTCGAGGAGTTCGTTGCGCTCGGCGCCGCGCTCGCGCATCGCCAGGGCCGCGGCGACCGCGTGCTCCTTGACGACCTCGTGCGCCTCCTCCCGGCCGACCCCGGCCCGTACCGCCGCCATCAGCACCTTGGTGGTGGCCAGGAACGGCAGATAGCGGTCCAGCTCGCGGGCGATCACGGCCGGGAAGGCGCCGAACTCGTCCAGCACCGTCAGGAACGTCTCCAGCAGCCCGTCGAGCGCGAAGAACGCGTCCGGCAGCGCCACGCGGCGCACCACCGAGCAGGACACGTCGCCCTCGTTCCAGGTGTCGCCGGCCAGCTCCGCGGTCATCGAGGCGTACCCGCGCAGAATTACCATGAGGCCGTTCACGCGCTCGCAGGAGCGGGTGTTCATCTTGTGCGGCATCGCGGACGAGCCGACCTGGCCCGGCTTGAAGCCCTCGGTGACCAGCTCGTGCCCGGCCATCAGCCGGATCGTCTTCGCCAGCGACGACGGCGCGGCGGCGACCTGCACCAGCGCCGCGACCACGTCGTAGTCGAGCGAGCGCGGGTAGACCTGGCCGACGGAGGTGAAGGCGCGGGCGAAGCCGAGGTGGCCGGCGACCCGGCCCTCCAGCTCGGCCAGCTTCGCGGCGCCCTCCTTGCCGCCGCCGAGCAGGTCGAGCATGTCCTGCGCGGTGCCGACGGGGCCCTTGATGCCGCGCAGCGGATAGCGCGCGAGCAGGTCCTCCACCCGGCCGTACGCGGTCAGCAACTCGTCGGCGGCGGTGGCGAACCGCTTGCCCAGCGTGGTGGCCTGCGCGGCGACGTTGTGCGAGCGGCCGGCCAGCACGAGACCGGCGTGCTCGCCGGCCAGCCCGCCCAGCCGCGCCAGCACCGCGACCGCGCGGTCGCGCACCAGCTCCAGGGACTGCCGCACCTGGAGCTGCTCCACGTTCTCCGTCAGGTCGCGGGAGGTCATGCCCTTGTGGATCTGCTCGTGCCCGGCGAGCGCGTTGAACTCCTCGATGCGGGCCTTCACATCGTGCCGCGTGACCTTCTCGCGTTCGGCGATCGAGGCGAGGTCGACGTCCTCCAGCACCCGCTCGTAGTCGGCGACGGCGCCCTCGGGCACCTCGATCCCCAGATCCCGCTGGGCGCGCAGCACGGCGAGCCAGAGCTGCCGCTCCAGGACGACCTTGTGCTCGGGGGACCAGAGGGCGGCCAGCTCCGCGGAGGCGTAGCGGGCGGCCAGGACGTTGGAGATGCGCGGCTTGTTCACGTGGGGAGATTCTACGGGCCCGCCGGACGGGGTGCGGAGGGCGGCCGGTGGCGGCGTACGGGGGCCTGCGCGGTGTCCGCGCGGGGCGGGCGGCAGGGGGCGGTGTCCGCGCGGTGCCGGCCGCGCGGTGCCGGCGTCAGGCGTCGTACGGCAGCAGCTCCGGGCGCTTCGGCGCGCGGCCGTCGCCGGAGGAGCGGCCGGTGAGCCGGCGGTGCACCCACGGCAGCAGGTGCGTGCGGGCGAAGCGGGCGTCCGCGGTGCGGCGGGTGAGCCACGGCGGCCGCAGCGCCGGGGGCGGCAGCGGGCCCGTCCAGTCGTACCCGGGAGTGCCGCCGAGCGTCTGCCAGACGGCCTCGCCGACGCGGCGGTGGCCCTCGGGCGTCAGATGCAGCCGGTCCTCGTCCCACATCCGTACGTCGCTCAGCACGCCGGCGCCGTAAAGGTCGACGACCAGCGCCCCGTGCCGCGCGGCCAGGTCGTCGACGTGCGCGAAGAGCTGCTCCATGCGCGGCCTGACCCGCTCCAGCACGCGGCCGTCGCGCCCGGGGCTGCGCATCAGCACGAGCTGCTTGCAGCTCGGCGCCAGCTTCGCCACCGCCTCTTCCAGCACGCCGCACACCCGGTCCATGTCGCAGCGGGGCCGGATGGCGTCGTTGAGGCCCCCGACGAGGGTGATGACGTCGGCCTCCATGGCGGCGGCCCGGTCGACCTGCTCGTCGAGGATCTGGCGGATGAGCTTGCCGCGGACGGCCAGGTTCGCGTACCGGAAGCCGGGCTCCGCCGCAGCGAAGCGGGCCGCGAGGAGGTCTGCCCAGCCACGGTAGGAGCCGTCGGGCTGCAGGTCGGACATGCCCTCCGTGAAGGAGTCGCCGACCGCGACGAAACTGGTGTAGCGCATGTTCACGTCCGCCGATCCTACTCGCCGCCGCGGGCGCCGCTCCCAGCGCCCGTACCGCGGGTCACGACTCCCGGCCGACCAGCTCGCGGAGCACGTCCTCCATGGTCACCAGACCTGTCACCCGGCCCTCCTCGCCGGTCACCGCGGCCAGGTGGGTGCGGCTGCGGCGCATGGCGGTCAGCACGTCGTCCAGCGGCGCGCTCGCGCGCACCCGGGCGATCCGGCGCATCGCCGTACGCGGGAACGGCGCCTCGCGGTCGGTGGCGCCGAGGGCGTCCTTGACGTGCAGATAGCCGAGGATCCTGCGGCTGTCGTCCACCACGGGGAAGCGGGAGAAGCCGGAGGCGACGGACAGCGCCTCCAGCGCCTCCGGGGTGACGCCGACGGGCGCGGTGACCACGTGCCCGGTGGGCACCACCACGTCGCCCACGGGGCGGCGGCCCAGCTCCAGCGTGTCGCGCAGCCGCTCGGCGGAGCGGTCGTCGAGCAGCGCGGCCTCCGCGGAGTCCGCCACCATGCGGGCCAGGTCGGCGTCGGAGAACGACGCGGCGACCTCGTCGCGGGTCTGCACGCGCAGCAGCCGGAGCAGCGCGTTGGCGAAGGCGTTGACGGTGAAGACGACGGGGCGCAGCGCGTGGGTGAGCGCGACCAGCGGCGGGCCGAGCAGCAGGGCGGAGCGCACGGGGTCGGCCAGCGCCACGTTCTTCGGCACCATCTCGCCGAGCAGCATGTGCAGGTACGTCGCCACGGCCAGCGCGATCGCGAACGAGATCGGGTGCACCAGCCCGTGGGGCACGCCCACCGCGTTGAACACCGGCTCCAGCAGATGGGCGATGGCCGGCTCGGCGACGACACCGAGGACCAGCGTGCACAGGGTGATGCCGAGCTGGGCCGCCGCCATCAGCGTGGAGACGTGCTCAAGACCCCAGATCACCCGGCGCGCACGGCGGTCGCCCTCCTGGGCGTACGGCTCGATCTGGCTGCGCCGTACGGAGATGAGTGCGAACTCCGCGCCCACGAAGAAGGCGTTGAGCACCAGCGTCAGCAGGCCGATGATCAACTGGACGACGGTCATCCGCGCTCCCCCCTGCCGGCGGCCGTACGGCCGGTGCTACCGCCGCCCGTGCCTTCGTCTTCGCCGTCGTCCGGCTCCGCGCCGGGCGGCGGGGCGTGCAGCAGCACGCGCGCGGCGCGGCGCCCGCCCGCGTCCACGACGTCCAGCCGCCAGCCCCCGACCTCCAGGGCGTCCCCGTCGACCGGGATGCGGCCCAGCTCGGTGGCGACCAGCCCGGCCAGCGTCTCGTACGGGCCCTCCGGCACCCGCAGGCCGATCTCCGCGAGCTGGTCGGGGCGCACCCCGCCGTCGGCGTCGAAGAGCATCCGGCCGTCCGGGTCCGCGCCGCTGGGCAGCAGGTCCGGCGTCTCCAGCGGGTCGTGCTCGTCCCGCACCTGGCCGATGACCTCCTCCACGACGTCCTCCATGGTGACGACGCCGGCGGTGCCGCCGTACTCGTCGATCACCACCGCCATGGTGCGCTTCTCCGTCAGCCGGTCCATCAGATGGTCGACGGGCAGGGTCTCGGGCACCAGCACCGGTTCGCGCAGCAGCCGGGTCAGCGGGTGGCGGGCGCGGCGGTCGGCGGGGATGCCGAGGACGTCCTTGACGTGCACGTAGCCCAGGACGGTGTCCAGGCTGCCGCGGTAGACGGGGAAGCGGGACAGGCCGGTGGCGCGGGAGGCGTCGACGACGTCCCCGACGGTGGCGTCGTCCTCCAGCGCGACGACCTGCATCCGGGGCGTCATCACGTTCTCCGCGGTCAGCTCCGCGAGCCCCAGGGTGCGGACGAACAGTTCGGCGGTGTCGGCTTCCAGCGAGCCCTTCTTCGCCGAGTGCCGGGCCAGCGCGGCGAGTTCCTGCGGGCTGCGCGCCGAGGCCAGCTCCTCGGCCGGCTCCAGGCCCATCAGCCGCAGCACCCGGTTGGCGGTGTTGTTCAGATGGCGGATGAAGGGGCGGAAGACGCCGCTGAACGTGCGCTGGAAGGCCGCGACGCGCTTGGCCATGGCCAGCGGGCGGGAGATGGCCCAGTTCTTGGGCACGAGCTCGCCGACGACCATCAGCACGATGGTCGACAGCGCCGTGCCCAGCACGAGCGCGACGCTGGAGGTGGCCGAGCCGGGTACGCCCGCCGCGCGCAGCGGGCTGTGCAGCAGCGAGGCGACGGAGGGCTCGGCGAGCATGCCGACGACGAGGTTGGTGACCGTGATGCCGAGCTGTGCGCCCGACAACTGGAACGTCAGGCCGCGTACGGCCTGGAGCGCACCGGCCGCGCCGCGCTCGCCGCGGTCCACGGCCCGCTCCAGCTCGGCTCGCTCCACGGTCGTCAGCGAGAACTCGGCCGCCACGAACAGGCCGCAGGCCAGGCAGAGCGCCAGGGCCAGGGCCAGCAGCAGCACCTCGGTCATCGGGTCACCTCCGTCTCATGATCACGCAGGGTCGCGAGGGTCGCGCGGCGACCGCGGTCAGCCGGCGGCAAGCGGCTTGACCCAGCGGCTCCACTGCTCCTGGCGGACGTAGCCCCCCGCCTGCCAGGCGTGGTGCGCCCGCTTGTTGCGGTTCAGCACCATGGCGTCCGCGCGCCGGCCGCCGAAGGCGGCGAACCGCCGCTCCGCCGCGGCCAGCAGCGCCGTCCCGACGCCGCGGCGCCGGTGGCCGGGGTGCACGGCGAGCCGGTACAGGTGGCAGCGCCAGCCGTCGAACCCGGCGATGACGGTGCCCGCCAGCTCCCCGCCGCGCTCGGCCAGCAGCAGCGCGCCCGGGTCGCGCTCCAGCAGCCCGGCGACGCCCGCCTCGTCGTCGCTGACGGACGTGCCCTCGGCCGCCGCCTTCCAGAACGCGAGCACCGCCGACACGTCCGCGGGCTCCGCGGCCCGGATGTGGAGATCGTCCATGCCCGGCATCCCATCACCGGCGGCCCGCCCGCGTCGACCGTATTCGGCGCACGGCCGGGCCACGGGCCGCCCGGCGGGCCGGTCCCTGACGGGCCGTCCGGCCGGGCGGGGGGTCCCGGTCGTACGCCCCGCCCCGGCCCGTACGAGCGCGCCCCGGCCCGGGCGGCGGTCACTCGTGGGCGATGGCCGCCAGCACGTTGAGCCGGGACGCCCGCAGCGCCGGCAGCAGCGCCGCCAGCAGGCCGACCAGCACCGATCCGATCACCACGGCGAGCTGCACCGTCCAGTCGATCGCGAAGGCCCGCATGCCCTCCAGCGCCAGCACCTCGTGCACCCCGGCGCCCCACGCCAGGCCCAGCACCAGGCCGAGCAGCGCGCCGAACACGGCGATCACGACGGACTCCAGCCGGATCATCCGGCGCGTCTGACGTCTGGACAGCCCGATGGCCCGCAGCATGCCTATCTCCCGGGTCCGCTCGACCACCGACAGCGCCAGCGTGTTCACCACGCCCAGCACCGCGATGACGATCGCCAGCCCCAGCAGCGCGAAGACCAGATAGAGCAGCACGATGATCTGCTCCCGGATCAGCTCCTTGAAGTCGGCCTGGTCCCGCACCTTCACCTGCGGGAAGGCTTCGAGCCCGCTCTCCAGCGACGCCCGCAGCTTGTCGACGTCGGTGCCGCTCGCGGCGTTGACGAAGACGACCGCCTCCTGCCCGCCGGGCAGGTACTTCTCCAGGGTCTCCATGCCGAGGAAGAAGCCGCCCGCCGCACCGAACCCGCCGCTCGTCTCCTGCTTGGTCAGCGCCCCGACCGTCAGGTCCGCCTTCTTGCCGTTGGGGAACTCGACCCGGAGCGTGCTGCCCATGCGTATGCCGTGGTCGCGGGCGAACTGCCGCTGCAGGCCCACGTGCCCGGGCGCGAGCGCGTCGCCGGTGCTCCCCGCCGCGTACTCCAGCCGGCTGACCTGGTCCAGCTCCTTGTCGAAGGCACCGGCGCTGGTGCTGGTCTTCTCGCCGTCGGGCAGCGTCACCCGCAGCGGCGCGAACCGCTGGCGCACGACGAGGCCCACGCCGTCCGCCTCCTCGACCCGCTCGGTGACCTCGCGGGGGAACGGGCCGAAGCTGTCGCTCTGCACGAGGAAGTCGGCGCCCAGGGTCCGGTCGATCTCCTCGTCGAAGGACTTCGTCATCGACGCGGCGGCCACCGACATGCCGCCTACCAGGGCCAGGCCCACCATCAGCGCCACGGCCGTGGCGCCCGTGCGCCGCGGGTTGCGCAGCGCGTTGCGCTGGCTGAGGGCACCGACGGAGCCGAAGATCCGCGGGAACCAGCCGCCGAGGACCCGGATCACCGGCCGCACCAGCAGCGGCCCGGCCGCGACCACGGCGAGCATCGTCAGCACCACGCCGCCCACCAGCCACACCGCGGAGTCCCGGGTCCTGTCCGCGGTGGCGCAGAGGTAGAACGACAGCGCCCCGGCGGCACCGAGGACGGAGCCGAGCGCCGCCCGCACCCGCATCGGCCGGCCGACCTCCGCGATCTCCAGGTCGGCGAGCGCCGCCATGGGCGAGACCCGCGCCGCGCGCCGGGCCGGCAGATACGCCGCGACGAACGTGACGCCCACGCCCACCGCGTAGGCGAAGACCGGCGTGACCCAGCTCACGACCATCTCCGCCGCGTCCAGGTTCATCCCCAGCAGGCCCATCGTCTCGATGAGCCCGACGGCCAGGCCGATGCCGCTGAGCAGCCCGAGCGTCGAGCCCGCCAGCCCGAGCAGCAGCGCCTCGGTGAGCACCGAGCGGCGGACCTGCCGCCGGTCGGCGCCCAGCGCACGCATCAGCCCCAGCTCGCGGGTGCGCTGCGCGATGAGCATCGAGAACGTGTTGACGATCAGGAAGATCCCGACCAGCACCGCGATCCCGGCGAAGCCCAGCATCACGTACTTGATGATGTCGAGGAACGTGCCCAGCTCCTCCGCCGCCGACTTCGCCTGCTCGTCGGCGGTCTGCACGGCGTAGTTGCCGTCGAGCGCCGTCTTGACGCGCTTCTTCAGCGCCGCGTCCGACACCCCCGGCGCCGCGTCCACGGAGACCGACGTGGCCAGCGGCGGGCCCGCGGCCTCCCCGTCCCCGAGATCCGGGTTGTCGAGCAACTGGCGCTGCGCGGCCGCCGTGTCGAGGTAGACCACCGTGGCGCCCGGGTTGGTGGTGGTGAACTTCGCGATGCCGACGACCTCGACCTCGAACCTGCCGGGCTGCGCCAGGACGTTGAGCGTGTCGCCGATCCCGATGTTCTTGCGGTCGGCGGTGTCCTTGTCGAGCAGCGCCTCACCGGCCCCGCCCGGCTCGCGGCCGTCCGACAGCTCCACCGGGCTGCGATCGCTGACGTACCAGTTGGTGGCGATCGTCGGAGGGCCCGTGGTCCGGCCGATCGGCTCGTTCTCCGCGTCGGTGACGGTGAGGTTCTCCACCTCGACGTCGAGGTGGACGGCCTGCACCCCCGGCACCTTCGCCACCTCGTCGGCCACCGACGCAGGCAGCGTCGGCACCAGCCCGGAGCCGAACCCGCGGTTCTGCTCGAACGCCTCCTTCGGCGAGACCGCCACGTCGGCGGCCGTGGAGGCGAAGAGCCGGTCGAACGTGCGGCTGACGGTGTCGGAGAAGATGAGGCTGCCGGAGACGAACGCCACCGACAGCAGGACGGCCAGCGCCGACAGCAGCAGCCGCCCCTTGTGCGCGAAGAAGCTGCGCAGAGTCGCCTTGAGCACGGCCGCCTCAGCTCTTCCTGATGCCGTCGAAGCGCTTCATGCGCTCCAGCACCGCCTCGGCCGTCGGCTCCGGCATCTCGTCCACGATCCGCCCGTCGGCCAGGAAGAGCACCAGGTCGGAGTGGGCGGCGGCGCCCGGGTCGTGGGTCACCATCACCACCGTCTGCGCCAACCGGTCCACCGCCTCCCGCAGGAAGCCCAGCACCTCGGACCCGGAGCGCGAGTCGAGGTTGCCCGTCGGCTCGTCGGCGAAGATCAGCTCGGGCCGGGAGGCCAGCGCCCGCGCGCACGCCACCCGCTGCTGCTGGCCGCCGGAGAGCTGCGAGGGCCGGTGGTCCAGCCGGTCGCGCAGACCGAGCGTGTCGACCACCCGGTCCAGCCACTCGGGGTCGGGTCTGCGGCCCGCGATGTCCATCGGCAGCGTGATGTTCTCCAGGGCGTTCAGCGTGGGCAGCAGGTTGAACGACTGGAACATGAAGCCGATCCGGTCGCGGCGCAGCCGCGTCAGCTCCCGCTCGCCCAGCCCCGTGATCTCCTCGTCACCCAGCCAGATCCGCCCGGACGTCACCGTGTCGAGCCCGGCGAGGCAGTGCATCAGCGTGGACTTCCCGGAGCCGGACGGGCCCATGACCGCGGTGAAGCGGGCCCGGTGGATCTCCACGTCCACCGCGTCCAGCGCCACGACCGCCGTCTCGCCGCTGCCGTACGTCTTCGTCAGCCCGCCGGCGCGGGCCGCGACCCCGGCGGGCCGTCCCGCTTCGCGTCTGTCGAGTGCCGCCGGTGTGGACAATGCCGTTCCCCCATCGGGCTGTGAGCCGGGCGCCGGTGGCGCGTTCCTGTCCCCCCGCCGTACGCCGTGGGTGCCCGGCGGGGACGTGCTGCGGGGCTGCGTGATCGATCGGATCCGCGCCGCCTGCCAGCGAGACTAGGCGGCCGTGGAATCCCGCGCATCCCTCCCGGGTGGCACCTGTGGATAACCCACTACTCCCGCGGGAGGACCGGCCTCTCCTGTGTCCGGCGCAGTCGCCGTCAGCCGCGGAGCGCAGTTCCCAGGACGTGATAAGAGGCCGGGGTCGGCGGTCCCTTCTCCGGCATCCGCACCCGCCGGTACGGGCCCAGCGTGAACCCGGCGGCGGTCAGCTCGCCGAGCACGTCGCGACCGGAGTGGCAGCCGCCGAGCAGCAGCGGCCACACCGTGCGGTCCGCCGCCCGCTGCACCGCCCGCATCGCCCGCCCGCCGGCCCGCCCGTGCTCGTAGAACCGCAGCTCGCCACCGGGCCGCAGCACCCGGCGCAGCTCGCCGAGCGACCGCGGCACGTCCGCGACCGAGCAGAGCACCAGCGAGGCGACGGCGGCGTCGCACGACCCGCTCTCGACCGGCAGTTCCTCCGCGGTCCCCGGCAGCACGTCCACCCGTACGGCCGCGCGCAGCGCCGCCTCCGCGGCGAGCTGCCGCAGGTGCCGCTCCGGCTCGACCGCGACCACCTCGGAGACGGCGGGCGGGTAGTGCGCGAAGTTCAGCCCGTTGCCCGCGCCGATCTCCACCACCCGGCCGGACAGGCCGGTCAGCAGCTCCTTGCGCAGCTCGGCGACCCCGCCGTGCTCGTCGGCGGCGACGCTGAGGCGGGCGTAGAGGCGCGCGAAGTACGGGTGGTACACGGCGTCCCGCGCCGCGCGCGTCGGTGAGGGCATGGGGGCCTCCTGGCGTGCGGGCTCACTGCGATTGTCCCCTCCCGGACCCGCCCGGGGCCTGCCGGGCGCGGAAGCCGTCCGCGTCCCAGTGCCCGCCGAGCGCCGGCGCCAGCCACCCCGGGGCGGCGGCGCGGAAGGTCTCCGGGCCGTACCCGCCGGCCCCCTCCGGCACCGCGCCCAGCAGCGGCACCCGCGCCGTGGCCGGCAGGTCCGCCAGATTGCACCGGGCCGCCAGGTCCGGCGCCGCCGGCCAACTGCCCACCACCGCACCCGGGCACGCCAGACCGCGGCGGCGCAGCGCCTCCGTGGTCAGCTCGGTGGCGTTCAGCGTGCCGAGCCCGGCGGCGGCCACGACCAGCACCGGCGCCGCCACCAGCCGCGCTACCTCCGCCAGCGTGCCGCCCGCGTCGTCCAGCCGCACCAGCAGCCCGCCCGCGCCCTCCACCAGCACCAGGTCGTGGTCGTGCCCCAGCTTCTCCACCATCCCCGCCGCGTCCGCCGCCGTCAGCGGCGGCAGCCCCGCGCGCCGCGCGGCCGTCGCCGGGGCCAGCGGCTCGGGGAAGCGGGCCAGCTCCACGGCCCGTATGCCCGGGACGAGGCGTGCCGCCTCGTCGGCGTCCCCCGGCTCGCCTTCCGCCACGCCGGTCTGGGCCGGCTTGAGCACGGCCACCGAGCGGCCCCGCGCCAGCGCCGCGGCGGCCACCGCGGCGGTGACGACCGTCTTGCCCACACCGGTCGAGGTGCCGGTGACCACGAGCACGCTGCCCATCGCGTCGTCCCCCCGCCCGTCAGCCGGCCGCAGCCGCGGCGCGCACGGCGGCGCAGATCCGGGCGAGGTCGGCGTCCCCTGTCACGTACGGCGGCATGGTGTAGATCAGGTCCCGGAACGGGCGCAGCCACACCCCCGCCCCGACCGCGGCCCGGGTGGCGGCGGCCATGTCCACGTCGTGGTCCAGTTGCACGACGCCGACGGCGCCCAGCACCCGTACGTCCCGCACCCCCGGCAGCTCCGCCGCCCCGGCCAGCCCCTCCCGCAGCCCGCTCTCGATGCGCTTGACGTCCTGCCGCCAGCCGCCGTCGGCCAGCAGGTCGAGCGAGGCCAGCGCGACGGCGGAGGCGAGCGGATTGCCCATGAACGTCGGCCCGTGGGCGAGCACCGGAACCTCGCCCCGCGAGATGCCCTCGGCCACCTCCGGTGTGCACAGCGTCGCGGCCATCGACAGATAGCCGCCGGTCAGCGCCTTGCCGACGCACATCACATCCGGGGTGACGCCCGCGTGGTCCGCGGCGAAGAACGCGCCGGTGCGACCGAAGCCGGTGGCGATCTCGTCGAACACCAGCAGCACGCCGTGTGCGTCGCACGCCTCGCGCAGCACCCGCAGATAGCCGGGCGCGGTGAAGCGCATCCCGCCCGCGCCCTGCACGACCGGCTCCACGATCACCGCGGCCAGCTCGTCCGCGTGCCGCGCCACCAGGTCGCGCAGCTCGCGCTCGTACGCCCCGTCCACCGGCGCGTCGAAGCCGGCGGGCGGCACGCCGGCGAACAACTGCCGCGGCAGCACCCCGGACCACAGGTCGTGCATGCCGCCGTCCGGGTCGCAGACGGACATCGGCTGCCAGGTATCACCGTGGTAGCCGCCCCGCCAGGTCATCAGCCTGCGCTTGCCCGGCAGGCCGCGCGAACGCCAGTACTGCAGGCACATCTTGACCGCGACCTCGACCGACACCGAGCCCGAGTCGCTGAGGAACACGTGCGCCAGCGGCTCCGGCGTGACCTCCACCAGCCGCGCCGCGAGCCGCACCGCCGGCTCGTGGGTGAGTCCGCCGAACATCACGTGGCTCATCCGCTCCAACTGCCCGCGCGCGGCGGCGTCGAGCGCCGGGTGGCGGTAGCCGTGGATCGCGGACCACCACGACGACATCCCGTCGACCAGCTCGTCCACGCCCCACGCGGGCTGTGCCAGCCGCAGGCGTACGCCCTCGGCGGAGTCGACGACCAGCGGCTCCTGCCGTCCGGGCATGGGTCCGTAGGGGTGCCAGACGTGCTCGCGGTCCAGGTCGAGCAGCCGCCGCGGCGGCAACGGCTCAGGCATTGGGCGGCAGTTCCGTACCGGCACCGCGGCGGCGTACGGCCACGAGGTCCGTACGCGCCTCCCGCGCCTGCTCGTCCGCGGTCGCGGGACCGCCGGCGGGCCCGGGCTCCGGAGCCGCCCCGTCCGCCGCCCGGTGCGGCGGCAGCGTCGTCGTCCCCGCCTCCTCCACCTCGAACCCGGCGTCCGCGATCATCTCCAGGTCCGTCTTGCCCGCCTGCCCCTCGCTGGTCAGGTAGTCGCCCAGGAAGACCGAGTTGGCCAGGTGCAGCGCAAGCGGCTGGAGGGTCCGCAGGTGGATCTCCCGGCCGGCCGCCAGCCGCACCTCCACGTCCGGGCAGACGAATCGCACCATGGCGAGGATCTTCAGACAGCGCTGCGGCGAGAGATCCCACTCCCCGGCCAGCGGCGTGCCCTCGAACGGGATCAGGAAGTTCACCGGCACCGAGTCCGGGTCCAGCGCGCGCAGCGCGAAGACCACGTCCACCAGGTCCTCGTCGCTCTCGCCCATCCCCGCGATCAGCCCGGAGCAGGCCGACATCCCGGCCGCCTGCGCCTGCTGCACGGTCTGCACCCGGTCCTCGTAGCCGTGCGTGGTGCAGATGTCCGCGTACGTCGCCTCGGACGTGTTGAGGTTGTGGTTGTACGCATCCGCCCCGGCCGCCTTCAGCCGCTCCGCCTGGCCGTCGGAGAGCAGCCCGAGGCAGGCGCACACCTCCACGTCGCCGTTCTGCTCCTTGATGGCGGCGATGGTCTCCGAGACCCGGTCGACGTCCCGGTCCGTCGGCCCGCGCCCGCTGGCGACCAGGCAGACCCGCTTGGCGCCGCCCGCCACCCCCGCCGCCGCGGCCTCGGCCGCCTGGTCGGCCTTCAGCCACGTGTACTTGAGGATCCCCGCCTCGGAACCCAGCCGCTGCGAGCAGTACGAGCAGTCCTCGGGGCACAGCCCCGACTTGAGGTTGACCAGGTAGTTGAGCTTCACCCGGCGGCCGAAGAAGGTCCGGCGCACCTTCCCGGCCGCGGCGACGACGTCGAGCACGTCCTCGTCCGGGGTGCGCAGCACGGCCAGCGCCTCGTCCCGGGTGGGCGCCTCGCGCCGCAGCCCCTTGTCCACCAGCGTCGAAAGCAGGTCCATGGCGCAGATCCTCGCCCACCGCACCGGCCCGGGCCAATGGGGCACCGCACAACGGCCGCCCCCGTCTTCTGTGCTCATCGCCACACCACCGCGCGCCCCCGCGCGCACTACGGTGCAGAAACAGCCCGCCCGAGCCGAGGAACCGCATGCCCCGTCACGCCTTCGACTGGATCGACGCGCAGGCCGAGGAGCGGCGGCGCGCCGGTCTCGTACGCGCCCTGCGCCCCCGCGCGCACGACGCCCGGCTGCTCGACCTGTGCGGCAACGACTACCTCGGCCTCGCCCGCCACCCCGAGGTCACCGCCGCCGCGGCCGCCGCGGCCCGCCGCTGGGGCGCGGGCGCCACCGGCTCCCGGCTCGTCAGCGGCACCACCGCGCTGCACGCGGAGCTGGAGGCGGAACTCGCCGCCTTCTGCGGCTTCGAGGCCGCGCTCGTCTTCTCCTCGGGGTACGCGGCAAACCTCGCCGCCGTCACCGCCTTGAGCGACCGCGGCACCCTGGTGGTCTCGGACGCGGGCAACCACGCCTCGCTCATCGACGGCTGCCGGCTCTCCCGGGCCGACGTCGCCGTCGTCCCGCACGCCGACACCGACGCGGTCGCCAAGGCCCTCGACGGCTTCGCCGGGCGCGCGCTTGCGGTCTCCGACGGGGTCTTCTCCGTCGACGGCGACGCGGCCGATCTGCCGGCGCTGGCGGCGGTCTGCCGCTCGTACGGTGCCGGGCTGCTGGTGGACGACGCCCACGGGCTCGGCGTCCTCGGGTCCGGCGGGCGCGGCGCCCCGCACGCGGCGGGGCTGGCGGGCGCGGCCGACGTCGTCGCCACCGTCACCCTGTCCAAGGCGCTGGGCAGCCAGGGCGGCGCGGTGCTGGGTCCCGCGCGGGTGATCGAGCACCTGGTCAACACCGCCCGCACGTTCATCTTCGACACCGGCCTCGCCCCCGCCGCCGCGGGCGCCGCCCTCGCCGCGCTGCGGCTGCTGCGCCGCGAGCCGGAGCGGGCCGCGGCGGCCCGGCGGGTGGCGGCGGCGCTGCACGGCGGGCTGACGGCCGCCGGGCTGACGGCCGTGCGCCCCGCCGCGGCGGTGGTGTCGGTACGGGCCCCGGCGCCCGGGGCCGCCGTGGCGTGGGCGGCGGCGTGCCGCGAGGCCGGCGTGGCGGTCGGCTGCTTCCGCCCCCCGTCGGTCCCCGACGGCATCTCGCGGCTGCGCCTGACCGCCCGCGCGGACCTCACGGAGGAGCAGGTGGACACCGCGGTCGAAACAGTCGTACGCACCGCGCCCGCGCCCCCGCCCCCGGAGCGCACGGCGCCCGCTCCCTAGGCGTACGCGACCCGCGCGCCCCCGGCGAACTCGCCGTCCTTGACCGCCGCGACGAACGCCCGCCACGCCTCGGCCCGGAACAGCAGCGCCGGCCCCTCCACATGGGTGGAGTCCCGCACGGCGAGCAGTCCTGCGGATTCCGGTCCCACGGGATAGGCGGCCTCGACGCAGTTGTTCGCCCCCGTACTGTGCGAACTGCGCCGCCAGCGGAGGTCGTCGAGTGCCGTACTGGAGGAGACGTACCGAGGCATTGCGGTCATGGTGCCTCCTTTGCGCCCGCGCCGAGCGCGGCTATGAACGACAGGGATTCCTCGTGCGAAAGGGCGCCTGCCTGCAGCGAAGCAAAGGCGGTCTCATACGCCCGTAAGTCTTCTTTCCTTTCGAGGTGAAGGCTACTCATCAAATGGTCGACAACGACCACGTCGAGATCAGAACTGCGCGAATAAGAGAAGATAACGAAAGGGCCGGTGAGACCCACGTGCTCGCCGGCGGAAAAGGGCAGAATCTGGACGCGTACGTGCGGAAGCGCCCCCATCCGCCCCAAGTGCCGCAACTGCTCGGCCATCACCCCGGGACCGCCCACGTGCCGCCGCAGCACCGCCTCGTCGAGCACCGCGTGCAGGTGCGGCGGGCGCGGTCCGCGCAGCACCGCCTGCCGCGCTATCCGCACCTCCACCAGCGACTCCACCTCCCGCGGCGCCGCGCCCGCGACGGCCGCCCGGGTCACCGCCAGCGCGTACCGCCGCGTCTGGAGCAGCCCCGGGACCACCGACGTCTCCAGCGTGCGCACCGTGGCCGCCTCCGCCTCCAGGCTGATGAAGTCGCGGTACGCGGCCGGCAGCAGCTCGCGGTACTCGCTCCACCAGCGGTCCTCGCGCCCCTCGCGCGGCGCCGTGGCCAGCGTCTCCAGCAGCGTGCGCAGCTCCGGGTCGGTGACCCCGTAGGCGTCGAGCAGCCGGGCGACGTCCGCGGCCTTGGCCGCCGACGTGCCGGTCTCTATCCGGCTGATCTTCGACTGGTGCCAGCCGACCAGCGCCGCCGCCTTCCCGCTGGTCAGCCCCGCTCTGCCGCGCAGCCTGCGCAGCTCCGCGCCCAGCTTGACGCGGCGTACCGCCGGCTCATTGCGCATGACGCCCCTCCCGGCCGCTCGGCCGAACGCGTGACAACTGGCCAGTGTGCCGCCCAAATACAGTCTCTCGCCGCAGAGTTCACCGCTTCGAGCGACAGATATATGCATAACTTGGTGGAGGGCTCGCGCGCCGGGCACGATCGATGGCACCGTGGCGCGAACAACAACCTGAAGCGGTCCTCGACTTCACCGGGCACGCGTCGGAGTCCGGCACACGCGTGCGAAAGGGACGGCGTCGCAATGGCAGACCAGCAGGATGCATCCGTCACGCTGCCGAGTGAGGCTGCCTCTGTCACGCAGGCGCGTAAATATGTCACTGACATTCTCGGGAAATGGGGCCTCCCGGAAGGCACGGATGCGACGGACACCGTCCGGCTCGTCGTCTCCGAACTGGCCACGAACGCCGTACAGCACACCCGCGGGCAGTCGCCGACGTTCACCGTGCGGATGATGCTCGTACGCGAGCAGTTGCGCGTCGGCGTCAGCGACAGCCACCCGCGCTGGCCGCGCCGGCTCCCGGCCGCCGTCCAGCAGGACAACGGGCGCGGCATGGTCATCATCCGCTGCCTCGTCGCGGAGTCCGGCGGCCGGCTGTCCGTGACGCCGACGGACGACGGCGGCAAGACGGTGTGGATCGCGCTGCCCTGGCGGCCGGCCTCTGTGGCCTGACGCACACGCCCCCGGACGCCCTCCGCGCGCTCCGCTGGTCCACCCTGGAGACATGACCGACCAGCCCATCAGCCACGAGGACGTCCAGGCCGCCGCGCGGCGCATCGCGGGAGGGATCCGCCCGGTCGCCGTCGCGCCCGCGGGCGCCGGGGTGGCGCCGGACGCCGAGGTGTGGTTCGCGCTCGAGTTCCTCCAGCACACCGGCTCCTTCAAGGCGCGCGGCGCGCTGAACTTCACCGCCGCCCACGCCGCAGCCGGCACCATGCCGGACGCCGGCGTGCTCATCGCCTCCGGCGGCAACGCCGGTCTGGCCTGCGCCTGGGCCGCCGCGCGGCACGGCGTCCCCGCGCACGTCTTCGTGCCCGCCACCGCGCCGGAGTTCAAGGTCGAGCGGCTACGCGGCCTGGGCGCCGACGTACGGCTGACGGGCCGCACGTACGGCGAGGCGCTGGCCGCCTCGCGCGCGATGGCGGCGGAGACCGGCGCCCTCGTCTCGCACGCCTACGACCACCCGCTGATCTCCGCGGGTGCCGGGACGCTGCTGCCGGAGATCGCCGCGGCGGTGCCCGGCGGCGTCGACACCGTCGTCGTCGCGGTCGGCGGCGGCGGGCTGTACGCGGGCGTGGCGGCGGCCGCGGCGCAGCACGGGATCGGCGTCGTCGCCGTCGAGCCGGAGAACTGCCGCGCTCTCAACGCCGCGCTCGCGGCAGGCGAGGTGGTGGACGTACCGGTCGACTCGATCGCCGCGGACTCCCTCGGCGCCTCCCGTGCGTCGGGTGCCGCGCTGGCCTGGGCGCAGCGCCCCGGCAGCACCTCGGTGCTCGTCGCGGACGCCGACATCGCGGCGGCCCGGCGGCGGCTGTGGGACGAGCACCGGCTCGTCGTCGAGCACGCCGCCGGTACGGCGCTCGCGGCGCTGACCACGGGCGCGTACAAGCCCCGTGCGGGGGAGCGGGTGGCCGTCGTGCTCTGCGGCGCGAACACCGACCCCGGCACGCTCTGAGGCTCAGCCCCGGCCGCGGTCCTGCCTCGCCGCCCGCGCGGCGAGGCTCCTGCTCAGCCCCCACGGCAGCAGCGCCCACAGGGCCGCGATGAACGCCAGCACCGACGCGCCCGCCGCGACCCCGGCCGGGCGCCCCAGGACGACGTCCACCACGAGCAGGACGGCCCCGGACAGCGCGAGCGCCAGCACGCCGAGACCCGCCGCCGCCAGCCGCGAGGAGACGTCGACGATGCGGCGCTTCGCGTGCCGCCGGAACAGCCCCCGGTGCACGGCCGCGGGCGCGGTGAGCAGCACCGCGGCGGCCACGGAGAGCAGCAGGGTCGTCACGTACGTGCCGCGCTGCAGCGAGTCCAGTTCGGTGAAGCGCTGGGTGAAGGCGAGGGTCAGCAGGAAAGCGAAGAGGATCTGTACGCCCGTCTGCGTCACCCGCAGCTCCTGGAGCAGTTCCACGAAGTTGCGGTCGTCCCGCTCCAGCGCGGTCTCGTGGCGCGCGTACGCCGCATCGGATGCGGCATCCGCGGCAGGCGCCGTCGTGCCGTGCTCGTCCTCGTTCCGGTGTCGGTCCATGCCCTTCCCGGTTGCCCGCTCCGCCCGTCCTACTCCTCGTCTACCACCAGCAGCGCCTCCGCGCCCACCGGCCGGAACCCGGCGGCGAGGAACGCCCGCACGCTCGCCGCGTTCCCCGGCGCCACCTGCGCCCACAGCGGCTCGCCCGGCGGCACCAGGTGCCGGGCCGCCGTCGCCAGCCGCCGCCCCAGCCCGCGCCCCCGGGCTCCCGGCTCGACCTCCACGGCGGTCTCCCAGCGCCCGGCGACGCCGCGGCCCAGCAGCACGGTGGCGCCGGGGACGGTCCAGGCGCGTACGCCGTCGCGGTGGCGCAGGGCGCGGCGGATCCGGGGGTGGCCGCCGTCGGTGTCGGGCGCGAGGGCCGGCGG
Organism: Streptomyces sp. NPDC004134; assembly: GCF_042874195.1. Classification (NCBI taxonomy): domain Bacteria; kingdom Bacillati; phylum Actinomycetota; class Actinomycetes; order Kitasatosporales; family Streptomycetaceae; genus Streptomyces; species Streptomyces sp. NPDC004134. The sequence continues at coordinate 76,666 of NZ_JBIAMS010000024.1, read as the reverse complement.
CGGGCCCGGCAGGGGGTCGGCGACCAGCAGGGCGTCGATGTTGTTCACGGTGCGGCCCAGGCGGGCGGTGAGGGCGCCGAGGAACGGCGGGTTGAGCGGCGCGGACAGGTCGTCCGCGGGCAGCAGGCCGCGTATCCACGCCGGGTCGGCGTCGGCGAAGACGACGTGGCTGCCGGTGAGGGCGAGGACGCCCGCGTCCCGGGGCGACGGCTGCGGGAGCACGGTGACCGCGCCGTCCGGCGGCGGGAAGTCGCCGCGGGCGGCCGCGGCCAGCAGCGCGGCGAGCCGGCCGCCGTCGGGTCCGCCGGCTCCGTACCCGGGCGTCGTCAGGGGCACGGGGTCAACGGGCTGCGGACACATGGCGGCTGGCTCCTCGAAGCGCGGCGGGCGGAACGCGGCCAACCTATCCGGCCGTACGCCGCCCGCCCCCGCCCGCCCGTCACGGCGCCCCGTCGGGCTCCTGCGGCCCGGGCGGCACCGCCACCAGCCGGGTGCGGCGCTCCCCGTCGAGCACCCGCAGCGCACGCGCCATGGTCGCCGCGTGGATCTGCGTCTCGCGCCGCTCGTGCATCAGCGCCAGCGCGTCCCGCAGCCCGACCGCTGTGCGCACCAGCGCCTGCGCGGCGCGCAAGCCCGCGTAGGTGTCCGTGCCGCGCGCCGGGTTGATCCGGCCCAACTGGTCGACGGCGTCCAGGTAGCGGTCGATCACCTCCGACTCCGCGCGCGTGAGCGCGGGCAGCGGCGGCAGTTCTGGCGGCAGCACGGTCCGTCACCTCCCGTAGTGCGCGGTGCGCGTGCCCTTGCGGCTCTCGGTCATCCGGTCGGCCAGCCCGTACGCGATCGCCTGCTCGGCGTCGAGGATCTTGTCGCGCTCGATGTCCTCGCGGATCTGCTCGATCGGCGTGCTGGAGTGCCTGGCGAGCAACTCCTCCAGCAGGGCACGGTGCCGCAGCAGCTCCCGCGCGTAGATCTCCAGGTCGCTCGCCTGCCCCTGCACCGGCTCGGCGAACGACGGCTGGTGGATGAGCACGCGCGCGCCGGGCAGCACGTACCGCTTGCCGGGGGTGCCGGCGGCCAGCAGCACGGCGGCGGCGGAGGCGGCCTGCCCGAGGCAGACGGTCTCGATGTCGCTGGTGACGAACTGCATCGTGTCGTAGATCGCGGTCATCGCCGTGAACGAGCCGCCCGGGGAGTTGATGTACAGCGAGATGTCCTGGTCGGGGGCGGCGTGCTCCAGATGCATGAGCTGGGCCATCACGTCGTTCGCAGACGTGTCGTCGACCTGTGTGCCGAGGAAGACGATCCGCTCCTCCAGCAGTTTCGAGTACGGATCCTGCGTGCGCACCCCGCTGCTCGTCCGCTCGGTGAACTCCGGCAGCACGTAGCGCGCCGTGGGGCTGTCCATGGCCGTCGGCACCTCTCCCTCTCTCGGTTTCATGATCCTCGGTGCAAAATGTACAGGACGTACATCCAGTTATGCTGGGAGCATGGCGTACGAAATTCCGGTGACGCAAGCCCGCGCAGAATTGGCCGACTTGATCAACCGCGTGGTCTACGGCGGTGAGCGGGTCGTGGTCACGCGGCACGGCAAGCCCCTCGTGGCCCTCGTCTCTGCCGCCGACCTGGAAAAACTCGACGAGTTGGAGAACCCGCCCGCCGAGGAGCAGATCATCACCACCGTCTCCGGCGTCCACACCGCCCGCCCCGCCGGATCTGCCACGGGCGAACGCCGCTTCGGCATCGCCGCCGAGCACCGCGCCCCCGACACCCGTGCGAGCGGCGAGGGCCCCGCCTGACCGCAGGAGCGCCGGACGTCGCGCAACGGTGCGCAGCCGTGCGGCAACCGGCCGCCCGCGTCACCGCGCCGCCGGGGGATCGCACGCGTCAACCCACCTGCTGCGAGGCCGGCATGGGTTCTCCGGCCGGGGACGGGGCGAGGCGGCGGGTGGCCGCGGCCACCGCGAAGGCCGCCACGGCGATGCCCAGCGCGGTCAGGAACGCCGCCTGGACCGAGAACCGGTCGATCGCCGCGCCGCCCGCGAACGAGCCGGCGGCGACGCCGGTGTTGATCGCGGACGCCGGCAGCGACTGCGCGAGACCGCCGCCTGGCCCCGCCAGGCTCACGACGCGGTACTGCAGTGCAGGCGCCATGCCGAAGACGCAGAGGCCCCAGGCCAGCATCGCCACGGCCACGACGACCGGGTTCGCCCCGAGGACGCAGAGGGCCAGCAGGGTGAGGGCACAGCCCGCGGTTCCGGCCACCAGCGTTCCCCCGGCGTTCCGGTCCGCGAACCGGCCGCCCCCGAAGGAGCCGATGGCCGTGGCGGCGCCGTACGCCAGCAGGAACGCCCCGGCCGCCGCGCCGGAGACGCCGGTCGTCTCCGCGAGGAACGGCACGATGTAGGTCAGCGCGGCGTAGGTGGACGCGAACACCAGGAAGCACAGGCCCAGCACGGCCAGGACCCGCGGCGCGAACGCGTGCCTGGCCTGGGAGGCAGCGCTCCCCTCCGCCGCCGGCACGGACGGGACCAGCGTCATGGCCGCTGCCAGGGCGGCGCAGGCGAGCACGATCACGGCCGCGAACGTGCCGCGCCACCCGAGCAGGTTGCCCACGACGGTGCCCAGCGGCACGCCGAGGGCGGCCGACACGGAGACACCGGAGATGACCACCGCGATCGCGCGTCCTGCCCGCTCCGGCGGGACGCTCGCGAGGGCCACCGCGAACGCGGTGGCGTCGTAGAGCCCGGCCGCCGCACCGGTCAGGGCCCGGCACGCGAGCAGCAGGCCGAAGCTGGTCGTGGTCACCGCGACCACGGTGCCCAGGACGAACAGGACGAGCGCGCCGGCCAGGACGGTGCGCTTGTCCAGCCGCATCGTCAGCGCGGTCAGGAGCGGCCCGCCGAAGGCGAGGCCGAGCGCGTACGTCGTGACCAGCGCCCCCGCCGACGAGACCGCGACACCGAGGTCGCGCGCCATGACGTCGAGTACGCCGACCACCAGCAGCTCCGCGCCGCCCATGACGAACATGCCGAGGAACAGCGTGCCGAGCACGGGGTTCGACCCCGTCGTGCCGCGGGCGTCTGCCTGGGTACTCACGAGTCCTCCTTCGGGCGTGGCGGCACCGGGTGCGCCGCCGGGCTGCGCCGTGGTCGGCGGCGGATCCGGGAACCGGACACGGGTGCCTGGTAGGAATCGGTGGGAGGCGGCGTGTCCGGTCCGGCGCGGTGGCTTCGACCAGGGGGCGAGCGGCGGGACGAGGGGTCCCGCCCGACGACGAGGAGCACACCGTGAAGTACCTGCTGATGATCTACGCCTCGACCGAGGAGTGGGAGGCGCTGAGCGAGAGCGAGCACGCGCGGATGGGCGCGGAGTACGAGCAGTTGCTTGCGGACTGCACGGCGTCCGGCGAGTGGCTGGCCGGAGATCCGCTGGCGGGACCGCCGGCCGGCCGGGCGGTCCGGGTGCGGGACGGGCGGACGCTCGCCACGGACGGTCCCTACCTCGAACTCAAGGAGCACATGGCCGGGTACTGGCTCGTCGACTGCGAGTCCATGGACCGCGCCGTGGAGATCGCCGCCAGGTTCCCCGACGCCCGGCACTGGGGCGTCGAGGTCAGGCCGCTGCTCGGCCCCGGCGGCCCGGCCGGCGAACTGTAGCCGTGGTGACCGACGCCCGGCTGGAGGCGCACCTGCGGGAGCTGCTCCCGCAGGTGCTGGGCGCGCTCACCCGGCGTACCGGCGACTTCGACCGGGCCGAGGACGCGGTCAGCGAGGCGATGCTGGCGGCCGCGCAGCAATGGCGGGCCGAGGGCGTGCCGGCCGACCCCCGCGCCTGGCTGGTCACGGTCGCGAGCCGCCGGCTGACGGACATGTGGCGCTCGGAGGCCGCCCGCCGTAGACGGGAGCTACGGACCGCAGAGGCCCAGGCGCGGCTGACCGCTCCGGTGGAGTACGCCGCGGACGACACCGCCGACCTCCTCTTCCTGTGCTGCCATCCCGATCTGTCGCCCGCCTCCCAGGTCGCGCTGACCCTGCGGGCGGTCGGCGGGCTGACCACCGCCGAGATCGCCGCGGCGTTCCTGGTGCCGGCCGACACGATGACGCGGCGCGTCTCCCGCGCCAAGCGGGCGGTCGCGGCGGCGGGCGGCGGGTTCGGGGTCCTCGACGCCGCGACCAGGTCGGCGCGGCTGCCGAGCGTGCTGCGGGTGCTCTACCTGATCTTCAACGAGGGCTACTCGGCCGCCACCGGGGCGGAGCTGGCGCGGGTGGAGCTCTCCGGCGAGGCGATCAGGCTGACCCGCCAGCTCAGGGAGAGCCTGCCGGAACAGGCCGAACTCGGGGGGCTCCTCGCCCTGATGCTGCTCACCGACGCCCGCCGCCCGGCGCGGCTCGACTCCGACGGCAGGCTGGTGGCCCTGGTTGACCAGGACCGCGGGCTGTGGCGGCGCGAGCTGATCGACGAGGGCACCGCGATCCTCACCGACGTCCTGCCGCACCCGCCGATCGGGCCGTACCGGCTCCAGGCGGCGATCGCCGCCGTCCACGACGAGGCACGGCTCGCGCAGGACACCGACTGGCCGCAGATCCTCGGGCTCTACGACCTCCTGGAGCGGCTCGACCCCGGCCCGATGGCGCGGCTCGGCCGCGTGGTCGCCCTCGCCATGGTCGCGGGCCCCCGGGCCGGCCTGGCCGCCTGCGAGGCACTGGCAGGCGAGTCGGGCGGTCATCACCGGTGGTTCGCCGTACGCGCCCACCTGCTGGAGGACTCCGGCCAGCCACGGGCCGCCGTCCGCGCCTACCGCGAGGCGGCTCAGCGCACCGCGAGCCTGCCCGAGCGCGACTACCTGACCCGCCGCGCCGACCGGCTCGCTGCGGATCAGAGCTGACGTGCCGCGCCCGCGGCGTAGGTCCGCGGGCCTCGGCCAGGCGCCGGCGAAGATCATCCGGTTGCCCGATGCCGCGCGGGCGGCGGCCGGGAAACGATGCCGGAGGACCCGCCGGAAGGAGCGCACCCATGTCGTACCCCGAAGACCTCGTCTACCCCGAGCCCCGCTACCACGGTGAGAGAGGCGAGGTGAACGCCACGTTCCGGCCGGCCGGCAGCCCGCCGGACCTGACCTCGCCCGGCGGCTTCACCCGCTACCTCGCCACCGAGGAGTCGACGGGCGGTGAGTTCGGTCTTTACGACGTGCAGCTCGGCCCGCGCTCGCCCGGGGCGAAGACGCACTTCCACAAGGCCATGTCGGAGTCCTTCTACGTGGTCTCCGGCGAGCTGGAGCTGTACGACGGCGACAGATGGGTGACGGGGCGCGGCGGGGACTTCCTGTACGTGCCCGTCGGCGGGCTGCACGCCTTCAGGAACGCCACCGACGACCCCGTCCGCGTGCTCATGCTCTTCTCCCCGGGCGCGCCGCGCGAGGAGTACTTCGAGCGGGTCGCGGAGATGTCGCGGCGCGGCGGCGAGGAGCTGAAGCAGTTCCGTATCCGGCACGACAGCTTCTTCGTGGAGGACTTCGGGGACGACGGGGAGTAACCGGCGGGTGGCCCCGGTCCGGGCGCGGTCCGTGGTGCGCGGGCACCAGGTGACGCCGCCGTCTGGTCCGGGCGCACCAGAAGGGAACGGCCACGGCAGACGATGCCCCGGCGGGCCGCGGACGGGAGTGTGGACAGGGCGCGGGATCCCCGCGCGTTCCCCTCCCTACGGGTGTCTGGAGTGATCGAGAAGTGGCCACTTTTCTGTACCGGATCGGGCGGTGGGCGTTCCGGCGGCGCCGGCTCGTCGGCGGCACCTGGCTGGTCGCCCTGGTACTGGCCGGGGTCGCAGCCGCGGCGGCGCCGGCGGGGGAGGAAGAGGACCTCTCCATGCCCGGCACCGAGTCGCAGAAGGCGTTCGACCTGCTCGACGACCGCTTCCCCGAGAGCAACGCGCAGGGCGCCGAGGCCCGCCTGGTGTTCCAGGCGCCGGAGGGGCAGCGGGTGACGGCGCAGGAGCACAAGGCGGCCGTCGCGGACGCGCTCGACTCGCTGGCGGGCGGCGGTCAGGTCGCCTCTGCCACCGACCCCTACGAGGCCGGTGACGTCAGCGAGGACGGCACCATCGCCTACTCCACGATCACCTACACCGCGGACGCCGTGGACCTGACCGGGCCGACGAAGAGCGCCCTTGAGGATGCCGCGGACCAGGCCGGGGACGCCGGGCTGACCGTGGAGATCGGCGGTTCCGCGCTGGACGCGGAGGAGGAGCCGGGCGGGACGACGGAGATCGTCGGCGTGGCGGTGGCCGCGGTGGTGCTGGTCCTCGCCCTCGGGTCGCTGGTCGCCGCCGGGCTGTCCCTGCTGACCGCCTTCGCGGGGGTGGCCATCGCCTTCGGGCTGGTCTCCGCGCTGGCCGTGCCGCTGGGCCTGACGTCCACCGTCGCCATCCTGGCGCTGATGCTGGGGCTGGCGGTCGGCATCGACTACGCGCTCTTCATCACCTCCCGGTTCCGCGACGAACTCGCCCGCGGCAGCGAGCCCGAGGAGGCCGCCGGCCGGGCGGTGGGCACGGCCGGGTCCGCCGTGGTCTTCGCCGGCGCGACGGTCTGCATCGCCCTCGTCGGACTCGGCGTCGTCGGGATCCCCGAACTCACCAAGATGGGCATGGGCGGCGCGGGCGCCGTGGCGCTCGCCGTGCTCGTCGCGCTCACCCTGGTGCCCGCGATGCTCGGCTTCGCCGGCCGGCGGGTGCTGTCCCGGGCCGCCCGCAAGGCCGCCCGGCGGGCCGGCGAGCGCCCGCACGCGGTGCCCGCCACCTCCGGCCGGCCCGGTCTCGGGGTCCGCTGGGCGCGCTTCGTGCTGCGGCGGCCGGTGGCCGTGCTGCTGGTCGCGGGACTCGGCCTCGGCGCCGTCGCCGTACCGGCGCTGGGCCTCGAACTCGGGCTGCCGGGAGACGAGTCGAAGTCGGTCGAGACCACCCAGCGGCGCGCCTACGACCTGCTGTCTGAGGGCTTCGGACCCGGCTTCAACGGCCCGTTGACCGTGGTCGTCGACACCTCGGCGGCCGCGGACACCGAGGCCGCCACCGAGCGGGTCGCCGAGACCGTACGGGACCTCGACGGCGTCGCGTCGGTCGGCGCCCCGGTACTCGACGAGGCCGGGGAGACGGCCCTCTTCACCGCCGTCCCGGAGACCGCGCCGAACAGCGGCGAGACCAAGGACCTGGTGAACTCGATCCGGGACCAGGCCGCAGGCGTCGAGGCCGACACGGGCGCGGACGTCCTGGTCACCGGTACCACCGCGATGAACATCGACATCTCGGCGGCCATGTCGGACGCGCTGCTGCCGTATCTGACCGTGGTCATCGGCCTGGCGGTGCTGCTGCTGACGGTGGTCTTCCGCTCGATCCTGGTGCCGCTCAAGGCCGCCCTCGGCTTCCTGCTGTCGGTCGGCGCCGCCTTCGGCGTCCTCGTCGCCGTCTTCCAGTGGGGCTGGGGAGCGGACCTGCTCGGCATCGAGCAGACCGGGCCCGTCATGTCGCTGATGCCGATCCTCATCATCGGCATCGTCTTCGGCCTCGCCATGGACTACGAGGTCTTCCTCCTCACCCGGATGCGGGAGACCTACGTCCACGGCGCCTCGCCCGGCGAGGCGATCGTCCACGGGTTCCGGCACAGCGGCCGGGTGGTGGCCGCGGCGGCGATCATCATGATCAGCGTGTTCGCCGGGTTCGTCGGGATGAGCAGCCCGACCATCCAGACGATGGGCGTGGGCCTGGCCGCCGCCGTCGCCTTCGACGCCTTCGTGGTCCGGATGGCGATCGTGCCCGCGGTCCTCGCGCTGCTCGGCCACCGGGCCTGGTGGCTGCCTCGTATCCTGAACCGTGTGCTGCCGAACGTGGACATCGAGGGCGAGGCGCTGAGCAGGCGGGCCCCCGCCCCCGTGAGCGGGTCGGTGCCGCGGCTTCCCGCAGGCCGGTACTGACCGGCATGACGAACCCGGGCGACGGCGGCCGCCGACCGCGCCGCGCGTGGTGGCGGGAGGCGGCGGTCACGGCGACGGCGTTCACGCTCTGCCTGCTCGGCGGCGTGGTCCAGGTCGACGACACGCTGACCGCGCCGCCCGCCGCCGCCTACCTCATCGCCGTGGCGTCCTGTGCCGCGCTGCCCGTACGGCACCGGGCGCCGGCGGCCGTCCTGGCGGCCACCACCGCGGCCGGGCTGCTGGTGCCGCCGCTGGGCCTCCTGCTGAGCCCGCCGATCATGGCCCCCGCCGTGATCGCCGCCTACGCCTACGCGCTCCACGCCCGTACCGAACGGCGTGCCGCGGCCGTGGTGTCGCTCGCGTCCGCCGCGCTGCTGCTCGCCGCCACCCCCTGGTTCGAGGACCTGTCCTGGCAGGACGCGAGCCGCATGGGTTCGGTGGCGGCGTTCCCGATGGTGGCCGGCGTGCTCGGGCGCTCGGCGCACAACCGGCGGGCCTATCTGGCGGCCGTGGAGGAGCGGGCCAGGCGGGCGGAGAAGAGCCGGGAGAGCGAGGCGCGCCGCCGGGTGGCCGAGGAGCGGCTGCGGATCGCCCGCGAGTTGCACGACCTCGTCGCCCACCAGATCACCCTGGCCAACGCGCAGGCTACGGTCGCGGCCCACCTCTTCGACTCCCGCCCCGAGCAGACCCGCAAGAGCCTCACCGAACTCGTCAGGACCACCAGCGACGCGCTCGACGACCTGCGCGCCACGGTCGGGCTGCTGCGTCAGTCCGGGGACGCGGCCGAGCCCGCGGAGCCGGCGCCCGGGCTGTCCGGGCTGCCCACGCTCCTCGACTCCTTCGGCCGCGCGGGTCTGGAGGTGTCACTGGAGCAGGAGGGCACGGCCAGGCCGCTGCCGCCGGGGGTGGACCTCACCGCGTACCGCATCGTCCAGGAGGCCCTGACCAACGTGACCAAGCACGCCGGCACCGGCAGCGCGCGGGTGCGCCTCGTCTGGAACCGCGACCGCGTGACCCTCACCGTCGCCGACGACGGCCGCGGCGCCCGCACGGCGCCGGACGCCGCCGCGTCCGAACGCCAGCCCGGCTACGGTCTGATCGGGATGCGCGAGCGCGCCACCGCGGTCGGCGGCCGCCTCACCGCGGGCAGCCGCCCCGAGGGCGGCTTCCTCGTCTCCACCGAACTGCCCCTCCCCGCGGCCAGGGACACGGCGCGCGGCACGGGCGGGGACGAGTCGGGCGACGCGACAGACGACCCAGAAGAGACGGCAGAGACGGCAGAGACGGGAGAAGCGTGGTGACGCTACGGGTACTGCTCGCCGACGACCAGGCGCTGCTGCGCGGTGCGTTCCGGATGCTCCTCGACACCGCCGACGACATCACCGTGGTCGGCGAGGCCGCCGACGGCAGGGAGGCGGTGCACCTCACCCGCGAACTGCGCCCGGACGTCGTGGTGATGGACATCCGCATGCCCGGCGTCGACGGCCTCACCGCCACGTCGGAGATCGCCGCGGATCCGGAGCTCCGCGCCAGCCGCATCCTGATCCTCACGACGTACGAGACCGACGAGTACGTCGCGCAGGCGCTGCGCGCGGGGGCCGGCGGCTTCATCGGCAAGGGGATCGGGGCCGAGGAACTGGTGGACGCCGTCCGTACGATCGCCGCGGGCGACACCCTGCTGTCGCCCGCCGCGACCCGCTCGCTGGTCGCCCGCTTCCTCGCCACCCCGGACGACGCCCCGCGGCACCACCCGGAACGGCTCGCCGTGCTCACCCCGCGCGAGCGCGAGATGGTCGCGCTGGTCGCCACCGGCCTGTCCAACCAGGAGATCGCCGAGCGGATGTTCCTCAGCCCCTTCACCGTCCGCGCCCACGTGCAGCGCGCGATGACGAAGCTGGAGGCCCGCGACCGGGCCCAGCTCGTCGTCATCGCCTACCGCACGGGCCTGGTGCGGGCCACGCCCGGGGGCGACGGCGACCGCCCGGCGTGAGTGTCACGCCCGGGCGGCGAACTCCGGCAGCGCCAGCGCCGAATGGGCGGGACGCGAGGGCGCGGCGGGCCGGCGCCTCGCGGGGCATCGTCCGGCGTCACCGGTTGCCCCTGGTGCCCCCGGACCAGCCCGTCACCCGTCCTGGTCCCCGTGCACCACGGCCCGGTCGCTTCAGCCGGCGCCGAACTCCGCCTCGAACGCGGCCCTGTTGGCCGACCGCGGCTGCCGGTCCCAGACGGCGAACACCAGCCGCGGGAACCGCCCGGCGAAGCGTCCGCCGGGCTCCAGATGGGTGCGGAACGCCGCCGCCACCTGCGCCGGGTCGTTGCGGAACACCCCGCAGCCCCACGCGCCCAGCACGAGCGCCGTCACCCCCGCGACGGCCGCCACCTCCAGCACCCGCTCCGCGCGCCCGGCCAGCGCGGCGGGGATCCGGTCCGTCTCCTCCGGCATGCGCTGCGCGATGACGCCCGCGTTGGGCGCGGGCGAGGTGAGGAAGTCCACGGCGTACGGCTCGGGGAGGAGCGCGCCCGCGTCGTCGCGGAAGACCGGGACGGCGGGGGAGTGGATGACGCGGTGGGTGTAGAAGGGACTGCGGTCGGCGCGGTGGGCGGCGTAGAACTCCGGGGCCCGCAGCAGCGCCGGGTAGAGCGCGGAGGCCCGGCACAGCTCCTCCTCCTGCGCGCGGGCGCCGTTGACGTAGCCGCCGCCGGGGCTGCGGGCGGAGGAGAAGTTGAGCACGCCGACGCGGCCGGCCCCGTCCCCGGCCAGCCGCCGGGCGGCGGCCAGCGAGGTCTCGGCGGTGACCTCCGCGGGCGTGTCCCGCGGCCCGTCCGCGGGGGCGCTCCCGGCGCCGGCGACCGGTCCGGGACCGTACGACCGCGTGGCGTCCGCCGCCCGCGCGGCCGCCTCGCCCAGCGGCACCCACCGGCCCGCGGCCTCGTACCCGCCGGCGGCGAGGATCCGCTCGTTGTCGCGCGCCACTTCGCGCAGCCGCGCGCTCACCGGGCACCGCCGCGGCCGGTCCGTACCGTGCCGCGGGGCGCCGGGGCGGCGCGGTCCGCTGTCCTCGTCATGCCAGGACCGTACGCACCGGGGCCGCGCCGCGACCACCGGGTTTCCGCGCCGGGTGCCTCAGGCCGCGGCCGGCGGGTTCTTCTTCGCGGCATCCTGCTCGGCCTTGACTTCCTGGGCGTAGCGGTCGACGTACTCCTGGTCCGACATGCTGAGGATCGCGTACATGATCTCGTCGGTGACGGCCCGCAGCACGGCCTTGTGGTCCTCCATCCCCTCGTACCGGGAGAACTCCAGCGGCTCGCCGAAGCGGATGGTGACCCGGCCGAGGCTGGGGATCTTCTGCCCGGGCGGCTGGACTTCGCGGGTGCCGAGCATCGCGCACGGGATGACGGGCACGCCCGCCCGCAGCGCCATCGCCGCCACTCCGACCCGGCCCTTGTACAGCCGGCCGTCGTGCGAGCGCGTGCCCTCCGGGTAGATGCCCAGCAACTCGCCCTTGGCCAGCACGCCCAGGCCCTCTTCGATGGCGGCCTGCGCCGCCTTGCGGCCCCGGCGGTCGACCGGGATCTGCCCGATGCTGTGGAAGAACCCGGCGGTCAGCCGCCCCTTGAGGCCGGGGCCGTTGAAGTACTCGGCCTTGGCGAGGAACGTGATGCGCCGCTTGAGCATCACCGGCATGAGGAAGTGGTCGGCGAACGACAGGTGGTTGCCCGCGACGATCGCCGCCCCCTCCTCCGGTATGTGCTCCAGGCCCTCGATCCGCGGCCGGAACAGCGGCCGCAGCAGCGGCCCGAAGAACAGGTACTTCAGCAGGTGGTAGAACACCGCGGCCTCGCCTTTCCCCCCGGTCGGTCCTCGTGCGCTCGCAGAGTAGCCGCGCGCCGCCCGCCGGGGGGAGAGGGGCGGCCGAAGTCAGCGGATCGGGACGCCGGCCAGGGTCCTGGCGATCACCAGCCGCTGGATCTCGCTCGTGCCCTCGAAGATCGTGTAGATGGCGGCGTCGCGGTGCATCCGCTCCACCGGGTACTCGCGGGTGAAGCCGTTGCCGCCGAGGATCTGCATCGCCCGCGCGGTGACGTCCTTGGCCACCTCGCCCGCGTACAGCTTCGACATCGAGCCCTCCGCCGAGGTGAACCCCTTGCCCGCGCTGGCCATCCAGGACGCCCGCCAGACCAGCAGCCGGGCGGCGTCGATGTGGGTGCGCATGTCGGCGAGCTGGAAGGCGACGCCCTGGTTGTCGATGATCGGGCGGCCGAACTGGACCCGCGTCTTGGCGTACTCCAGCGCCGTCTCGTACGCCGCGCGCGCGATGCCCACCGCCTGCGCGCCCACCGCCGGGCGGGACGCCTCGAAGGTCGCCATCGCGGCGTTCTTGACCCGCTCGCCGCCGGACTTCGCCCGCTCGCGCGACCTGGCGAGCCGCTCCTGGAGCTTCTCCCGGCCGCCGAGCAGACACGAGCCCGGCACGCGCACGTCCTCCAGCACCACCTCGGCGGTGTGCGAGGCGCGGATGCCGTGCTTCTTGAACTTCTGGCCCTGCGAAAGCCCCGGCGTGCCCGGCGGGACGATGAACGAGGCGTGCCCCTTGCTGCCCAGCTCCGGGTCGACGACGGCGACGACGACGTGCACGGCGGCGATGCCGCCGTTGGTCGCCCAGGTCTTGGTGCCGTTGAGCACCCACTCGTCCTTGGCCTCGTCGTAGACGGCGCGGGTGCGCATCGCGGAGACGTCGGAGCCCGCGTCCGGCTCGGAGGAGCAGAAGGCGGCCAGTCGCACGTTGTCGACGTCGCCGTACATCTGCGGGATCCAGGTGCCGATCTGCTCCTCGGTGCCGTTGGCCAGCACGCCGACGGCGGCGAGGCCCGTACCGACGATCGACAGGGCGATGCCCGCGTCGCCCCAGAACAGCTCTTCCATGACCATCGGGATGCTCAGCCCGGTGGGGTCGAAGTACTGCTGGGCGTAGAAGTCCAGGGAGTACAGGCCGATCTTGGCCGCCTCCTGGATCACCGGCCAGGGGGTCTCCTCGCGCTCGTCCCACTCGGCGGCGGCGGGGCGGATGACGTCGGCGGCGAAGCCGTGCACCCACTCCTGGACGGACCTCTGGTCCTCGTTGAGCTCGAACGTGAACTCAGACATGGCGCCTCCGCAGCCTTCGCAATTCGTTACCGTCGGTAACGTAAGTCTGTTACCCGTGAGTAGACGATGTCAACTCCCGTACGCCCGCGGGGGCCCCGCCACGGGGGTGCTAGGTTGCGCAGGCATTCGGGCATCGACCAGCAGGGGAGCGGTCTCCATGGACAACCGGCGCGGCGAGAGGGAGCAGGCGACCGAGGACCGGCGCCGCGAACTGCTCGAAGCCGCGGACCGGGTGGTCCTGCGCGAAGGACCCGGTGCCTCGATGAACGCGATCGCCGCCGAGGCCGGCATCACCAAGCCGATCCTCTACCGCCACTTCGGCGACAAGGGCGGCCTCTACCGCGCGCTCGCCGTACGCCACACCGACGCCCTCCTCGCCGCACTGCGCGCCGCGCTCGACGCCCCCACCGGCCGCCGCGAGCGCGTCGAGGCCACCCTCGACACGTACCTCTCGGCCATCGAGGCGCGCCCGCAGGTCTACCGGTTCCTCATGCACCCCGCCGACGGCGGCGCCGCCGAGGTTCCGGGGCCGGCCGCGTCCCCCGAGGCGGGCGAGCGCGGCTTCGAGGTCGGCCGCCACTCCGCGCCGCTGCTCCGCCGGCTGGGCGAGGAACTGGCCCAGGTCATAGCCGACCGCATCGACTTCGGCCCCGGCGGCGCGGTGATCGCCCGCGCCTGGGGCCACGGCATCGTCGGCATGATGCACGCCGCGGGCGACTGGTGGCTGCACGAACGGCCCTGCACCCGCGCGGAATTGGTGCAGAGCCTCGCCGATCTGCTCTGGGGCCGGCTCGCCGCCGCCGCGGACAAGGCCGGCGGACCCGGCCTCTAGGGGCCTCCGGGGCCGCTACGGGACCCGCCCGCGAGCGCCGCGACGTGCCGCGATTCGGGGCCGGGCGCGGATCTCGGTAGGCTGGCCGCTACCGCGCCGCGCCGCAGGCCGGGCAGCGGACGAAGGACACCGGAGCACCGCGGCGTACCACGCACGGGCACGCGAGGAGGAGCTACGACGATGGCAGGCAACACGGAACCGCTGTCGCCACGGTCCAAGCTGGCCGTCACGGCGGGCAAAGCGGCAGCAGCGGTGTCCCGCGCCGCGGGCAAGGGCAGTGGCTCCGTGATCGGCGGCAAGGTCGCGCTCAGGCTGGACCCCGACCTGCTCGGCCGGCTCGCCGGCCACCTCGACGTCGTCCTCGTCTCCGCCACCAACGGCAAGACGACCACCACCCGGCTGATCGCCGAGGCCCTGCGCGCCTCCGGTCCCGTCGTCTCCAACGCCCTCGGCGCCAACATGCCCGCCGGCATCACCTCGGCGCTCGCCGGCGGCTCCGACGCGCGCTACGGCGTCATCGAGGTCGACGAGAAGTACCTCTCCGGCGTCGCCCGCGACGTCACCCCCAAGGCCATCGCCCTGCTCAACCTCTCCCGCGACCAGCTCGACCGCGCCGCCGAGACCCGCATGCTCGCCGAGCGCTGGCGCGAGGGCCTGGCCGGGAACAAGGCCCTCGTCGTCGCCAACGCCGACGACCCCCTCGTGGTCTGGGCCGCCTCCTCCAGCCCGAACGTCGTCTGGGTGGCCGTCGGCCAGGAGTGGAAGGACGACGCCTGGTCCTGCCCCTCCTGCGGCGGCGTGCTCCAGCGCCCCGGCGAGGACTGGCTGTGCGCCGAGTGCGGCTTCCGCCGCCCCGTACCCAGTTGGGCGCTCTCCGGCGAGCACGTGCTCGACCCGCACGGCGCCGCCTGGCCGATCCGCCTCCAGCTCCCCGGCCGGGCCAACCGGGCCAACGCCACCACCGCCGCCGCCGTGGCCGCCGCCTTCGGCGTGCACCCGCAGACGGCGCTGGAGCGGATGTTCGAGGTCACCGCCGTCGCCGGGCGGTACGACACGGTGCAGTTCGGCGGCCGCGACCTGCGGCTGCTGCTGGCGAAGAACCCGGCCGGCTGGCTGGAGACCTTCTCCCTCATCGACCCCCCGCCCACCCCCGTGGTGCTCTCCGTCAACGCCCGCGGCGCCGACGGCACCGACACCTCCTGGCTGTGGGACGTCGACTACACCCGGCTGACCGGACACCCGCTGTACGTCATCGGCGACCGCAAGCTCGACCTCGCCGTCCGTCTCGAGGTGGCGAACCAGAGCTTCCGCGTCTGCGAGCACGTCGACGAGGCCGTCGCCGCCGCGCCGCCCGGCCGGATCGAGGTCATCGCCAACTACACCGCGTTCCAGGACCTGCGCCGCCGCGTCGGCAACTGACCCGTACGAGACGCCAAGGAGCCACCGCATGAACGACACCAGCCTGCGCCTCGTCTGGGTCTACCCCGACCTGCTGTCCACCTACGGCGACCAGGGCAACGCCCTCGTCGTCGAGCGCCGCGCGCGGCAGCGCGGCTACGACGTCACGCGCGTCGACGTCCGCTCCGACCAGCCCGTGCCCGCCTCCGCCGACATCTACCTCGTCGGCGGCGGCGAGGACCGCCCGCAGCGGCTCGCCGCCGAGCGGCTGCGCCGCGACGGCGGCCTCAACCGGGCCGCGGGCAACGGCGCGATCATCTTCTCCGTCTGCGCCGGCTACCAGATCCTCGGCCACGAGTTCATCAACGACCTCGACCGGCAGGAGCCGGGCCTCGGCCTGCTCGACGTCACCAGCGGCCGCGGCCAGGCCGGCCGCTGCGTCGGCGACGTGCTCGGCGACATCGACCCGCAGCTCGGCCTGCCCCAGCTCACCGGCTTCGAGAACCACCAGGGCGTCACCCACCTCGGCCCGACCGCCAAGCCGCTCGCCCGGGTCCGCTTCGGCCACGGCAACGGCACCGGCGACGGCACCGAGGGCGCCTGGAACGGCAACGTCTTCGGCACGTACATGCACGGCCCCGTGCTCGCCCGCAACCCGCAGATCGCCGACCTGCTGATCCGGCTGGCACTGGAGTCCCAGGGCCTGCCGCCGGTCGACGACCGCTGGTACGAGGCCCTGCGCAACGAGCGCATCGCCGCCGCCAGCGCCTCCCGCTGACGCCGCCGCGGACCCCGGCCCACCCCGCCGGGGTACCCCGGCGAAGCGGCCGAAAGGGCCGGGTCTAGCCTGAGTCAGGGCATCACCGGCACAAGGAGCGGCACCGACATGGACCACGGCGGGCACGGCGGCCACCTGGACCTTCCGCCGTTCACCCTGGGGCGCGGGCTGGAGTGGACCGGCGAGCCGGTCTTCCTCGTCGGCTCCCTCGTGCTCCTCGCCCTCTACGGGTACGGGGTCTTCCGGCTGCGCCGCCGCGGTGACGACTGGCCGGTCGGGCGGACCGCTGCCTTCACCATCGGCGTGCTGACCATCGTCCTCGTCATGTGCACGGGCCTGAACGACTACGGCATGGTCATGTTCAGCGTGCACATGGTGCAGCACATGGTGATCAGCATGCTCTCGCCGATCCTGCTGCTCCTCGGCGCCCCCGTGACGCTGCTGCTGCGCGCGCTGCCCACCGGCCGGGCGCGCTCCGCGGTGGTCTCGGTGCTGCACAGCCGCTATCTGATGGTGATCACGCACCCCGTGTTCACGATCCCGCTGTTCATCGCGAGCCTGTACGCGCTGTACTTCACGCCGCTCTTCGACACGCTCATGGAGAGCAAGGCCGGGCACGTCGGGATGATGATCCACTTCCTGGCCGTGGGCCTGGTCTTCTTCTGGCCGATCATGGGCGTCGACCCGGGCCCGAACCGGCCCACGCACGTGATGCGGATGCTGACGCTGTTCGCGGGCATGCCGTTCCACGCCTTCTTCGGCATCGCGCTGATGATGGGCAGCGAGCCCATGGTGGACGTCTACAGCAACCCGCCCGCGTCCCTCGGCATCGACGCCCTGGACGACCAGCAGGCCGCGGGCGGCATCGCCTGGGCGTTCAGCGAGATCCCCTCGGTGCTCGTCCTCATCGCGCTGGTCTACCAGTGGTACAACTCCGAGCAGCGCCGCGCCAAGCGCAGCGACCGCACCGCGGACCGCGACGGGGACCAGGAGCTGGCGGCGTACAACGCCTATCTGGCCTCGCTCCAGGCTCGCGAACAGTAGCCGCGCGGACACCCGCCGCTCTTCCGACTACCGCGCCGGCCCCGGGCGAGGGACCATGGGGGCGACGTTGCGTGCGGTCGCGCGGGGACGGCCGTCGGCTGACGGCTGGTGGAGGCGGCATGGACAAGCCCGGTTCTGCGAAGGCCATGGTCGTGAGTACCGTGGCCGGTCTCGTGGTCATCACGGCGTACACGGTGTCGGTGGGCAGCAGCGGATGGCTCTGGTTCGGCTGGGTCGTCCTGGGGCTGGCCGCGCTCGGTGTGGTGCTGACCGGCGGCTCCTGGAGATAGCCGGGTAGCTCCCGCGGCCTGCTTCAGCCGGTGAGCAGGGTGCCGCAGCGGGTGCAGCGGACCGGGGGTGCGGTGTCGGCGAGCCGCCCGCACTCCGGGCAGACGCGTTCCAGCCAGCACACCGATTCCCCGCCCTCGGGTTCGGCCGCGCCGGTGGCGGCGGGCCCGTCCGTCGTCGCGGGCTCCTGCGCGTCCTCGTCGCCCATCAGCGCCCTTCCGTTCCGTACGGGATCACCTGGCTGATCCCGCCCCCCAGCCATTCACACCCCGCCCGTCGTAAGCGGCTGGAATTCGAGGCCAGTTCGACGTCAATTCGTTACGGTACCGTAATCTGAGAACTTGTCTGCGACTGCATGCAACGACTCGGGTTGCCGAACCCCGCCGCGCCACGGCGGGGTTCGGCTGTGGCCGGGTCCGCGGCGGCGCGCAGAGCCCAGTGCGTCGGCGTGAGACAGGGGTGACGGATGGCGGCCGGCACAGCGACTCTGGAGCGACCCACCTCCCTGCCGGTCCCCGCCGAGCGGCGGGCCCCGGCGAGACCGGCCGAGCGCAGAGTGGTGTGGTGGGCGGCCTGCCTGATCTGCGGCGGGCTCACGGGGCTGCTCCTCGCGGTCGTCGGCACGCTGCGCGGCGCGCGGCCGTCGCGGCGGCGGGTGCTGATCGTCGTGTGGGGCACGGTGGTGCAGGCGGTGCTCGCGTGCGCCTTCGCCGTGCTCGGGCTCGGCGGCCAGATGCGGCCGTGCGCGGCGGGCGCGGAGGGCGGCGGGCTGTGGCAGACGGCCCGTACGGTCCTCAACGCCCCCGTCTCCGGCGCCGCGTTGCTGTACGCGGCGGGGGAGGGCGGCGAGATGTACCACTGCGCGGCGAACGGCACGACCGCGGTCATCCTCGACGACGGGTTCGCCCGCGCGGGCACGATGTACGGCACCGTCTTCCTCACCGACCAGCGGGCCGAGACGCAGTCGCCGCGGACGCGGAAGCTGTCGGAGCACGAGGCGCGCCACTCCGACCAGTGGGCGCTGGGGTCGCTGCTCGCTGGGCCGGCCGCGTTTCCCGCGCTGTACGCGGCGGACGAGGTGTTCTTCCCCGGCGCGTACAACCACTTCGAGCAGGCGGCGGGGCTGGAGGACGGGGGCTACGACCCGCCGCCGGACAGCCCGCCGGCCGCGGGGCGGCTCGCGGTGCTGTCGGTCGGCCTGCTCGTCGGCTACACGCTCGCGGTGAGCCCGGGCCGCCGCAGGCCGGCGCCCGTCATCCGCCCCGGCCCGGTGCCGGCCGCCCTGCACGACCCCGGTGTCACCCGCCGGCCGAAGGCCGCGAAGCCCGCCGCGCGGAGGTGAGGTCCGTAGCGCCGTCCGCTCGAAAGTTTCGATTCCCTCGGGGCGTTGTCAGCCCTCGGGCGGCGGGGCCGTGCTGTTGCGGGTGACGAGGCTCGTCGCCAGCTCCACGCGCCGCGTCACCGGCTCGTGGCCGCGGCCGATGTCGAGCACCAGCCGGGCCGCCGCCTCGGCCATCTCCAGCAGCGGCTGCCGCACGGTGGTCAGCGGCGGGCCGATCCAGCGGGCCACCGGCAGGTCGTCGAAGCCGACGACGCTGAGGTCGTCGGGGATGCGCAGGCCCAGCTCGCGGGCAGCCTCGTACAGGCCGAGGGCCTGGAGGTCGTTGCCGGTGAAGATCGCGGTGGGGCGGTCGCGCAGGGCGAGCAACTCGCGCCCGGCGGCGTAGCCCGCCTCGTGGTGGAAGTCGCCCTCCCGGATCAGCTCGGGATCCACCGGCAGCCCGGCGACGCCCAGCGCCGCGCGATAGCCGTCGATACGGGCCCGGCTGCACATCATCGCCGGCGGCCCGCCGACGACGCCGATCCTGCGGTGGCCCAGGCCCACCAGGTGGCGGGTGGCGGCCAGCCCGCCCTGCCAGTTGGTGGCCCCGATGGAGGGCACGTCCTCGGCCAGGTCGCCGGCCGGGTCCAGCACCGCGAACGGGATGCCGCGGCCGGTGAACTGCGCGCGCTGGTCGGCGGAGAGGTCCGACAGCACGAGGATGACCCCCGCGGGCCGGCGCGCGAGCACGTCCTCCACCCACGTCTGCCCGGGCGTCAGCCGCCCGGCGCTCTCCGAGAGCACCACGCCGAGCCGCTCCGCCCTGGCCACGTTCTCCACGCCCCTGATGACCTCCATCGCCCACGCGCTCTCCAGCTCGTGGAAGACCAGGTCGAGCAGCGGAGCCTGGCGGGAGCCGCCGCCGCGGCGCCGGTAGCCGTGCTCGCGCAGCAGGTCCTGGACCCGGGCGCGGGTGCCGGGGGAGACGTCGGAGCGGCCGTTGAGGACCTTCGAAACTGTCGACGCCGACACGCCCGCGGCCTCCGCGATCGCCGCCAGCGTCGCGGTGGCCTGCGGCTCCTCGCCGGCCGCGGGGGCCTCTCCGTCGAACTGGACTCCAGCACCACTCATGCCGGGATGGTAGCCCCGCCGCCCGCCGCTGCGCGATGTCTTGACCTTCCCATGGCCTCACCCTAGGTTTCCCAGAAATATTCGCGATGCTTTACGAAACATTGCCGCCCTGCTCCTGAAAAGCTCGGCGAAGGAAGGCCCTGCATGGACAGCAGCGACTCCCGGCACGACCCGTCTCCCGCGTCCGACTCCCCGCCCGGCGACGGCGTCAGCAGGCGCCACGTCCTCGGCGCCGGTCTGGGCCTCGGCGCGCTCTCCGCGACCGCCGGCGGGGTCCTCGCGCTGCCGGGCCCGGCCGCCGCCGCGCCGCCGCAGGACCCGCCGCGGCCGACCGACCCCGGCGCGTACATCGCCCACGCCCCGGGCACCGGCCGGTTCCCGCTCGTCGCCGGGGGACGGGCCGCGCCGCTGGTGGCCGACGCCGGCGACTTCCCCGGCGTCCTGCGCGCGCTGGGCGACCTGCGGGGGGACCTGGAGCGGGTCACGGGCGTACGCCCCGCGCTCACCCGCGGCCGGGCGCCTTCCGGGCGTACCGCGGTGCTCGTCGGCACCATCGGCCGCAGCCCGCTCATCGACGGCCTGATCGCCGCGGGCAAGCTCGACGTGACCGGTGTCGAGGGCCGGTGGGAGACCTCGCTGCACCAGGTCGTCGCCGACCCGCTGCCCGGTCTGGACAGCGCCTTCGTCATCGCGGGCAGTGATCAGCGCGGCACGATCTTCGGCATCTACGACGTCTCCCGCGGCATCGGCGTCTCCCCCTGGCACTTCTGGGCCGACGTCCCGGCACGCCGCCACGACGCGCTCTACGTGCTGCCCGGCCGCTACTCGCAGGGCACCCCCGCGGTCAAGTACCGCGGCATCTTCCTCAACGACGAGAACCCCGCCCTCGGCCGCTGGGCGCCCGGCTTCTTCGGCCCCGGCCACGCCGAGGGCCACCCCGGCGGCTTCAACAGCGCCTTCTTCGCCAAGGTCTTCGAGGCCATGCTGCGGCTCAAGGCCAACTACCTGTGGCCGGCCGTCTGGGGCCGCGCCTTCGCCGAGGACGACCCCGCCAACCACGCCACCGCCACCGAGTACGGCATCGTCATGGGCACCTCGCACGAGGCGCCCATGATGCGGGGCATCGAGGAGTGGAACCGGCACGCCGTCCCCGCCGTGCGCGACGCGGACGGGAACATCGTCACCGAGGGCCACGACCCGTACGGCGGCACGGGGGAGTGGAGCTTCGTACGCAACGAGGCCGCCATCCGGGCGTACTGGCGCGACGGCATCCGCCGGATGGCGGCCGAGGGCTTCGAGGGCGTGGTGACCCTCGGGATGCGCGGCAACGGCGACACCTCGCTGCCGGACGGCGACGGCATCGAGCTGATGCGGCGCATCATCGCCACCGAGCGCGGCATCCTCGCCGAGGAACTGGGCGACGCGGCCGCGGTGCCGCAGGTGTGGACCATGTACAAGGAGGTCCAGCACTACTGGGACAGCGGCATGCAGGCGCCCGACGACGTCACCGTCGTCTTCACCGACGACAACTGGGGCAACCTGCGCCGCGTACCGGACCCCTCGCTGCCGCCCAGGTCCGGCGGCTACGGGCTGTACTACCACTTCGACTACGTCGGCGGCGGCCGCAACTACAAGTGGGTCGACACCGCGAACCTCGCGAGCACCTGGGAGCAGTTGCACCAGACGTACGCGTACGGCATCCGCAACCTGTGGGTCGCCAACGTCGGCGACCTGAAGTCCAACGAGCTGCCGACCCAGTTCTTCCTGGACTACGCCTGGAACCCCGACCGCTGGCAGGCCGACGGCCTGCCCGAGTGGGAACGCCGCTACGCGGCCGAGAACTTCGGCCCGCGGCACGCCGCAGAGATCGCCGAGGTCCTGCACGAGTACGGCCGCCTCCAGGCTCGGCGCAAGCCCGAGCTGCTCAACCGCCGCATCACCCTCGACCCGGCCAGGGACCCGGCCACCGACCCGGCCGCCGTCGTCTACGACGACCGGGCCACCCCCTTCAGCCGCGTCAACTACGGCGAGCTGGACCGGGTCACCGACGAATGGCAGGAGCTGGCCCGCAGGGCGGACCGCGTCGAGGCGCGCCTCGACCGCGCCGACCGGGCGGCCTACTTCCAGCTCGTCCGCTACGCCGTACGCGGCACCGCCGTCGTCTACGCGCTGCGCCACGCCGAGTTCACCAACCTCCTCTACGCCGAGCAGGGCCGTGCCGCCGCCAACCAGCTCGCCGCCGAGACCGACGCCCTGTTCGCCGAGGACCAGGCGCTCGCCGACTACTACAACCACACGCTCTCCGGCGGGAAGTGGCAGGGCTTCCAGACCCAGCCGAAGATCGGCTACGGCGACGTCGAGCGCTACGGCCCCAACGCACCCTGGCAGCAGCCGGAGAAGGACAACGAGGCGCTGCCCGACGAGGTCTTCCCCGCGGTCAGGCGCATCGACCCCGTCGCAGGCGCGGTGCTCGGCGTGGCGGTGGAGGGCTCCGAGCAGTGGTGGCCGGACGCCGCCGGGCCCGCGGTGCTGCCGGTGGTCAGCCAGTACGACAGCGGCCCGGCTCCGTACATCGAGGTCTTCAACCGGGGCCGCAGCCCCTTCGGTTACGCGATCGAGCCTGCCGTGCCGTGGCTGCGCGTCGACCGCCCGCGCGGGCGCGTCACCACCCAGATCCGCGCCCGGCTGCGGGTCGACTTCGCCCGTGCCCCGCGGGGCACGACCACCGTTCCCGTCGTCGTCAGCGGCGTCGGCCGCACCGTGGAGGTGCACGCCCGGGTGCACCGCCCGTCCGTGCGCCACTCCGCGCTCGCCGGCTCCGTCGAGGCGGGCGGCTGCGTCTCGGTGGAGGCCGACCGCCACACCCGCGCCGTCCCCGCCGCCGGGGTCGCCTGGCGCCGCATCCCCGACATCGGGCGCACCGGCAGCGGGATGGCGCCGTTCCCGGTGACGGCCGCCCCGCGGCCGGCCGGCGAGGGGCCGCGGCTGGAGTACACGATGACGCTGTTCACCACCGGCACCCTGCGCGTGGTCGCGTACCTCTCACCGCGCAACAGCGTCCTGACCCCGGACGGGCTGCGCTACGCCGTCGCCTTCGACGACGACGCCCCGCAGACGGTGAACGTCACCCGGGTCACGGGCGCCGACGACGGCCGGATGAACCGCCAGTGGGAGCGCAACACCTCGGACAACGCCACCGTCACGGTGACGGAGCACCGGGTGAGCCGGCCGGGCGTGCACGTGCTGAAGCTGTGGATGGTGGACCCGACGGTGGTGGTGCAGAAGCTGGTGGTCGACACCGGCGGCGTACGCCACAGCTACCTCGGCCCACCGCCCAGCAGGTTCGTGCAGCGGTGAGCCCGCGAGCGTGACGAGGGCGGCTCATCCGAGCATGAGCATCGCCTCCGCGACCTCGCCGGCCGCCGCGTCCGGGATCGCCGTGGCGGCCTCGTCGAGGACGAGCAGCCGGGCTCCGGGGATCTCGCGCGCGATCGCCTCGCCGTTTCCGACGGGGAAGAACGGGTCGCGCCGGCCGTGGACGACGAGCGTGGGGACCCGGATCTCCGGCAGGCGCTCGCGCCAGCGGGGGGCGCAGTCGAGCCGGGAGAAGACCATGCCCAGTTGGTTGGCCATCTGGACCTCGGGGTCGGTGCCGGGCGTGCGGTCCCAGACGCGCGCGGCGGTCGCGCGCGCGGTGCCGGGGTCGTCGCCGAGGATCTCCGCGCCCGCGGCGGCGAACTCCGCCACCGCCCCGCGGTCGGCCCAGTCGGGCATGGCGTGCGAGAACAGCCGGCCCATCACCGACTGATCGTGGTCGGGGAGGTCGTCGTCGGGCGGGCCGGGGGCGACCGCGCGGGTGCCGGCCACGGTGAGCGCCGAGAACGCGCCCGGGTGGTCGAGCACGGCCACCTGGGCGACCATCCCGCCGACGCCGATCCCGGCCAGGTGCGCCGGCCGGCCGCCCAGCGCACCCGCCAGCGCCGCCGCGTCGGCGGCGAGGTCGCGCAGGGTGTAGGCGGGCGTCTGCGGGTCCGCCGTCGTCGACTCGCCGCTGTCACGCAGGTCGTAGCGCACCACGCGGCGCCCGCCGGCGGCCAGTCGCTCGCAGAGCGCGTCGGGCCAGGACAGCATGGTCGTCCCGCCCACGAGCAGGACGAGCGGCGCGTCCTCGGCACCGAACGACTCGATGCCCAAGGAGATCCCGTCGACGTCGAGAGTGCTCACCAGACCACCTGCAGACGCGGCGGGCCGGGCGCGCGGCGGCCGACGTCCGGGCCGGGCGCCGGCCCGGCGACGAAGCCGTCGGGTGGGACCGAGATGTCAGCGATGATGCGTGTCATGTGAGGGCAGACCGGATCCGCCGGCAGAACTCATCGCTCGCGGACGGGCGCGTGCCGGATGCGACCTCGGGGGCACGGTGGGCGAGGCCGCCGGTGCCCGGTCACGGCGCGGGCGGGGACTGCGGGGAGCCGGGGGTGATCAGGCCCGTCTCGTAGGCGGCGATGACCGCCTGGGCGCGGTCGCGGAGCTGGAGCTTGGCGAGGATGCGGGCCACGTGCGTCTTCACCGTCGCCTCGCTGAGGCGGAACCTGGCGGCCAGTTCCGCGTTGCTGTGGCCGCGCGCCAGGGACTCCAGCACCTCCAGCTCCCGCCGGGTCAGCGCGGACAGGTCGCGGTGCAGCGCCACCGCGCGGTCGTCGCGGGTGGCGAAGCGCTCCACCAGGCGGCGGGTGATGGACGGCGCGAGGAGCGCGTCGCCGGAGCGGACGAGGCGGACGGCGGCGGCCAGATGCTCGGGGGTGACGTCCTTGAGCAGGAAGCCGCTGGCGCCGGCGGCCAGCGCCGCGTACACGTACTGATCGAGGTCGTACGTGGTGAGGATGATGACCCGTGGCGCGCCCGGCCCCGGTGCCGCCGTCCCGCCGTCCGCGCCCAGGAGCCGGCGGGTGGCCTCCAGGCCGTCCATGCCCGGCATGCGGATGTCCATCAGCACCACGTCGGGCAGGCTGCGGCGGACGGCGGCCACCGCCTCCTCGCCGTCGGTCGCCTCGCCGACGACGTCGATGCCGTCCGCGGCGAGGATCATCCGGAAGCCGGTGCGGACGAGCGCCTGGTCGTCGGCGATCACCACCCGCGGCGCCCGGTCCGCCCCGCCGGGCTCTGCCTGCGTGCCCACGTCCCCTCCACGGCCGTCCTCGCGGGGATCGCGGGCCCTCGCCCGCCCGCGGTCAGCGTACCGGTGCAGTCTGCCAAGACGTCCGGCGCGGCGGATCGGCCCTGAGGCGCAATCCGTCTCGACTTCCCGACTACTCCGGAAGAATGACCCGCGGCGCGCGACCGGATTCCGCCCGTACGAAATCGGCCGTGTGCGCCGCTCAGGGAATACGGAGGGCGGCGCCGAGATGGCGTAAGAAGGTGAAATCTGCTGCCATTGCCGCCTCTTGTGGGCCGCGGAGCGCCGCTTCTACACTCGGGCCGACCCTTATCGGGGTCACGCAGTAGTGCTCGATTCTCACACCAAGAGGAGGGCTCCCCGCATGCTGCGAAAGTTGGGTATCGGCGTTATGGCCGCTGCCGCAATCGTCTCTCTGTCCTCGGCCCCCGGGGCCACCGCCGCCCCCGCTCCCGCACCGGAGCGTACGGCCGTCGCCACCACGCTGTACTACGACGACAGCCAGGCCGGTGAATTCAAGGGCGCCGTCGCCGCGGGCGCGGAACAGTGGAATTCCACGGTGCAGAACGTCAAGCTGGCGAAGGCCCCGGCGGGCACCCGCGCCGAGATCACGGTCATCGCCGACAACGGCTGGCCGCGGGCCACCCTCGGCCCGGTCCGCCCCGGCGGGCGCGCCACGGTCTGGTTCGGCCGCCAGGCGGTCAACGAGGGGTACAACACGACCCGCATCGCCGCGCACGAACTGGGCCACAGCCTCGGGCTGCCCGACCGGAAGCCCGGTCCGTGCTCGTCGCTGATGTCCGGCTCCACCGCCGGCGTGGGCTGCACCAACCCGGTCCCGAACGCGACCGAGCGGGCGCAGGTCGAAGCCAACTACGGCGGCGGCTTCGCGAGCCTCGTGCCGATGGACGGACGCATCGTCGTCGACGCGCCCTGACCGTCGGACCGCACGTACGACACCTCCCGTGGCCGGGGCGGCGACTCCCCGGCCACGGGCCACGGCCGGCCCGTACGCGCGCATTCCCGTCCGGAATGCCAGGGGAATTCACCCCGGGATACCACAGACCGCCCGCGCCCGGAATCACCCCCGTCCGCGTACCGGCTGATCGTCGTGTGTGAGGGTGGCACCCATGCCGAACACGCCGACCTTCGTCCTCGTCCACGGGGCGTTCGCGAACTCCTTCTCCTTCGCGCCGCTCCAGGCGGAACTCGCGCTGCGCGGACACCGCTCCCTCGCGATCGACCTGCCGGGCCACGGATTCGCCGCCACGTTCCCCGCCGCCTATCAGGCCCCGCAGGATCTCGACGCGCTCGCCACCACTCCCGGCGGCATCAAGGGCGTGACGCTCGCCGAGAACGCGGCCCATCTCGTCGGCGTCCTGGAGCGGGTGAAGCGGAACGGCCCGGCGATCGTCGTGGCCCACAGCCGCGGCGGCATCACCGCCACCGCCGCCGGCAACGCCCGCCCCGACCTGATCGACCGCCTCGTCTACGTCTCCGCCTGGTGCCCCGTCGACCTCGACGTGAACGACTACTACGCCGAGCCCGAGATGGCCGGCGTCGACGCGGCCGGGCTCGCCCGGGCCCTCGCCGGCGACCCGGCCGCGCTCGGCCTGATCCGCACCAACTTCCGTACCGCGGACCCCGAGGCGCTCGCCGCCTTCCGGCAGGCGTTCGCCGCCGACCTCACCGACGACGAGTTCCGGACCTTCCTCAACACCTTCCAGCCCGACGAGAACCTGGACGCCGGCTCGTCCGCGGACCGCGCGCAGGCCGCCACCTGGGGCCGGATCCCGCGCAGTTACGTGCGGCTGGCGGACGACGTCAGCATGCCGCCCGCCATGCAGGACCGGCTGATCCGCGAAGCGGACGCCCTCACCCCCGGCAACCCGTTCGACGTACACACCGTGCCGGGCGGCCACCTGCGCTGGCTGGTGCACCCGGAACCGGCCGCCGACGTCCTCGCCGGGCTCGCGGCCGGCTGACCGGACGGGGGCGGCCGGGGGCGCGGCGCCCGGCTGTCACCAGCCGACGGCGACCACCATCCACTGCGGGTTCTGGACCGAGACGAACGACGACTGCTCGGCGACGTCGTCGTACGGGAAGCCGTACGCCAGACCGCCGATCGCGTGCTGGTGCCAGAACTGGGCGTAGTAGTTGGCGGGACCCTGCCGGTAGAAGCGGCTCGGGTCGCCCCACTGGTTCTGCGGCAGTTCGGCGACGTGCCGGTTGAGCGCGGCGCAGCCGGGGGCGTCGCCCGCGAGCGGGCCGGAGCAGCCGAAGACCTCCTGGGTCGAGACGTTCCTGCCGACCGACCGGGCGTAGTCGGTCATGTAGCCGGCGTGCTTCCCGCCCGGCTGGAAGTCCGGCACGTTGCCGGGGGAGGGGATGCGGTACGGGGCCTGCACCTGGCTCAGCGAGGCGAACTCCGGCGGCATGGCGGCCGCGAACTTCTGCCAGGTGGCCTCGCGCGACTCCTGGAACGTCGCGTAGTCCTCGCCGACCTGCCGGTCCGTGCCGTCGTGGCCGTGCACCCGCATGGCGAGCTTGAGCGCGAAGGCGTCGACGCGGGTGGTGTTGCCGTGGAAGGCGTCGGGGCCGACGGTGAACTCGATGAAGTCGGAGTACCGGCTGTCGGGGGAGCCGAGGTGGAAGTACATCCGGCCGGCGGAGTTGGCGGGCATGTCCACGTACCGCTGCTGCGCGATCGAGCGGGTCTGCCCGCCGAAGGACCAGAAGACCTGGTCGTCGGGGTACTGGCCGTTGGTCCTGTTGAGGATCTGCACCGTCAGCACGTTCCGCGCGGGCGGGATGGCGCCCGTGTCGCCCCAGAAGGAGGCCGGCGGCGGGTCGCCCGCAGCGGGGGCGGGGCCGGGTGCGGGAGGTACTGCGGCGTGGGCGGCCGTGCCGGTGCGGTCGGCCATCGCGAAGCAGGCGAGTAACAGCAGGGCGACGGCGGCCGTCAGCAGGCCGCGGTGGCGTCTGGGCCACGTCGGGTGCGCGGGGGACATGCGGGGGCTCCTTCGCTGTGGGGGCGTACTCGGCCCGGGGCGGGAGCTGCCCGGCGGGCCGGGCGTACAGAGAGCGCTCTCAGAGCGTCGTGAGGTGCGGGTGCGTTGTCAAGGGGCGCGGTCGTACGACCTCCGGGAGTTGAACACCGGGCGGGCCCGCCGGACCCATTGACTGCATGACATGAAGGGAGTTCACTCACCTCGCGCAAAGGTATGGACCATGCTCCACGCTCGACCCCACGACGCATCGAGGTGAGCTTCCATGTTCGTACGACGACGCAGACATCCGCTCCGCAAGGCCGTGCTCGTCGCCACGGCACTCGCCGCCGTGCTGGCCGTGCCGCTGCCCGGCGCCGCGGGCTCGGCGCCGGCGCCGGGATCCGGCGGCAAGGCCGAGGCCGCGCCCTACGCCGTCACGTTCGAGGACAACTTCGACGGCCCGGCGGGCTCGGCCGTCAACGGCGGCAAGTGGCTGATCGAGACCGGCGACAACGTCAACAACCACGAGCGGCAGTACTACACCGCGGGCAACGCCAACGCCGCGCTCGACGGCCAGGGCAACCTGGTCATCACCGCCCGGCGCGAGAACCCGGGCAACTACCAGTGCTGGTACGGCCGGTGCGAGTACACGTCCGCCCGGCTCAACACGTCCGGACGCTTCACCACCACGTACGGCCACGTCGAGACCCGGATGAAGCTCCCGCGCGGCCAGGGCATGTGGCCCGCGTTCTGGATGCTCGGCAACGACATCGGCCAGGTCGGCTGGCCCGCCAGCGGCGAGATCGACGTGATGGAGAACGTCGGCTTCGAGCCGGGCACCGTCCACGGCACCCTGCACGGCCCCGGTTACTCCGGCTCCGGCGGCATCGGCGGCGGGTACACGCTGCCCGGCGGGCAGCAGTTCGCGAACGGCTTCCACACCTTCGCCGTCGACTGGTCGCCGAACGAGATCACCTGGTCCGTCGACGGCAACGTCTACCAGCGGCGCACGCCCGCCGACCTCGGCGGCCGGCAGTGGGTGTTCAACAAGCCGTTCTTCCTGATCCTCAACCTCGCGGTCGGCGGCTACTGGCCCGGCGACCCCGACGGCAGCACCACCTTCCCGCAGCAGCTCGTCGTCGACTACGTCCGGGTCAGCACCTCCGACGGCGGCGGCGGTAACTCCGGTACGTTCACGGGCGCGGGCGGCAAGTGCCTCGACGTGGCCGGCGCGAGCCCCGCCAACGGCACCGCGATCCAGCTCTACGACTGCAACGGCACCTCCGCGCAGCGCTGGACCGTGGGCACCGACGGCACCATCCGCGCCCTCGGCAAGTGCCTCGACGCGGCCGCCGCCGGCACCGCCAACGGCACCCGGGTGCAGCTCTACGACTGCAACGGCACAGGCGCCCAGCGCTGGTCGTACAACTCGGCCACCCGCGACATCGTCAACCTGGCCGCGGACAAGTGCCTGGACGCGACGGGCGGCTCGACGGCCAACGGGACACCGACGCAGCTCTGGACCTGCACCGGCGCCGCGAACCAGAAGTGGACGCTCAACTCCTAGCGCCACCGGCCCCGCAGGGGCGCCGGGAAAGCGCTCTCGCGGCTACGGACCCGAGTCTTGACACCGCTTCCCGGCGCCCCCTTAACTTCAACACGTGAAATAGCCGGACCCCCCACTCGACTTCACCGCCGCGCCCCGGCCGCAGCAGCCCGCCGTCCCGGAGTCCGAGCACACGCGTGCCCGGATCCGGCGGCCCGGGCTCGACGTGGACGTCTGGACGATCATGCCGTTCAACTTCGGCGGCAACGGCGGCGGTGCCGACACCTGCGGGGGAATCCCGCAGGAGCCGTGGGAGTTCACCTCGATCCTCGCCCGGTACCAGGGCTGACGTACCGGGGCGCGGTGGCGGCCCCTCCCACGCCACCGCGCCCCTCGCCCGGAGCCGGCCGCGTTCCCGACGGCCCCGGCGCGGGGCGTGCCCTCAGCGCCCGGTCGCCAGGCTGCCGCCGCCCTCGACGCGGCCGGTCACCCGGGCTCGTACGCCCTTCTCCGCCCGTTCGGCCAGCGTCGGCCCTTCGGCGGTGGCCGTCACGTCCCCGGTGGCCTCCAGGTCGCGTACGTCCCGGCTGCCCGCCGCCAGCAGGTACCAGTCGCCCGAAGGGGCGCGCCAGTCGGTCGACGCGAGCACGTGCTGCCCGAAGCGGCTGCACGCGGCGGAGTCCTCCCCGCTGCTCTGCGCGGCGACCACGCGGCCCGGCGTCGCGGCGGAGTGGGCGGGCGGCTGCAACTGGACGACGACCTGCCCCGGCCCCCGCCAGGTGGCGGCCCTGCTGCACACCCAGTCGGCCCGGCCCGCGTCCTCGGGCAGCTTCTGCTGCGCGAACACCCAGTTGTTCACGGCCCGTACGCCCTCGCCGCGCCAGCCGTCGAGCCGGCAGGCGGACCTGGCCCAGCCGGTGAGCGCGGTACCACCGGTCGCCTCGCGCGGCTTCCGGGCCGGGGCGTCGCCGCCGGGCGGCGGGGTGTACGTCAGATGGACGGGGGTGAGGTCGCCGAGATCGGTGACGAGGAACGAGTGGTCCTCCACGATCCGCGCCGAGGACCGGAGCTGGAGCGCCGGCCAGGTGTCGCAGCCCTCGACGGGGCTCGACGGCACCGGGTCCGTGACCCCGTCGTCCGTGACGGCCAGGTCGCGGGCGGGGTCGTCGGGGCGGAGCAGGTCGCGGGTGGCGGTCTCCGCGACCCAGGGGGCGAGGAGGTAGCGGACGCCGTCGCCGCCGCGGCTGACGGCCACCGCCGCGGCGGTCGTCACGTCGGCGTCGTCGACCCGGGCGACGTCGAGGGCGGGAGGCGCGTCGGCGCCGTCCGCGGACTCGGCGTAGCGCACGACGCGTTGCCCCTCGTAGAGCATGACGACCCCGGCGCCGGAGACCTCGCCCGCGTACAGCAGCCGGGGCGGCGTGGCGGGGGGTGCGGCGGACGTGCCCGGGGTCGCGGTCACCCGGGTGTCCGGCGGCGGCGCGGCCCAGGCGGACAGCGCCCGGGCCAGCAGTTCGTCGTCGCCGGTCAGCGGGCCGCGGGCGGGCCAGGCGGTGAAGTCCACGCGTGCGGTGTCCGCCCACGCCTCCGGCGGTGCCTGCGCCAGCCGGCCGGGGTCGAGCAGCGCGGCCGGTACGGCGGCGGCCTCCCGGGCGCTGCCGGCGGTACGCTCGCCGCCGTCGTCGCCGGGCAGCACCGCGAGCCCCGCCCCGACCGCGCCGACGGCGACCGCGGCCACCAGCGCCGCCGCGAAGCGCCGCCGGCGGCGTCGGCGTACCAGGTCCGTCGGCCGCAACTGCACCGCCGTGGGGTCGAACTCGCCGGAGCGCAGCAGCGCTTCCGACTCCGGTACGGCGGTGGCGACGCTCTCCGCCGTACGCAGCGCGGCCCCCGGATCCCGTACGCCCGCCCGGCGCAGCAGGTCCCGTGCGCGGGCGGTGCCCAGACCGGCCTCCGTCAGCAGCGCGAAGGCGGCGCGCTCGGGCGCCGCCAGCCGCGCCAGCGACCGTTCGAGCCCCAGTTCGTCCGCGCCCCCGGCCGCCGTGGCCAGCCGCAGCCCCAGCACCAGGGGCAGCCCATGTCCCGCCCGCGGCCACCCCGGCCGGCGGCGTACCGCGGCGTCCCGGCGCAGCGCGTACCGCAGCACCCGCACCCGCAGTTCGTCGAGGCGGGCGTCGGTCTCCGGCTCGCGCGGCGCGGGTGCGCGCTGCGCCGGGACGCGCGCCAGGCGCCGCGACCGCCCGGCCGCGAGGGCGCGTTGCACGGCGGCGTGGGCGGTGAGGACCCGCCGGTGCCTGCCGAGGGCCGGCGGGAGCGTGAGGTAGGCGAGCCGGGCGAGCGGCGCGTAGTACGCCAGCGGCGGTGCCCCCGGGGCGGCGTCGGCTGCCCGGTCGCTGGGGCGGTCACCGTCGCGGAGGTGCGGGCGGCTGCTCGTCGGCATGGGGACCATCCACGGGGGTTCGTGCGGGCGGGGCTCGTACCGCCAAACGAACGACCCCCGGACGAGTCACGGAGCGATCCGCGCCCCGCCGGCTTCCGGCTCGCGCCGCCGCCTCACACCGTGCCGGGGACCGGGCGGCACAGCTCGGCGATCGCCGTTGCCAGCCGGGCGAGTTCGGCGTGGTCGGCCGTACGGCCGTGCAGGTGCCCGAGGCGTGCGCCCGCACCGTCCCGGGGGTCGGGCGGGGGCGCGGCGGCGGTGGTCAGGTCGGCGAGGTCGACGCCCGGCAGGTGGCGCAGGCCGTCCAGCCGCGCGGACAGGTCCTCCGGGCCGGCCGCGGGTCTCTGCCCGGTCCCGCGGGCGGGGGGCAGCAGCGTGTACTGGTACGTGACCCCCTCGAACCGCGGCGCATCCGGCACCGGCAGCCCCAGCGCGAGCCGCATCGCCGCCGCCACCAGGTCGAAGCCGGAGCCGCGCCGTACGACGTCGCCGACGAGGCCGCCGAGGCGGCCGTTGACCTCGATCAGCCGGGGCCCGTCCGCGGTGAGCTTCAGCTCCGTGTGCACGATCCCGTCGCTGATGTCCAGCGCGCCGATCGCCGCCTCGGCCAGGTCCTCCGCGCACTCCGCCAGCGGTGCGTCCAGGGTGTGCGGGACGAAGGAGCCGCGCTCCCGGAACGGCTCCACCAGGGGGAACTTCCCCGTCACACAGAGCGGTTGGCACTCCTTGCGGTGCACGGCCGTCTCCACGGAGACGTAGTCGCCCCACTGCGCCCCGGCCACCCCGGGGTCGCCCGGGAGCAGCGCCTCGACCAGCAGGTCCGCGCCGGGTGCCGCGTCCGCGCAGGCCGCGACGGCGGCGCGGGCGCCGGAGACGCTGTCGAGCCGGTGGACGAGCCGGCCGCCCGCGCCGCGCCGCGGCTTCAGCACCGCGGGCAGCCCCACCGTGTCCAGCGCGGCGTCGAGGTCGGCGGCGTCGGCCACCGGCGCGAACGGCAGGTCGTCCAGGCCCGCTTCGGCGAACGTGCGGCGCTGCTGGAGCTTGTCCACGAGCCGGCCGGTGACCGCCGGGGTGTGCCAGTACGGGATGCCGAGCGCCGCCGCGATCGCGGAGGTGAGCTCCATCCGGTGCTCGCTGAACGTCAGCAGCCCGTCGGGTACGAACACGGCGACCGCCCGCGCCGCGTCCTGCGCGTCGAGCCCGGTGATGTCGCACAGCGCGAACCGCCGCGTCAGCACCGGCAGCAGCTCCCGTACGTGCTCGGAGGCCCGGTCCACGACGAGGAACAGCTCCGCCCCGCAGAAGCGGGCGGCGGCCGCGACCTCCGCGGCACCGGCCGAGCCCGCGTCGTACAGGACGCCCACCGTCCGCTCCCCGCCCACCGTGCCCACGCCGTCTCCTGGCGGATACGGGACGGACTGGGGCACCGGGCCCGTCCCGCCCCGCGCCACCCGCACCTACCCGCCGTCCCCGGCGCGCCCGCCGGCCCTCGCGGCCGGCGCGACGGCGGTGACGAGCAGGCCGCTGCGGCACAGCCAGCGCCCGTTCATGTGCGCCAGCGAGATGCCGTCGACGGTGGGTGCGGGGACCAGGATCCGGGCGGTGAAGGTCCCCTTCGCGGGGTCGACGTCGATACGGGCCTCGTCGAAGTCCAGCTCCCTCGCGGTCAGCGGGTACCAGACCTTGAAGACCGACTCCTTGGCGCTGAACAGCAGCCGGTCCCAGCAGATCCCGGACGTGCCGCGCATCCGGGCGCGTACCTGCTCCTGCTCCTCCGGCAGCCCGATGGCCTCCAGGAGGCCGTCTTTCAGCGGCTCGTTGGGCTCGGCGTCGATGCCGATGCCGAGTACGTCGCCGCGGCGGGCGACGGCGGCGGCTCGGTACCCGGCGCAGTGCGTCATGGAGCCGACGATCCCGGCGGGCCACTGCGGCGCGCCGCGGCGGCCCGGGAGCAGGGGGGCGGGCTCGACGCCGAGCGTGCCCAGGGCGCGGCGCGCGCACTGCCGTACGGTGGCGAACTCCGCCTGCCGGTGCGGTACGGCCCGGGCGACTGCCTGCGCCTCCTCGGGGTACAGCCGCTCCGCGGGCGGCTCGGGCGGGTCGGTGAACGCCTCGGCCGCGGTCACCTCGCCGGGCAGTAACTCCTGGAGCAGCCGGGCCCGTTCGGGGGCCGTCGCGAGCTCCTTGGGCCGCCGCCCCGCCGGAGCGGGAGCCGCCGACGACGGCGGCAGGACCGTGCGCAGCAGTTCGCGCGGCGGCCGGCGCTTCCACTCCCGCGGGTAGCCGAGCGAGACCTCGGTGAACTTGACCCCGTCGTACCAGGTGACGCGGGGGATGTGGAGGTGGCCGTAGACGACGGCGGCGGCGCGGAAGCGGCGGTGCCAGTCGGCGGTGAGCGTCGTGCCGCACCACTGCGCGAACTCCGGGTAGCGCAGGATGTCGGTCGGCTGGCGCACCAGCGGCCAGTGGTTGACCAGCACCGTGCGGTGCGCCGGGTCGGCGGCCGCGAGCCGCCGCTCGGTCAGGGCCACCCGCTCCCGGCACCAGGCGTCCCGGGAGGCGTGCGGGTCGGGGTGCAGGAAGTACTCGTCGGTGCAGACCACGCCGGCCTCGTGGGCCAGGCGCAGCGACTCCTCCTTGGTCGCCGCGCCGGGGACGCGGAAGGAGTAGTCGTAGAGCACGAACAGCGGCGCGATCGTCACCGGGCCGCCCTCGCCGTGCCACACGGGGTACGGGTCCTCGGGCGTCACGACGCCGAGGCCGCGGCACAGCTCGACCAGGTGCCGGTAGCGCTCCTCGCCGCGCAGGGTGACCGGGTCGTCGGGGTGGGTCCACAGCTCGTGGTTGCCCGGCACCCAGACGACCTTGGCGAACCGCTCGGCGAGCAGCCCGAGGGTCCATTCGATGTCCGACACGCGCTCGCCG
Organism: Streptomyces sp. NPDC004134; assembly: GCF_042874195.1. NCBI lineage: Bacteria > Bacillati > Actinomycetota > Actinomycetes > Kitasatosporales > Streptomycetaceae > Streptomyces > Streptomyces sp. NPDC004134. The sequence continues at coordinate 41,696 of NZ_JBIAMS010000024.1, read as the reverse complement.
ACGTCGCCGGCGACGATCAGCCAGTCGCCGGGCGCGGTGGGGCGCAGCCCGGCGGTGATGTCGCGGTTCTCTTGGTAGGCGACGTGCAGGTCGCTGACGGCCAGCAGTCTTCCGTGCATCAGGGCCATTCGATCATTCGGCGGCGGCGGATCGGGTGGTGTCAAGGGCGCGACGGCGGCTTCCGTACGGCAGCCGCACGCCGGGCGCGTGCCGACAGGTTGGTGCCCGTACCTAAATTCCCGCCAAAAGGCGGCTGACCGGCGCTTTCGCAGCGGCAAAGGCGCGCCGCGGCGGGGGAGTTGCGGGCGCGGCGGGCGCCGCGCCAGACTGGATCCTCAACGTCCGTTGAACAGAAGTGTTCTGTTTGCGAATGACAGGGAGCAGATCGTGACCACACCGGCCGCAGGGTCCCCCCACGGCGCGGCGCCGGCCCAGGTGCCGACGCAAGCGTCCCCGGAAGCGCCGGACGCCGGCGGCTCCGGCGGCAACTACGGCGTGCTGTTCGGCCCCGTCGTCGTCGGGGTCTTCCTCGTCCTCGCCTTCGCCGGGCTGATGATCCCCGGGCTGCGCAACCCCGCCCCCAGCGACATGCCGCTCGGCCTGGCGGGCCCGGGACCCGCCGTCGCGCAGGTCGAGGCACAGCTCGATGCGGCCGCCCCCGGCGCGTTCGAGGTCAAGCGGTACGCGGACGAGGCCGAGGCCCGCACCGCCCTGCGCGATCAGGACGTGCTCGGCGCCATCGTCGTCGGCCCGTCGCCGAAGCAGCCGCCCGGCCTGCTCGTCGCCAGTGCCGCGGGCGACGCCCCGACGACCGCCGCCACCACCGCGTACGAGCAACTGACCGCGCAGCTCGGCACCCCGCAGAAGGTCGACGACGTCGCCCCGCTGCCGGAGAAGGACTCCCGCGGCGTCAGCGCCGTGCTGCTGTGCGTCGCCCTCACCATCGGCGCGCTGATCTTCCAGCTCGTGCTGAGCCTGGCCGCCGCCCACGTCGGGGCACCCAGGCGCTGGCTGTCCTGCCTCTGCTACGCGGTCGTCGCCGGCGCGGCCGGGGCGCTCTTCGCCGGGCCCGTCACCGGCACCCTGGACGGCCACTTCCTCGAACTGCTGGGCGTCGCCACGCTGCTGTCGCTGACCGTCGTCGGCGTCGTCGCCGCGTGCCAGGCGCTGCTGGGCGCGCTGGGCATCGCCGTCGGCGCGCTGCTCGTCCTCCCCCTCGGCCTCGCCTCCTCCGGCGGCGTCGTCGACCCGCACTTCCAGCCCGCCTTCTACGGTGCCGTCTCGGAGTACCTGCCCATGGGCAGCACCGTCTCGCTGCTGCGCCGCGTGCTGTACTTCGACGGCAACGCGGCCGCAGGACCGCTGCTCACGCTGGCGCTGTGGGCGGCCGGCGCCTGGCTCGTCACGGTGGCGATGGAGCGGATCCGTCCCTTCCGCCCGCTGATGGTCATCGTGCCCGCCGCCGCCGCGGGCCCGGCCCGTACCGCCGCGGCGCGGACGGCCTGATGGCGCGGCCCCACGAGCCCGGCGGCCGGCCGGCGGACGAGCCGCCGGAAGCCGGGCAGGACCGCCGCGAGCTGATCCGGCTCGCGGCGGTCGAGCTGTTCGCGCGGCACGGCTACCGCGGCACCACAGTGCGCGCCATCGCCGAACGCGCCGGGGTCGACCCGGCGCTGGTGATGTACCACTTCGGCAGCAAGGAGAACGTCTTCTCCACGGTGATCCGGGAGACGATGCGGGCCGGGGAACTGCTGCCGGAACTGCCCCGGCTGCTCGACGAGGTCGCCGACACCGACAGCACCGACGACCCCGCCGTGGACGGCAAGTGCCCCGGCGGGCCGGGCAGCCGGCTGCTGCGCGGCTTCCTCACCCGCTGGGAGGACGCCGCCACCCGCCCCTCGCTCCTCGTGGTCTTCCGCTCCGCGATGGAGCACCCCGAGGCGTCGCAGCTCTTCCGCGAGGTCGCCGGCGGCGAACTGCTGCTGCCCATCGCCCGCCGCATCCCCGCGCCCGACCCCGAACTGCGCGCGGCGCTGGTCGCCTCGCTGCTCGTCGGGCTGGTCACCGGGCGCTACGTGGTGCCGATCGAACCGCTGGCCGGGATGGAGCTGGACACCGTCGTCGGGCTCTACGGCCCGTACGCCGACGACATGCTGCTCGGCCGGCTCGGCGGCTCCCCGCCGCCCGGCCGGCCCGACGCCTGACCCCGCGGAGCACGTCGGAGGCTCCGCGGGGTCAGGCGCGTCGTTGAGGGGGTGGTCCGGCCGGGGCGGCGTCTCGTCAGTGGCTCGTCGGCAGCGTGCCGCTGACGAGCGCGTCCACCACGTGACGCCGCTGGAGCTTGCCGCTCGGGGTCTTCGGCAGCGTGCCCCGCGGCACCACCTCCACCCGGTCGGGGCGCAGCCCCGTCTCGGCGGAGACCGCCTGGATGACGCCCTCGCGGATCTGGGCGACGGCCTCGGCGTCCGCGTGGCTCTTCGACTCCACCACCAGCACCAGCGCCTCCGTGCTGCGCTCCTCGTCGGGGCAGCCCACGGCGGCGATGGAGTTCGCCCGCAGCCCCTCCACCGCGGCGGCGGCCGACTCGAAGGCGTACGGGTGGTAGTTGGAGCCGGCGATGATGACGACGTCCTTGATGCGGCCGGTGACGTAGGTCTGCCCGGCGTCGGTGAAGCCCTGGTCGCCGGTGTTCAGCCAGCCGTCCTCGCCCAGGACCTTCGCGGTCTCCTCGGGCTGGCGGTAGTAGCCGGACATCATCGAGGCGGTACGCAGCAGGATGGTGCCCTGCTTGCGGTCCGGCAGGTCGGCGCCCGCGTCGTCCACGACGCGCAGCTCCATGCCCGTCAGCGGGGTGCCGGAGGAGACCAGCTCCTGCGCGTCGGCGGCGCCCGGCTCGGCCTCCACGACCTCGCCGTCGGCGGCCAGCCGGTCCCGGCTGACGGTGAGGGTGGTCAGCGGCTCGCCGGGCACGCACATGGTCGCGGCGAGGGTGATCTCCGCCATGCCGTAGCAGGGCATCATCGAACGCTCGCCATAGCCGTACGGGGCCATGCGCTCGGCGAACAGCCGCAGCGTGTTCGCCTGGACGACCTCCGCGCCGTTGCCCGCGACCCGCCAGGCGCTCAGGTCGAGGCCCGCCAGCTTGGCGTCCGGGATGTTCGAGGCGCACATGCGGTACGCGAAGTTGGGCGCCGAGGTGAACGTGCCCCGGTAGCGGTGCATGGCCCACAGCCACCGCTCGGGCCGCACCGCGAACGACAGCGGCGGCATGCTCGCCACCGGCAGTCCGTGCAGCAGCGGCGCGAGGTTCAGCCCGATCAGGCCCATGTCGTGGTGCATGGGCAGCCAGCTCACGATCAGGTCGCCGGCGCGGTAGGCGTGCTCGCCGATGGCCGCGGCGTTCGCGAAGATCGACTCGTGGGTCAGGGTCACGCCCCGGCTGTCGCCGGTGGTGCCGGAGGTGAACTGCAGCAGCGCGATGTCGTCGGGCTTGGCCTGGGCGGCGGCCAGGTCGAGGCCGCCTTCGAACGGCGGCTCGACGATCGCGACGCCGGCCTCCTTGCACGGCTCCGTCACCGCGTCCAGGAACTCCGGCGCGACGACCACGGCGCGCGGCTCGGCGCGGCTGATCAGCAGCCGCAGCCGGTCGGCCCAGCGCTGCCGGCGCATCGTCGCCAGCGGCGGCTCGCTGACGAACGGGATGGCGCCCAGCAGGAAGCAGCCGTGCAGCGTGGCGTACGCGTCGGCGCTGGTGTCCATGCAGACGCCGACGCGGTCACCGCGCCGTACGCCGTGCTCCGCGAGGGTCGTCGCGGCGGCACCCGCGCGCTCGGCCAGCTCCGCCGCGGTCAGCCGTACGGGATCGCCGGAGCCCTCGACGTACGCCAGCGGACGGTCGGGGTCGCTGTCCGCGAGGTCGAGCAGCGCCGCGCCTATCGTGGCGGCCGTCGTCATCGCGACCGGACCCGGATCCGTCTCCGGCTGAAATCCCGCGCGGTCGGCGTGGATTTCCTCGGTCGAAACGGCAATTGTCATTCCATACCCCCGAATTGACTGCCGCGGTCGCGGCATGAAATGGGTTGGCTGAGGTAAGGTCATGATGGGCGGCGGGCAACGGCGGCGTCAAGTCGGGTAATTCCAGGTCGCGGCTTTAGCGGGCCGCTAGGCGGTCCTTAGTCGGCAAGGCCACGATGGACTCGCCAGAATAGTGCTGCGCGGCCAGGACGCGTAGCCGTAAAGTCCCCGCGGTCCCGTACCGGGATTTCACAGACGCATACTGAAGGAACGACTGGACATGTTTGCGCTCGCATTCCCAGGCCAGGGTTCGCAGCACAAAGGGATGGGTGCGCAGCTCTTCGGCAGGTTCCCGGAGGAAGTCGCCCGCGCGGACGAGATACTCGGCTATTCCATCGAGGAGCTGTGCCGCGACGACGTCGAAGGCCGGCTGCAGAACACCGAGTACACGCAGCCCGCGCTCTTCGTCGTCAACGCGCTGAGCCACCTGGCCCACCGCGCCGAAGGCGGCGCCGAGCCCGCCTATTTCGCGGGGCACAGCCTCGGCGAGTACAACGCCCTGCACGCCGCGGGCGCGTTCGATTTCGCCACCGGGCTGCGGCTGGTCGCCAAGCGCGGCGAACTGATGTCGCGGGTCGCGGACGGCGGCATGGCCGCCGTCGTCGGGCTGAGCGCGGAACAGGTCGCGGAACTCCTGGGCCGGCCGGGCCTGGAGAACCTGTCGATCGCCAACTACAACAACCCGACGCAGATCGTCGTCGCGGGACCGCGCGAGGACGTGGCGGGCGCCCGCGCCGTCTTCGAGGAGGCCGGCGCCGGCCTGTTCACCGTGCTGCGCGTCAGCGGCGCATTCCATTCCCCGTACATGTCGGCGATCCAGGGCGAGTTCGCCGAGTTCCTGAACGGATTCACGCTCGCGCCGCCCGCCGTGCCCGTCATCTCGAACGTGACCGCCCTGCCGTACGAGGACGACGTCGCCGCCGCGCTGGTACGGCAACTCGACCACCCGGTGCGGTGGACCGACACCGTCCGCTACCTCATCGCGCAGGGCGTGTCCGACATCAAGCCCGTGGGCCCCGGCCGCGCCATGCGCGGGCTGATCAAGGCCACGCGGCGCGACGAGGAGCGCCGCGCCCAGGAGGAGCGGGAAGCGCGGGAAGCGGCGGAGGAAGCCGCACAGACCGCCACGGCGCCCGCCTCCGGCGGCGAACTGCGCCTGCGCCGCCCCGAGCGCGACCGTACGAGCCCCGAGGGCACCCCCGCCGTCCAACTGCACCAGGCGCTCCTGAAGGACCTGCGCACCACCGTCGCACAGGTGCTGAAGGTCGAACCCGCCGTCGTGCGCAGCGAGACGGAGCTGAGCGAGCTGGGCTTCGACTCGATCCGGCTGATCGAGTTCGCCGACCTGCTCCGCCGCGACCTCGGCGTCGACCTCACGCCCTCGGTGTTCTTCGAGCACTTCACCCTGGAGGCGTTCGCGCGCCACCTGCTCACCGAGCACCACGACCTCGTCTCCGCCCGCTACCCCGACGCCGGCGACGACACCCCCCGCACCGGCCCCCGCGGCGCGGGACGCGCCCAGGACGACGGCCCGCTACCGGACCCGTACCCCGTCGCCGTCGTCGGCCTCAGCGCCGTACTGCCCGGCGCGGCGGACCTGGAGGGCTTCTGGCAGCGCCTGCTGGCCGGCGACGAACTCGTCACCCCGGTCCCCGAGGGCCGCTGGCGCGACTGGGCGGGCGCGGAGCGCGCGGCCCGCGCGCACGGCGCGTTCCTCGACGAAGTCGACTCCTTCGACTGCTCGTTCTTCGGCATCTCGCCGCACGAGGCCGAGCTGATGGACCCGCACCAGCGGCTCTTCCTGCAGACCGTGTGGAAGGCCGTCGAGGACTCCGGCCGCCGCCCCGACGCCCTCGCGGGCAGCCGCACCGGCCTGTTCGTCGGGCTCAGCTCCATGGACTACGCGGAGGTGCTGGGCCACAGCGCCGCCGGGCCCCAGGCGCACACCGCCACCGGGCTCTCCCACGCCGTGCTGCCCAACCGGGTGTCGTACCAGCTCGATCTGCGCGGCCCCAGCGAGGCGATCGACACCGCCTGCTCGTCGTCGCTCGTCGCGGTCCACCGCGCGGTCCGCAGCCTGCGTACCGGCGAGTGCGGGCTCGCCATCGCCGGCGGCGTGAACCTCATGCTCAGCCCCACCCCGTTCGAGTGCTTCGAGCTGGCGGGGATGCTCGCCCCGGACGGCCGCTGCAAGACCTTCGACCAGTCCGCCGACGGGTACGTACGCGGCGAGGGCGTCGTCGCCGTCGTGCTCAAGCCGCTGGCCGCCGCCGAGGCCGACGGCGACCACATCCACGCCGTGATCCGCGGCAGCGCCGTCGGCCACTCCGGCCGCGCCGCCTCGCTCACCGCGCCCAGCCCCGAGGCGCAGGCCGACGTCATCGTCGACGCCTGGCGCGCCGCGGGCCTCGACCCGGCGACCGCCACCCACGTGGAGACCCACGGCACCGGCACCAGCCTCGGCGACCCCATCGAGATCGAGGGCCTGAAGCAGGCGTTCGCCCGCCTCTACGCCGCCTGGGGCCACGACGCCCCCGCCGGGCCGCACATCACCCTCGGCTCGGTCAAGACCGCCATCGGCCACCTGGAGGCGGCGGCCGGTCTGGCCGGCCTGGTCACGATGGTGCAGGCGCTGCGGTACGGGAAGCTGCCCGCCCTGCGCCACTTCGAGAAGCTGAACCCGTACATCCGCCTGGACGGCAGCCCCTTCTGCATCGGCGACCGCGCCGGCGACTGGCCGCGGCACGCCGCTCCCGAAAGGCCCGCCACCCCGCGCCGCTGCGGCGTCAGCTCCTTCGGCTTCGGCGGCAGCAACGCGCACGTCGTGCTGGAGGAGTACGAGCGCGAGCCCGCCGCCGAGGAGGCGCCGAGCGCCCCGCTGCTGATCCCGCTGTCGGCCCGTACGCCCGACGCGCTGCGCGACTACGCCCGCGAGCTGGTCCGCCACCTCGACCTGCACGCGCCCGCCGAGGGCACCGCCGACTTCGCCCTCACCGCGCTCGCCGACACCCTGCAGCTCGGCCGGGAGCCGATGGCGGCCCGCCTCGCGGTGGTCGCGGAGGACGCCGACGAACTGTACGACGCGCTGGTGCACTTCCTGCGCGGCGAGGACCAGGGCGACACCTGGTGGAGCGGGCAGGCCACCGGCGCCGCGGACCTCTCGCGCGCGCTGCTCGCCGGGCCCGAGGGCAACACGTACCTCGACGCGCTCGCCACCGCGGGCAAGACCGCGGCCCTCGCCCGGCTCTGGGCGGCCGGTGCGGACTTCGACTGGGCACTGCTGCGCGGCGGCAGGACCGTACGCCGCACGCCGCTGCCGACCTACCCCTTCGAGCGCCGCCCGATCCGCCCGCAGGACCTCGTGCCGCACGTCCTGCTGACTCCCGGCCGGGCGCAGCCTGCCCTTGCCGCCGCGCCCGCGCCCCCGGCCCTTGCCGCCGCCCCCGCGCCCGCCGCGCTGCCGAGCGGCGCGGGCGCCGCGCAGGAGGCCGTGCTGGGCCATCTCGTGGGGCTCTTCGCCGAGGAGCTGAAGTGGCGGCCGGAGGAGATCGACCCGCGGGCCGGCTTCGACGACCTGGGCCTCAGCTCCCTGCTGGTGGAGAAGCTGCGCAGGCGGCTCGAGGAGCACTACGGGCCGGTCGACAGCGCCACGCTCTTCACGTACAAGAACCTCGACGCGCTCGCGCGCCACATGGCGGGGCGCGTACGCACCCTGCCCGCCGCGGCGCCCGCACCGGCTGCCGTGCAGCCCGCCGCCGTCCGGCCCGCCGCCGTGCAGCCCGCGGCCGCGGACGCCGGCACCGCGGACATCGCCATCGTCGGCATCAGCGGCCGCTACCCCAAGGCCCCCACCCTGGCCGACTTCTGGGACCGGCTGCTGGCCGGCGACGACTGCGTGGACGAGATCCCCCTCGACCGCCCCGGCTACCGCCGCTACGCGGAGCTGGCGCGCGAGAAGTTCGGCGACCAGTGGCCGCGCTGGGGTGGCTTCCTGGACGACGTCGACGCCTTCGACCCGCAGTTCTTCCACATCTCGCCGCGCGACGCCCGGCTGCTCGACCCGCAGGAGCGGCTCTTCCTCACCACCGCGTGGGAGACGCTGGAGGACGCCGGCTACACCCCCGCCTCGCTGGCCGACCCCGAACTCGGCGACGAGCGCGGCTCGGTGGGCGTCTTCGCCGGGGTGACGTACAACAACTACCAGATGTTCGCGGGCGGCGACCTGGACGAGGGCGTCTGGCGGATCGTCGGCTCGCAGACCTTCTCCGTCGCCAACCGCATCTCCCACCTGCTCAACCTCGGCGGCCCCAGCCTGACCCTGGACACCGCCTGCTCCTCCTCCCTCTACGCCATCCACCTGGCCGTCGCCGCGATCCGCCGCGGCGAGTGCGCCATGGCGCTGGCCGGCGGGGTGAACCTGTCGCTGCACCCGAGCAAGTACGTGATGCTCGCCGAGGCCGGGTTCCTCGCCGAAGACGGCCGGTGCCGCGCCTTCGCCGAGGGCGGCACCGGCTACGTACCGGCCGAGGCGGTCGGCGCGGTGCTCCTCAAGCCGCTGGACCGGGCGCTGGCCGACGGCGACCGGATCCACGCCGTCATCAAGGGCTCCGCGGTCAACAGCGACGGCCGCACGTACGGTTACGGCGTCCCCAACCCCGTCGCGCAGGCCGAGCTGGTCCGCGCCGCGCTCGCCGACGCCGGCGTCGACGCCGGCTCCATCGGCTACGTCGAGGCCCACGGCACCGGCACCAGCCTCGGCGACCCCATCGAGGTCCGCGGCCTGACCGAGGCGTACGCGGACGCAGCCGCCCCGCACCGCCGCGACGGCCGCCCGGCCTGCGCCATCGGCTCGGTTAAGGCCACCATGGGCCACGCCGAGGCGGCGGCCGGCATCGCCCAGGTCACCAAGGTGGTGCTGCAGTTGCGGCACGGCACGCTCGTGCCCTCCCTGCTGCACACCCCCGAGCTCAACCCGAACCTCGACCTCGACAGCACGCCGTTCGCCGTGCAGCGCGAGACCGCCCCCTGGGAGCCGCCGGTGCTGCCCGGCCCCGGCGGGTCGGCCGCCGGGCCGCGCCGCGCGGGCGTCAGCTCCTTCGGCGCGGGCGGCGTCAACGTCCACCTGATCCTGGAGGAGGCCCCGGCCCGCCCCGCCCCGGCCGCCGCGGGCGCCGGCCGGCCGCTGGTGTTCCCGCTGTCGGCCCGTACGCCGGAGAACCTGCGCGCGTACGCGGCCCGCATGGCGGCGTTCCTGCGAGCGCTGCCCGCGGAGCCCGGCGCCGGCGACCCGGAGGCGCCGCGGGCCGCCGACGTCGCGTACACGCTCCAGCACGGCAGAGAGCCGATGGAGTACCGCGCCGCGTTCGCGGCCCGCACCCTCGCCGAGGCCGCCGAGGGCTTCGCGCGCGTCGCCGCAGGCGACGACGGTGACGCGAGCGTCAGCACCGGCCGCCGCCCCGGCCGTTCGGGCGCCGCGCCCGCGGTCCCCGCCGACGCCGCACCGGAGCAGGCCGCCGCGCTGTGGGCGGCGGGCGGCGACGCGGACTGGGCGGCCCGGCCCACCGGCGGGCGCCGGGTGTCGCTGCCGACGTACCCCTTCTCGCAGGAGCGCTACTGGCTGGAGCCGAGCGCCACGAACTCGGTACGGCCGACCGCACCGGCCGTGCCGATCCCCGTCCCCGCGCCGCGGACCGCCCCGGAGGCGACGGCCGCCGCGGCGCCCCCCGCGGCGCGGGCGGCGGCCGACGCGACGGACCTGCTCGCGTCGCTGGCCGCCGCGCCCGCGAGCGAGCGCCACACCGCGCTGGCCACGCGGATGCAGCAGACGCTCGGCGAGCTGCTGGAGTTCCCGCCCGGCAGCCCGCCGGACCGGCAGCGCGGCTTCTTCGAGCTGGGCATGGACTCGGTGATGGCCGTCCGCCTCGGCAACGTGCTCGAAGAGGCACTGGGCCTGGTCCTGTACGCCGGGGTCGTCTTCGACTACCCGTCCATCGACGAGCTGGCCACCTACCTGCTGGACGAGCTGAGCCTCGACGACGCGCCCGCCCCGGCGGCACCGGAACCCGCCGTGCAGGCACCGGAGTCGGCGCCCGACGGCGCCCTTCAGGTCGTGCACTACACCGCCGGCTGGGAGCCGGCCGCCGCCCCCGAGGGCCCCGCCTCCTGGCTCACCGGACCCGTGCTCGTCTTCGACGACGACGGAGCCCTCACCGAGCGGGTACGCGAGCGCCACTCCGGCGCCGCGCCCGTCGTCGGCGTCCGGCCCGGCGAGGCGTACGAGGTGGCCGGCGACGGCCGTACCGTACGAGCCGGATCCGCCCAGGACCACGCCGCGCTGCTTGCGGGGCTCGACGCCCCGCCGGTCACCGTGCTGCACGCGTGGAGCGACCCGCGCACCAGCCTCACCTCCGTCTTCCACCTCAGCCAGGCCCTCCTGCGGCAGGGCCTGCGCGCCCCCGTGCGGCTGCTGCGCGTCGCCGCCCACGCCGACGGCGGGCCCGACCCGCTCGCGGAGGCGTTCGGCGGCTTCGCCCGCAGCGTCGACCACGAGAACCCGCGGCTCGTCCAGCAGGCCGTCGCCGTACGCACCGCCGCGGGCGAGGACCCGGCCGCCGCGCTGCTGCGCGCCTGCGAGGCCGAACTCGCCGCGGACGCCCGCGCCGACGCCGAGGTCCGCCACGACGCGGACGGCCGCCGGGTGCGCAGGCTCCGCGAGCTGCCCGCGGCGCGCCCCGACGCGCAGGGAGGCGTCGCGGTCCGGCCGGGCGGCACGTACGTCATCACCGGCGGCGGAGGCGGCCTCGGCCTGCTCTTCGCCGAACACCTCGCCCGCCAGGCCCGGGTGAACCTGCTGCTCGTCGGCCGCTCGCCGCTCACCGGAGAGCGCCAGGAGGCGCTGGAGCGCATCCGCGCCCTCGGCGCCGACGTCCGCTACGAGCGCGCCGACGTCGCCGACCGCGGCGACGTCGAGTGGATCCTGGCCGCCGCCCGCAACCGCTGGGGCAGCGTGCACGGCGTCATCCACTCCGCGGGCGTGCTGCGCGACGGGCTGCTGCCCAACAAGACCGCCGACGAGATCGACCTGGTCCTCGCCGGCAAGGTCGACGGCGCCGTCCACTTCGACGCCGAGACGGCCGCGGACGACCTCGACTTCTTCATGGTCTTCTCGTCCCTCGCCGCGCTCGCGGGCAACCCCGGCCAGGTCGACTACGCCTACGCGAGCCGCTTCCTGAACGCCTTCAGCCGCCGCCGCGAGGAGCTGCGCGCCGCCGGCGAGCGGTCCGGCGCGAGCATCGCGCTCGTCTGGCCGTTCTGGCGCGACGGCGGCATGCGCGTCGACGAGTCGACGGAGGGCTTCGTACGCCGCCGCCTGGGCCTGACGCCGCTGGAGAACGCGGTCGGGGTGGAGGCGTTCGATGCGGCGCTGCGGCACGCCGCGCCGGAGTTCGGCGTCGTGCACGCAGAACGCGACAAGCTGCAGCGCGTGCTGCGCATCGAGCCGCCGGCCGCCGGGCCCGCGGCACCTGAACCCGCGGCAGCCACCAAGGCCGGCGGCAAGCCGGCCGCCGCGAAGGGCGATTCGACGGTCGAGATAGAGCTGAAGGGCGTCCTGACCGAGCTGGGGCTCTAGCCCACGGCCCGCGGGGGAGAGGAAACGGCGATGACGGACAAGGCACTGCTGAGGCGTTCCCTGGAGGCCGTGCGCACCCTGCGCGAGCAGGTCGACGAGTTGCGCGCACGGGCCGAGGAGCCCATCGCCGTCGTCGGCCTCGGCTGCCGCTTCCCCGGCGGCGCGGACGGCCCCGAGCGGTTCTGGGAGCTGCTGCGCGAGGGCCGCGACGGCGTCGTGGACGTGCCCGGCGACCGGTGGCCCGTCGAGGGCTGGTACTCCTCCGACCGGAGCGAGCCGGGGACCTCGTACACCCGGCGCGGCGGCTTCCTCGCCGAGGGCGCCCACGCGTTCGACGCCGGGTTCTTCGGCATCACCGACGCCGAGGCCCGCGACATGGACCCGCAGCACCGGCTGCTGCTGGAGACGAGCTGGCAGGCGCTGGAGAGCGCCGGGCTGCTGTCGGGGACCGCGGCCGAGCGGCGCGTCGGCGTCTTCGTCGGCGTCTCCGGCTCGGAGAACACCCTGCTGCCCCGGTCGCCGCGGGCGGCGGGCCCGTACACCGCGACCGGCTCCGCGATCAGCGTCGCCGCGGGCCGCATCGCGCATACCTTCGGGCTGCGCGGCCCGGCCCTCGCCGTGGACACGGCGTGCTCGTCGTCGCTGCTCGCGGTGCACCTCGCGGTCGAGAGCCTGCGCCGCGGCGAGTGCACCGCCGCCCTGGCCGGCGGGGTCAGCGCCATGATGTCGCCCGCCGTGATGGTCGCGCTGTGCCGGATGGAGGCGCTGGCCGAGGACGGCAAGTGCAAGGTCTTCGACGCCGCCGCCGACGGCTACGTACGCTCCGAGGGCAGCGGCATGGTCGCCCTCATGCGCGCCTCGGACGCCGCGGCCGTACGCGCCCCCGTCCTCGCCCTCATCCGCGGCTCCGCCGTCAACCACGACGGCCGCACCAGCGGCCTGACCGTCCCCAACGGCCGCGCGCAGCGCGAGCTGATCGCCGGCGCCGTGGCCGCGGCCGGGGTCGAGCCGCGGGCCGTGGACTACCTGGAGGCGCACGGCACCGGCACCGCGCTGGGCGACCCCATCGAGGTACGCGCCGCCGCCGACGTGCTCTGCGCCGACCGCGACCCCGAGGCGCCGCTGCGCATCGGCGCGGTCAAGTCCAACATCGGGCACCTGGAGGCCGCCGCCGGGGTGGCGGGCCTGATCAAGACCGTGCTCGCGCTGCGCCACGGCGAACTCCCCGGCGGGCTGCACCTGAACAAGCCCAACCCCCGCCTCGGCGTCGAACGGCTGCCGGTGGCGCTGTGCGACCGTACGGCGACGTGGCCGCGCCACGGCGACGGCCGGGCCCGTACCGCGGGCGTCAGCTCCTTCGGCTTCTCCGGCACCAACGTGCACGTCGTGCTCACGGAACCGGACGCCCAACCGCCGCGCACCGCGGGCCCCGAGCGCCCCGCGCACGTCTTCGCGCTCTCCGCCCGCGACCCCGAGGGCCTGCGGGAGGCCGCCGCCCGGCACGGCCAGTGGCTCGCGACGCACCCCGACGCGACGCTCGCCGACTTCTGCCACACCGCCACCGCGCGCCGCGCCCACTTCGCCCACCGCGCCGCGTTCGTCACCGGCTCGCGCGACGACCTCGCGCGCCGGCTCGCCGCGCTCGCCGCCGGCGAAGGCCCCGAACCGGCCGCGGTGCCGCGGCAGACCGCGGCGGCCGAGGCGGTCGGCGCCCGCGACCGGGCCCCGGCCCCGCCGGTCGCCTTCCTCCTGGACGCCACCGCACCCGCCGCGGAGCGCATCACCGACACGCTGTATGCCACCCACCCGGGCTTCCGCGCGCACGTCGACCGGTGCACCGCGGAACTGCGCGTTCCCGCGGCGGAGCCGGACGGCGCGCCCGCCGCGCTCGCCGCCGACGTACGGACCGTGGCCTGCCAGATCGCGCTGGTGCGCACGCTCGCCGACTGGGGCATCGCCGCCGGCGCCGTCGCCGGCGGTGCCGCGCCCGGTGACCTCGCCGCCGCCGTCCTCAGCGGCGCCCTCGACGCCCCGGCCGCCGGCGCCCTGCTCGCCGCCCGGCACGGCGCCGCCGCCCCGCCGGCCGCGCTGCCGCAACGCCCGCGCGCGCTGCGGCTGCTGCACGGGCCGGACGCCGCCGAGGCGGGCGCGGACCAGGCCGCCGACCCCGGGTTCTGGCTGCGCCCGGGGCCCGGAGTCCGCCCCGAGGCTGCCGCCGCGGCGCTCGCCGCGCACGGCTACGACACCCTCGTCCACCTCGGCGGCCCCGCGGCGCGGCCCGCCCCCGGCGAGGTCCGCGCGCTGCCGGGTGACGACATCTGGCGCGAACTCCTCGACTGGCTGGCGGACCGGCATGTCGCAGGACAGGACGTCGACTGGTCCGCCTGCGACGACGGCTACGAGCGGACCCGGCTGGACCTGCCTGGACAGACGTTCCGACGCCGTACGCACCGCCCGGACGCCGCGGCATTCGATGCCGCTCCCGCGGCGTCCGGGGCCGGTGCGCCCATGGGGGCGCTCGGGCTGCGGCAGGTCGCCTCGCCGCTCGCGCCGCGCCAGTACACGACCGCCGTCAGCCGCGCCGCGCTGCCCGAAGTCGCCGACACCGCCGGGGTCCTGCACGTCGGCTACTACCAGGAACTGCTCGCCGCCGCGGCCCGTACGGGACCCGGGCTGCGCCTGGACGACCTGCGGTTCGAGCGGGCCCTGACGCTCGCCCGCGGCCAGGAGCGCACCGTGCACCTGGCGGTCGGCCCGGCGGACGGCGACGGCTGGGCGGAGTTCTCCGTCCACAGCCGGGAGGCCGGCGACACCCCGCGGGAGACCTCCGGCGACGAGGGCTGGCACCGGCACGCCGCCGGCCGGCTGCGCCCCGGCGGCGGGGGAGCGGAGCCGGGTCCGCTGCCGGAGGCGGCGCGGGCGGAGATCCGCGAGCGCTGCCCCGTACGCTTCGAAGGCGCCGAGTTCTACCGGCAGATGGCCGAACGCGGCGTCCCCCTCGGCCCGTCCGTCGAGTGGGTCGACGAGGCGTGGCTCGGCGAGGGCGAGGTGCTGGCGCGCTTCCGCCTGCCGACGTCCGCCGAGACCGGCGCCGCCGGCCGCCCGGAGCGCGCTCTTCCCGTGCCCGCCGGGATGCTGGACGCCTGCGTGCAGCTCTACGCGCTCGCCGCCGGCCCCCAACTGGCCGAGCAGGACCTGTTCATGACCGCCCGCCTCGGCGAGGTCGGCTTCGGCGCGCCCGCCGAGGGCGCCCTGTGGTGCCACGTCCGGCTGACCGCGCCGGTCGGCGAACTGCTGGTCGGCGAGCACCTGCTGTGCGCGGAGGACGGCGCGGCGGTCGGCTGGGGCCGCGGCACCGAGATCAGCGTCATCAGCCCGAGCACCGGCGCGTACGAGCCGCCCGCCGACGACGTACGCGACGACGCGGCCCGGCAGCGCTTCCACGGCCCGGACGGCGCCGCCGCGCTGCGGGACCTGCTCACCGGCATGGTCGCAGAACTGCTGCAACTGCCGCCCGCCGAGGTCCCGGGCAGCCGGCCGCTCGCCGAGACCGGTCTGGACTCCCTCGCCGCGCTGGAGCTGCGCCAGCGGGTACGGGCCGAGACCGGCGTCGACCTCCCGGTCGACCTGCTCATCGCCGGTCCTTCACTGGACGAGGTGGTGGAGCGGCTCTGCGGGTCGGTCGCGGGCGACGAGCCGGCCGCGCCCCGCCCGTACGACGTGGACGGCAGGCTCTGGCTGCCCGTGACGCCGCAGGACGACGCCGCCGTGCGGCTGTTCTGCCTCCCGTACGGCGGCCGCGGCGCGTCCCTCTACCGGGACTGGCCGGGCGGCGCGGACGGCGGTGTCGAGGTGGTGCCCGTGCAGTTGCCCGGCCGGGAGGAGCGCGCCGACGAGCGCTGCCTGGTCGACGCCGACGAGGCCGTCGACGCCGTCGCGCAGGCGCTCAAGCCCTATCTGGACCGGCCGTTCGCCTTCTACGGCCACAGCATGGGCGCCCTCCTCGCGTACCGCCTGGCCCACCGGCTGGGCGCGGAGTACGGGGAGCTGCTGCGGCACCTCTTCGTCGGCGCGTTCAGCGCCCCGACCGGCGGCGAGAACCCGCTCGGCGCCCGGCTGCGCGCGGTGACCCAGCGGCTCGGCTACGAGCAGATGCCGGAGCACGAGGAACTGGCACGGGTGCGGAGGTCGCAGCCGCGGCTCTACGACACGGCGCTGCGCGCGGAGCTGGGAGAGCACCTGGCGGGCAAGGCGGACGTGGCCATGGACGGCGCGGGCTACTCGGACCTGCGGGTGGTGCAGAGCTACCGGCACGACCCGGCGGAGGCGCCGCTGCATGTGCCGGTGACCGCGTTCCACGGCGCCGGCGACCCGGTGGTCGCGGAGCAGGACGCCGACGGGTGGCGGCCGTTGACGGACGCCGGGTACGAGCTGCTCGTCGTACCGGGTGACCACTTCTTCGTCCACGGCGACCAGAGCGGCGCGCGGGTCCTGGCGGAGATGGCCGCGCGGCTGCGGCAGCCGGTACGGGCCTGACGCCACCGCCGCGGGCCCGTGGCGACCCACGGCCCGCGCGCGGGACGGGCAAGCCGAAGGGGCGGACGAAGCCGGTGGCTTCGCCCGCCCCTCGCCGTACCGGCCCGGGCGGCCTCGTCAGACCGCCGCGGGCAGCTCCAGCCGCTCGTCGGCGACGAGGATGGCCTGCTGCAGGTTGCGCAGCGCCCGGCAGGGCTCCAGGCCGAGTTCCTCGTTGAGGCGGGTCCTGGCCTGCTGGTAGGTACGCAGCGCGTCCGCCTGCCGCTCCGAGCGGCACAGCGCGAGCATCAACTGCCGGTAGAACGTCTCCCGCAGCGGGTACTCCGCCGTCAGCGCGGACAGCCTGCCGATCAGCTCCCGGTGCAGCCCGAGGCTCAACTGCGCCTCGATCAGCCACTCCAGGTACTCCAGGCGGGTCTCCTCGAGCCAGGTGGCGAAGCCCGCGATGATCGGCCCGTCGCACAGATCCCCGAGGACCGGGCCGCGCCACAGGGAGAGCCCGTCCTCGAAGGCGGTGACGGCCTGCTCGGGCCGGCCCTCCTTGAGGTGCAGACGCCCCCGGTGCAGCAGCTCCTGGAAGCGGTCCACGTCGAACTCGTCGTCCTCCAGGTGGAGCAGGTAGCCGGGCGGGCGGGTGAGGATCGGGTTGTTCCGGCTGCCGGGCTCGCCGAGGAACTTGCGGAGCTGCGAGATGTAGACGTGGATGCCCGCGGTCGCGCGGCGCGGCGGGTTCTGCCCCCAGATCTCGGCGATGGCCTCGTCGATCGAGACCACCTGCCGGGCACGGATCAGTAACAGGACGAGGAGCACCTGCATCTTCTTGGCGCTCACGAATCTGCTGCCGCGACTGTCCACCACCCGGACGGGTCCGAGTATTTCGTACTGCACTTTTCAACCCCCGATGAATTTCTCTAGGCCGAAGTGCTCAGTTTCCATGGCACTGTTGTTCAATTCTCTCGCCGCTACAGGCAGGGGAGCTTGTGTGTGACGCGGCGATGCTGTACAGGTCTTTGCAGGCTATGGAGGGGGTAGGGGGTGCCGAAACCCCTACCCACCCCTAAGTCCCCCCTACGTGTTGTCAGGGGTATTGCGCAGGGCGCGCAGCGGCGTGTGTGACGCATTCACGCCCCCCGGCCAATGCGTCGTGATCATCCGCCGTTCTCGCAAATGCCCGGTATTCACCGCGGCGTATCCGCTGCCCGATATCCGAGTGCGCGGCCGCGGGAATGTGCCCCGTTCCGTACGGCAACGGCCGCATGGCCCCCTGGCGCACCAGGGGGCCATGCGGCCGTCGCGGGACTCCGGCGGGGGGCCGGGGGCCGGGAGGGGCTGGCTGAGCGGCGTCAGCGCGGGGCGTGGCCCTGGCGCATCGCCAGCAGCGAGCCGAACGTCCAGTCCACGGTCTGCTGCACGTGCGCCGGCGCGCCGTGCACGTCGTCGAACTCGTTCATGCTGACCTGCTTCACGTGCTGCCGCACGAACGCCGGGTCACCGGCCGGGATGATCTCGTCGCGCAGGCTGGCGGAGTAGCAGACGGGGATCTCCAGCGCGGCCAGTTCCCCGGGCGTCAGCGCCCAGCCGGCGAGCGTCTTGTGCAGCGCGCCGTCGTCGCCCCCGGCGGTGCCCGTCAGCCGGGCCAGCGTGTGCCGGGTGATGCCCGGTACGCCGCGCAGCCAGTCGGCGTCGCCGAAGAACTCGCTCACCGGCGCCCCCGACGTCACGATGCCCCGCAGCCGGGCGTCGTGCCCGGCCCAGCGCAGCGCCAGGTGCCCGCCGAAGCTGTTCGCCAGGGCGTACGTGTCGGCCACGTCGGCCCGGTCCGCGATCGCGTCGAGCAGGGCGGGCAGCATCCGCCAGCTCTCCCGGTCGTACGGGAGGGTGTTCTCGCCCACGCCCGGCAGTTCGGTGACGACGATGGCCATGCCCAGCGCAGCCGCCTGGAGCGTCACCGGCGCCCACTGCTCCTTGAGGCTGACGATGCCGCCGGTCACCAGCAGCACCGGCTTCGGCTCCGCCGCCGAGAGCCCGCCGGCCCAGGCCACCACCTCGCCGTCGGCCAGCGGCGCGGTGACCCGCTCGATGCCCTGCTGGCCGGCGCGCCAGCGGTCGAACGCCGACCGGCACTTCTCGTACGCCTCCTGCCGCGCCGGGCCGTCGACGACGGGGAAGCGGGCCATGGTGTAGCAGAGGAACGCGGGCAGCAACTGTCCGGCGTCGTCGAGTTCCGCGGCCGCCGCCGACCACTCCGCCGTCCACGAGCCGGGGGCGCCGTCCTCGTCACTGGTGATGCGGTCGAGCACCTTCTCGTACTGCCCGGGGGGCAGTTGCAGCGCCTTGGCGTGGACGAGCGCGAACTCCTTGAGCTCCGTGACGTCGTTCATCGTGTTCCCTCCCGCGCCCAGCGCACGGTCAGGGCGAGGTGGCCCGGCACCGCGTCGATCTGCCGCAGTTCGTGCCGGAAGTCGGCGGTCCCGTCCTCGGCGTGCCCGTGGGCGTCGAAGCCGTTCCGTGAATAGAAGTCCCTGACCTTGCCGTTCTTCGGCGACGGCACGTACCGTGCCGCGACCGCCTCGGCCCCCTCGGCCCTGGCGTGCTCCAGCAGTGCGGCGAGGCAGCCCTGCTCGATGCCGCGTGCGAACACCCGGCAGCTCAGCAGGAAGTTGTCGACGTGCCACACGGGCCCGTCGGTCCGTACGAACACCGCACCGACCAGGCCGTTGTCGCCGAAGCGGTCGCCGGAGCGGATGGCCAGGACCAGGTTCCCCGGTGAGCCGGCGAGGGAGGCGACCTCGTCCTGCTGGAGCCGCCGGGTGGTCAGGTTGAACTGGTTGGTGCGCTGGGTGAGCTGGGCGACGCGCGGCACGTCGGCCTCGGCGGCGGCGGTCAGCTCCACCCGCACGTCCAGCTCGCGCAGGTAGTCGTCCAGGGAGGAGAAGGAGTCGAGGAAGTCCTTGCGGACCAGCTCCTCGCGGTAGCGCTCGGGGCGGCGGACGTCGTCGTCGGTGAGGTCCCGTACGTCGAACCAGCCGTCGGCGAGCAGCCGCCCGGCGTGCAGCGCCGGGTCGCCGTCGAGGTGGAGCACGGTGACCTCGGGCAGCTCGCGGGCCACCAGGCCGCACTCGTAGGGGCTGTCGTCGGCGAAGACGAACGAGTCGAGGCCGAGGTTGAGGTCCTCGGCCAGCGCCCGCAGGTTGTCGTGCTTGGGCGACCAGTTGGCGACCACCCGCACGAAGTCGTCCTCGCGCAGGGTCATCTCGGGGTGGTCGCGCAGCACCCCGCGTACGGGCTCCACGTCGTTCTTGCTGACAGCGGCCACCAGCACCCCGCGCGAGGCGAGTTGCTTGACCACCCGCTGCATGCGCTGGAACGCGCGCCCCGTGCGGCCGTCGGCGACCTCGATGCCCTCCGGGCCGTCGTCGCCGAGCACGCCGCCCCACAGCGTGTTGTCCAGGTCGACCGCGAGCACCTTCTTGGCCCGCCCGGACCGGCCGCGGGCGAGGTGCGCGACCTCCCGCGCGGCGGCGGCGGTCAGCTCCGCCGCGAACGGCGTGCCGACGTAGGTCGCCAGCCGGTCCTCGGCGAGGGCGGCGGGGCCGGTGAGGAGCGGGTCGAGGTCGAGGACGACGAGGCCCGGGTGCTCGTCCATCAGCCCGAGCAGCCGGGCGTTGCCCTCGCGCCAGACGGCGCCGAGCCGGGCGCGGGAGCGGTGGTCCACGAGCTGGGCGGTGAACTCCCGGGGGAGCGGCATCGTGGTGTAGACGAGGGTGCCGGAGCCTGAGGTGCCGTGGGTGGCGGCGAGCTTGCCGAGGAGGTGCACCTTCTCGGTCAGCACCCGCTCGACGTCCTCGGGCCGCCACGGGCGCGGCACCTCGTCGAAGACGATCCCGGCGGCCAGCAGACACACGACGAGGTCGGTGCCGGCGGCGTAGACCTCGCTCGCGGGGTCGGCGAGGTCGAACAGCCAACTGTCGTAGTCCGCGACGTGGGAGCGCAGCAGCATGCCGTGCCGGGCCAGCTCCATGGTGAGCGGCGGCACGAGGCCGGCGACCGTGCCGTGCCCGGTGACCGCGACGGACACCGTGGGGATGCCGGGGTGGACGGCGCGCACCTCGTCGGGGGACAGGCGGGACAGCAGCCGGCCGGCGCGCTGCCGTTCGTCCTCGCCGAGGCCGTGCAGCAGCGCGGGGAGTCTCGGGTACTCCGCGACCAGGTTTCCGGACCGGTGCAGCTCCGCGACGGGATCCGGAGTGGATGGCGGGGGAGCGGGGGCAGCGGACACGGATCTCACACCTCCTGGTGGACCAGCGCGGCGGACCGCCGGGCGGGCGCGACGGGAGAGGCGCGGGCGGACCGCCCCCAGGCTCGCCAGCGGGGCTTGACGGGGCCTTGGAGGGGTCTAAAGCGGTCGTACGCGGCGGCGGTGGCGGCGCGCGCGCCGGGCCGCCGCCGCGGGCGCCTCCGGACTCCGCGGGCGCCCTTGCCCGCCCTCGGGAGCGGGAGCCGGTACGGCACGGGCGCCGCGCCCCGCTGCGTGAACACAGCGGCGCGCGGCGCCCGTCGCGTACCTCGGCGCTTCCGTCAGCCGGTCGCCTCCAGCGCGAAGCCCGACTTGATCCACTTGCTCGACTCGATGGCGACGCCGAGGGCCCGGTCGCCCGCGGCGAGCTTCGGCAGCAGCCGCTCCATCTGGAAGAACACCAGCGCGTTGCCGTTGTTGCCGGTCTCGTCGACGCAGGAGACCTCCTGCGCCTCCGGCGCGCCCATCCGCTCCCGGATCTTGGCCGTCATCCGCCCGGAGAGCTGGGGCGGCAGCACGTAGGCCAGCTCGTCCGGCTTCCAGTCCAGCCCGGCCAGCAGTTCCTCTGCCGACTCGGCGGCCATCTCCGGCACCGCCGCCTCGATCGCCTTGTAGTCCTCGCTGACCGGCGGGCCGTCGAACCGGCGGCTCGCGCCGTACCAGTCGAGCGTCTGCCCGGGCTGCTTGCCCAGCCCCACCAGCTTGGTGAACACCGCCCGCAGCGCGGGCCCCGGCGACGGCTCCGCGGTCAGCACCAGCGCGCCGGCACCGTCCCCGAACAGCATCAGGTTCACCAACTGCGCGGGCGGCAGCGCCGCGGCGTCCATGTCCGGATCGACGAGCTTCGCCGAGACGTCGCCGCCGAGCACCAGCGCCGTGCGGTGGCCACCGGACAGCAGCAGCCCCGCCGCCACCGACAGCGCCTGCACCGCGCCCGAGCACCCGGACTGGAGTTGGTACGTCGGCACCTGGTCGATGCCCAGCCGGTCCGCGACGACGTTCACCGTCGTCGGCATCAGCATGTCGGGCATCGCCGTGCCCATCACGACCACGTCGACGTCCGACGGCTCCAGACCGGCCGCGGCCAGCGCCCGCCGGCCCGCCGTCTCGCCGAGGTCGGCGAGCGAGAACCGCGGCTCGCCCGTCTCCAGATCCACCGCGAGATGGCGGTACTTGGTGCCGACGAACGCCTCCGCCCACTGCTCCCACATCGGACCGAGGCCCATGCGGCGGCCCAGGGTCGCGTTGTCGATGGGCGGGCCCGGCGACGCCGTGCCGAGGCCGGCGACCCGCAGGTCGTTCTCCCGGTTCAGAACGAGCACGTGATCACCAGGCCACCGGGAGCGAACTCGCGGCGTACATCGTCGCCTCCGCGCGCAGCGGCACCTCTTCCGGCTCGACCGCAAGACGCAGGTCGGGGAACCGGCGGAAGAGCGCCGAGTACGCGATCCGCATCTCCACCCGGGCCAACTGCTGGCCCAGGCACTGGTGGATGCCGTAGCTGAACGCCATGTGCCCGGAGGTGGAGCGGCCGACGTCGAAGCCGTCCGCGTCCTCGAAGCGCCCGGGGTCGCGGTTGGCCGCCGACAGGGACACGGTGACCCCGTCGCCCGCCTTGATCAGCTTGCCCTCCAGCTCGACGTCCTCCAGCGCGGTGCGCGGCACGCCGAACTGGGCGATCGTCAGGTACCGCATCAGCTCCTCGACGGCGTTGCCGAACAGCTTCGGGTCCTCGCGCAGCCGCTTGATCTCGCCGGGGTGGCGCAGCAGCGCGTACGTGCCGAGCGACAGCATGCTGGCGGTCGTCTCGTGCCCCGCCATCAGCAGCAGCATCCCGATGCCGGTCAGCTCCGCGTCGTCGAGCTCGCCGGTCGCGATCAGCCCGCTCAGCAGGTCGTCCTCGGGCTCCTTGTGCTTGAGCTGCACCAGCTCGTGGATCAGCCCGTAGATCGCGGCGAAGGCCGCCGCCACCTCCTCGCCGGACGAGCCGATGCGCATCACCGTCGTCGAGTGATCCTGGAAGCGCTGGCGCTCGCCGTACGGAACGCCCAGCAGCTCGCAGATCGCCAGCGAGGGAATCGGCAGCGCGAACGACGGCACCAGGTCCGTGGGCGGCCCCTGCCGCTCCATCTCGTCCAGGTGCTCCTCGGTGATCTGCTCGATCCGCGGCTCCAGCGCCTTCATCCGCCGCACCGTGAACTGCCCGGTGAGCAGCCGCCGGTAGCGGGTGTGGTCCGGCGGGTCCATGTGCATGAAGAAGCCGGGCGGCACCTTCTCCCAGGGCCGGCCGCCGGAGGGCAGCTCGAACGGCACCTTCTTGATGTCGCCCCGGGCGCTGAACCGCTGGTCGCTGAGGACCTTGCGGGCCGCGGTATGACTCGTCACCAGCCAGCCCACGTGCCCGTCCGGATACAGCAGCGGGCTCACCGGCTCCTCGGCACGCAGCCGGCCCAGCTCTTCCGGCGGGTCCAGCGGGCGCGGCCGCTCGGTCGGCAACCGCCGGGGCGGCGTGGACAGCGTGTCCGACATGACGCGTTTCCTTCCTCCGCATGCGAAGCCGCGGGGCCGGCACTGCCGGTCCACGCCTTTCCGCCCAGCCTCGGGTTATGGCCTTAAGGCGGACTTGGGCGTGCTTAAGGCGCGTCGGCAGGCTCGGCCGGTTCGGCGGCCTCCTCGAACCGGATGACCTGTCCCGGGCAGGAGCGCACGGCTTCGTCCACCGCCTCCCACTGCTCCTCGGCGGGGCGCTGTTCCAGCACCACGACCTCGCCTGTCGCCTCATCCTGGTCGAAGACCCGCGGGGCCAGAAGCGTGCACATGCCGGAGGCGACGCACCGCTCGACCTCGGTCTCGACCTGCATGGAGGAATCCCGCATGAGGGCATCCTTCCGGAAACTCGGATCCTTGAACCGGCCCGTAGCGTACGGCCATTCACCTCCGCCTTCGAAGCCGGAAAAGGCTTTAGAAACCGGCAAGTCACCCCCAAGGCGCGGCCCGCATGGTGAACCGGGCGGCATACGGCGACCGCCCGGCACCGGACCATGCGGAAAGGGCGGAACTGCACATGGCGGAAGCAACCGGGGGCCCGGACACCCGAGTCCACGGAGTCGTACTCGGGGGCGGTCTCGCCGGCGTGCTGGCCGCCCGGGCACTGCGGGACCACGTCGACCACGTCACCGTGATCGAACGCGACACGTACCCGGAGGAGCCCGAGCCCCGCAAGGGCGTCCCGCAGGGCCGCCACGCGCACATCCTCTGGTCCGGGGGCGCCGAGGCGATCGAGGCGCTGCTCCCCGGCACCCTGGACCGGCTGCGCGCCGCCGGCGCCCACCGCATCGGCGTCAAGGAGGACATGGTCCTCTACAGCGCCTACGGCTGGCAGCACCGCTTCCCCGGCTCCCACTACGCGCTCACCTGCAGCCGCCCCCTCCTCGACCAGACCGTCCGCGAGGCCGCCCTCGACCACCCGGACACCGAGGTGCTGACGAGGACCGAGGCGCACGGGCTGCTCGGCGACCGCACCCGCGTCACCGGCGTCCGCGTACGCACCTCGGACGGCGGCACCCGCGAACTGCCCGCCGACATCGTCGTCGACGCCACCGGCCGCGGCTCCCGGCTGCGGCACTGGCTCACCGACCTCGGCCTGCCGCCCGCCGCCGAGGAGAGCGTCGACACCGGACTCACCTACGCCACCCGCGTCTTCCGCGCCCCCGCGGGCGCCCCCGCGGACTTCCCCGTCGTCAGCGTCTACGCCGACCACCGCACCGGGCAGCCCGGCCGCAACGGCCTGCTCCTGCCCATCGAGGGCGGCCGCTGGATCATCACCCTCTCCGGCACCCGCGGCGGCGAACCGACCGCCGCCGACGCCCGCTTCGCCGAGTTCGCCCGCGGTCTGCGCGACCCGGTCATCGCCGACCTGATCGACGCCGCGGAGCCGCTGACGCCGGTCCGTACGACCCGCAGCACCCTCAACCGCCGCATGCACCTCGACCGCCTCGCCGACCGCCCGGAAGGGCTCGTCGCGCTCGGCGACTGCGTCGTGTCCGTCAACCCCATCCACGGCCACGGCATGAGCGTCGCCGCCCAGTCCGCCCGGGCCCTGGAGACCTCCCTGAGCCGCGCCGGCGGGCTGAAGCCCGGCCTGGCCCGTACGGCGCAGCAGGCCATCGCCGCCGCCGCGGACGCGCCGTGGCTGCTCTCCGCCTCGCAGGACCTGTGCTACCCCGACAACAAGGCCACGGTCAGCGACCCCCGTCTGACCACCCAGGCCGCGCAGCGGCAGGGGTTCGCCGATCTGGTCACGAGCGCGTCCCTGGTCAACGAGCGCGTCTGCGACGCCCTCACGGCCGTCACCACGCTCACCGCACCGCTCGGCAGCCTGGAGACGCCCGAGTTCCTGGCGTCGATGCGGCAGCAGGGCCGGCCGCCGCTGACGGCGGCGCCGCTGAAGGACGCGGAGGCGGCGGTGCTGCGGGCGGCGAAGTAGCCGCGGTCCGCGGCGAGAGCATCGAAGCACCACCTGATCACCGACGGGCACGGCACCACGCTCGCGGTCCTGCCGACGGGCGGCAACCGCAAGGCGGGTGCCGGAACATCCGCAGGTCACACGAGCGGACCAATCCGCCGAGCGACGCGCCCGGCGGGCGCGGCGGTGCCTGCGGGCCCGCGTACGTTCGCCCTATGGCCCCCTTCTCGCCTCGCGAGGCGCATGTGAACGGACAGGTCGTCGAGTACGTGCGGTCCGGCGAGGGACCGACGCTGGTGCTGCTCCACGGCTACCCCCAGACCTGGTACGAGTACCGGGAGGTCATCCCCGGGCTCGCGGAACACTTCACCGTGATCGTGCCGTCGTTGCGAGGCGCGGGAGGTTCGAGTGCACCCGGGGGCGGCTACGACAAGAGGACGATGGCTCAGGATCTGCGGGCCCTGCTCACCGACCTCGGCCTTCAGCACGAAATCAGGCTGGTCGGTCATGACATCGGCAGCATGGTGGCCTACGCCTACGCGGCGCAGTACCGCGACGGCGTGGCCGCGCTGGTGTTGAGCGAGGCGCCGATCCCCGACCCGGGCATCTACCAGTTCCCCTCGCTCACCCCGGCCGGACCTGGCCTGTGGAACTTCGGGTTCTTCAGCCTGGCCAACGGACTGCCGGAAGCGATGATCCAGGGGCGGGAGCAGGTGTGGGTGGAGAAGTTCATCGGCGCGATGGCGGTCCGCCGTGAGCGGGCCGTCGACCCCGGCGCCGTACGCGAGTATGCCCGGCACCTCGCGGACCCGGACCATCTGCGGGCCAGTTTCGAGTGGTTCAGGGCACTGGACCAGGACGTGGCCGACAACCGCGACTTCGCCGAACGGCCACTGGCCGTGCCGGTGCTCGCCGTCGGCGCCGAGAACAGCCTCGGCCATGCCGTATCCGACCAGGTGAGCCGGTACGCGACCGACGTCAGGGACGAGGTGGTCGCAGACAGCGGCCACTGGATCTTCGAGGAGCGTCCGGAGGAGATGACCCGCTTGTTGCTCGACTTCCTGCGATGATGTGTCCGAGCCAGGACTGCGGGGCCTACCAGGACCAATTCACTTCGCGGTCTCAGCCGTTGTGAGAGAACCGCCCGCCGCGGGTCGCGGCGGGCGGTTCTCCTTTCACCGGCCGCTCACTGTCCGGGCGCCGAAGGTGCCTCGCTGCCGTCCGTGCGGCCGAGCTGCCGGTCGATGAAGTCGAAGATCTCGTCCGCGGACGACTCCTGGATCTTGTTGCTCACGTCCTCGGCCGGGGCCGGGCGCGCGTCGTTCCAGTTCGACAGCAGCGTCTGCAGCCGCAGCGTGATCCGCGAGCGTTCCGCCTCGTCCGCCGCGAGCTGCTTCAGCTCCAGCTCCAGCGCGTCCAGATCGGCGATCACCCGGCGCGACGCGCTGACCGCCTCCGGCATCAGGTCCGCCAGGATCCGGCCGGCCAGGGCGTCGGGGGTGGGGTGGTCGAAGATGAGGGTCGCCGGGAGGCGGAGTGCGGTGGTGGTGGTGAGCTGGTTGCGGAGTTGGACGGCGGTGAGGGAGTCGAAGCCCAGTTCCTTGAAGGGGCGGTGGGGGTCGATGGTCTCGGCGGTGCCGTGGCCGAGGACCGCGGCGATGTTGCTCCGTACGACATCGAGGACCGCCTTGTGCCGCTGCTCCTGCTCGGGCAGCGCCGCGAGCTGCTCGGCCAGCGCGGTGCCGCCGGGCGCGCCGGCGGCCTGCGCCGCGGCGGTGCGGCGGCGGGCCGGTACGAGGTCGCGGAGGAGCGCGGGCAGGTGGGGTGCGGTCCGCAGGGTGCTCGGGTTGAGCGGCACGCACAGGTGGTGGGACGCGGAGGTGGTCAGTGCGACGTCGAGGAGGCGCAGCCCGTGCTCCGTCGTGAGGGGTGTGCCGGTGCGGGTCTGCTGGTGGGTGGTGAGGTGGCCGGTGAGGTCGGTGCTCTGCTGCCAGTAGCCCCAGGCGAGGCTGGTGGTGGGCAGGCCGAGCCGGTTGCGGTGGTGGGCGAGGGCGTCCAAGTAGGTGTTGGCGGCGGCGTAGTTCGCTTGTCCCGGGTTGCCGAGGGTGCCTGCCGCTGAGGAGTAGAGGACGAAGTGGGCGAGGTCCAGGTCCTTGGTCGCCTCGTGGAGGTGGTACGCGGCGTCGACCTTGGGGGCGAGGACCGGGTGCAGCGTCTCCGCGGTGAGTTGGGTGAGGGTGGCGTCGCTGAGCGCCCCGGCCGTGTGGATGACGGCGGTAAGGGGGTGGTCGTCGCCGATGGAGCCGACGAGGGTGCGTACGGCGTCGGCGTCGGTCACGTCGCAGGCCGCGACGGTGACGTGGGCGCCGAGGTCGGTGAGTTCGTCGCGGAGTGCGGTCGCGTTGGGGTGGTCGGGGCCGCTGCGGGAGGCGAGCAGGAGGTGGCGTACGCCGTGCTCGGTGACGAGGTGACGTGCCGTCAGGCTTGCGAGACCGCCGGTGCCGCCGGTGAGGAGCACGGTGCCGTTCGGGTCGAGCGGCCGGGCTTCTTCTGTCGCGGCGTCGCCCGTGGAACGGGTCAGGCGGGGGATGAGGACCGTCTCGTCCCGGAGGGCGAGTTGGGGTTCGCCCGTAGCCAGTGCGTCGGTGAGGTGGGGGACGTCGGCCGCTCCCGTACCGCGCTCGATGCCGGTGGTGTCGGTGTCGATGAGGCGGATGCGGTCGGGGTTCTCGTTCTGGGCCGTACGGACCAGGCCCCACAGCGGTGCGTGCGCCAGGTGGACGTCCTCGGCCGCGTCGGTGGCCACCGCGCGGTGGGTGAGGACGACCAGTTGCCGGTCCGTCTCGTCGTTGGCGGCCAGCCAGCTCCGCAGGTGGGTGAGAAGCGCCTCCGTCGCGACGTGCGCAGCGGCCGGAGTGTCCTCGGCGGCCGGGCCGGCGACGTACACGTCCACCCGGTCCGTATCCACCACCGCCGACTGGTCGGCGGCGGGGCTCCAGGCGAGGTGGAACAGGCTGTTGCGGGTGTCCTCGCTGCTACGGGCGCCGAGCGCCGCGGCGTCGATGGGCCGGGTGTTCAGCGCCGTGACGGTGGCCACCGGCGCCCCCGCCGTGTCCCAGGCCCGGAGGGCGAGGTCGTGGCCGTGCTCGCCGGTGGGGGTGAGGGTGGCGCGTAGCCCGGTGGCACCGGTGGCGTGCACCGACACACCGCTCCACGCGAACGGCAGCCGGAGCCGGCCGTCCGCGCCGTCGTTGTGCGCCGCGAGGGGGTGGAGGGCGGCGTCGAGGAGCGCCGGGTGGACGGCGTGACCGGAGGCGTCGGCGCCCTGCGGGAGCGCGATCTCGGCGTGCAAGGTCCCGTCGGTCCCCTTCCAGGCCGCGGTCACGCCCTGGAAGACGGGGCCGTACTCGTAGCCCGCCGCGGCCAGCTCCGGGTAGAGCGCGCCGACGTCGAAGGGCTCCGCGTCCGCGGGGGGCCACTGGGTCAGCAGCTCGGCCGGGGCCGCCGGTTCGGCGGTGAGGGTGCCGGTGGCGTGGCAGGTCCACGGCTCGGGCTCGGCGTCGTCGGTGTGCGGGCGGGAATGGACGGTGACCTGCCACCGGCCCGTACCGGAGGTGTCCGATCCACCTTGGGGAGCCGCGGTGACCTGGAGGTCGCGGGCGCCGGTCTCCTCCAGCACCAGCGGTGCCTGGAGCGTCAGCTCTTCGAGGTGGGTGGCGCCGGTGTGGTCACCCGCGTACAGGGCCAGGTCGACCAGGCCGGTACCGGGCAGCAGCACGGTCCCGGTGACGGCGTGGTCGGCGAGCCACGGGTGGCTGCTCAGGCCGACGCGGCCGGTGAACACCGTGGTGCCCGCGCCGCCTTCTGCGCCGTCGGCGAGCTGGACCGCGGCGTGCAGCAGCGGGTGGGTCGCCGTGGCGAGGCCGAGGTCGGTGGCGCTCGCGAGCCGGGCCGGGGCGTTCAGCCAGTAGGGCTGGTGCTGGAACGGGTAGGTGGGAAGGCTCGGCAGTGCGCTCGCCGCCTGCGGCAGGTGCGGCGTGAGGTCGATGGAGTGGTGGTGTGCGTGGAGGGTGGTGAGGGCCGTGAGGAAGCGGGACTTGCCGCCGTTGTTGCGGATGAGGGTGGCGTGGTGGTGGGCGGTGGTGGGGTGCTGCTCGAACGCGTCCGCCAGGGCCGCGGCCATCACCGGGTGAGGGCTGGACTCGATGAGCGTGTAGTGGCCGTCGTCGAGGAGTTGTTCGAGGGTGGTGTGGAAGTGGACGGGGTGGCGGAGGTTGTTGAACCAGTACTCCGCGTCCAGGTCCTGGTCGAAGGAGAGCAGGGTGCCGGTGTGGGTGGAGTAGAAGGGGATGGTGGGTGCCATCGGTTCGATGGCGGCGCGTTCGGCGAGGTCCGTGATGATCGTCTCGCGCAGGTTCTCGACGTGGGGGGTGTGCGAGGCGTAGTCGACGGGGATGAGGCGGGCGCGGATGTCGCGCTCCTGACAGGAGCTGACCAGGTCCGTCAGGGGCTGGGTCTCGCCGGCGAGGATGGTGGTGTGCGGGCCGTTGACGGCGGCGACGTGGACGCCGTCGGGCAGGTCCTGGAGCTCGTCCTGCGGGAGTGGGAACGAGGCCATGGTGCCGGTGCCTGCGAGGCGGGTGATGGCTTGTGCCCGCAGCGCGACGACCGCGATGGCGTCGGGCAGGGTCAGCGCTCCGGCGACGTACGCGGCCGCGATCTCGCCCTGCGAGTGACCGATGACCGCGTCGGGCTCGACGCCATGGTGGCGTAGAAGCTGCGCGATGCCCGTCATGACGGCGAACAGCGCGGGCTGCACGACATCCACCGGGTCGAGGGCGTGTTCGTCCTCGCTGGCGAGGACTTCCAGGAGGTCCCAGTCGCACCAGCGCGCCAGCTCGTCCCGGCACGCTGCCAGATGGTCGGCGAAAGCAGGCTCGTCCGAGGCGAGTTGATAGCCCATGCGGGTCCACTGCGAGCCCTGCCCCGGGAAGACGAACGCGGTCTTCCCCGCGCTGACCGATCCGGGTCCGGTGACCAGCGCCGGGTGGGCGGCACCAGTGGCGAGCGCGGTCAGTGCCTCGCGGAGTTCGTCGCGGTCGGCTGTGACGATGCCCGCGCGGTGCTCCATCTTCGACCGTCCGGACCACAGCCGTCCGGCCAGCGCACCCACCTCGACCTGCGGGTTCTGCTCCACGTACGCCGCAAGCTGCTCGGCGCTCTGCGCCAGCGCGCCCGCCGTACGGGCGGACACCACCACCGGCACAGGCGCCGCCACCGCCTCCGGCTCGGCCTCGCTCAGGACCGGGGCCGGAGCCGCCTCCAGGATCAGGTGCGCGTTCGTTCCGCTCATGCCGAACGACGACACCGCCGCCCGCCGCGGTCCGCTCTCCTCGCTCCAGGGGCGGGCCTCCGTCAGCAGTTCGATGTGGCCCGCGTCCCAGTCGACATGGCTCGTGGGCATGTCGACGTTGAGCGTCGGGGGCAGCACCCCGTGCCGCATGGCCTCGACCATCTTGATCACGCCGGCGACCCCTGCCGCCGCCTGAGTGTGGCCGATGTTGGACTTGATGGAGCCCAGCCACAGCGGATTCTCTTCGGAGTGCGCCTGGCCGTACGTCTCCAGCAGCGCCTGCGCCTCGATCGGGTCGCCCAGCGTCGTGCCCGTGCCGTGCGCCTCGACGGCGTGGACCTGGTCGCCGCTCAACCCGGCGTTGGCGAGCGCCTGTTCGATGACGCGGCGCTGCGACGGGCCGTTCGGCGCGGTGAGGCCGTTCGACGCACCGTCCTGGTTGACGGCGGAGCCCTTAAGCACCGCCAGCACCTCGTGCCCGTTCTGCCGCGCGTCCGACAGCCGCTCGACCAGCACCAGGCCGACGCCCTCGCCCCAGCCCGTACCGTCCGCCGCGTCGGCGAAGGGCTTGCAGCGGCCGTCGGCTGCCAGGCCGCGCTGGCGGGAGAAGACCTGGAAGGTGCCGGGGGTGGCCATGATGGTCGCGCCGCCGGCGAGGGCGAGGTCGCACTCGCCGTTGCGCAGCGCCTGCGCCGCGAGGTGCAGGGCGACCAGGGACGACGAGCACGCCGTGTCCACCGTCATCGCCGGGCCCTCGAGCCCGAAGGTGTACGCCACCCGGCCCGAGGCGATGCTCGCGGAGCCGCCCGTGGCGAAGTAGCCCTCCAGGTGGTCCGGCGCGTCGTGCATGCGCATCAGGTAGTCCTGCGAGATGACGCCCGCGAACACGCCGGTGCTGCTGCCCTTGAGGCTGGTGGGGTCGATGCCCGCCCGCTCGAACGCCTCCCAGGCGGTCTCCAGCAGCAGCCGCTGCTGGGGGTCGGTGGCCAGCGCCTCGCGCGGGTTCATGTGGAAGAAGTCCGCGTCGAACCGGCCGGCGTCGTACAGGAACGCGCCCTTGCGCGTGTACATCTTGCCCGGCGCGTCCGGGTCCGGGTCGTAGAGGTCGTCGAGGTCCCAGCCGCGGTCGTCCGGGAGGTCGCCGATCGCCTCGACGCCTTCGGAGACCAGCCGCCACAGGTCCTCGGGCCGCCGCATCCCGCCGGGGTAGCGGCAGGCCATCGAGACGATCACGATCGGGTCGTCGTCGGCCACGGCCGCGACCTGCTTCGCCGCACGCGCCCGCGGCTGCTCGTCCAGCAGCTTGCCCCGCAGGAACGCCGACAGCTCGGTGAGCGTCGGGTGGTCGAAGACCAGCGTGGACGGGAGCTGGAGCGCGGTGGCGTTGGTGAGCCTGTTGCGCAGCTCGACGGCGGTCAGGGAGTCGAAGCCCAGTTCCTTGAACGGACGTTGTGGGTCGATGGTCTCCGGGCGCGCGTGGCCGAGGACGGCCGCGACGTTGCTCCGGATCAGGTCCAGCACCAGCCGGTCCTGCTCGGCCTCGCCGAGCCCGGCCAGCTCCTCGGCCAGCCCCGAGCGCCGTACGGCACTCGCGCCCGCGGCGGTCGCGCGGCGCGCGGTGGCGGGTACGAGGTCGCGGAGCAGCGCCGGCACCTTGGGCGCGCGGCGCAGGGCGGCAGGCTCGATCGGCATGCAGACCAGCGTCGACTCGGGCCGGTCCCGGAGCGCGACGTCGAAGAGGCGCAGGCCGTGTTCCGTGGTGAGCGGCTTGCCGGTGCGGCCCTGCTGGCCGGCGGTGAGGTGCTGGGTGAGGCCGGTGGCCTGCTTCCAGTAGCCCCAGGCGAGGCTGGTCGTCGGCAGGCCGAGCCGGTTGCGGTGGTGGGCCAGGGCGTCCACGTACGTGTTGGCGGCGGCGTAGTTCGACTGCCCCGGGTTGCCGAGGGTGCCGGCGGCCGAGGAGTAGACGACGAAGTGCGCCAGGTCCACGTGCCGGGTCGCCTCGTGCAGGTGGTACGTGGCGTCGACCTTCGGCGCCAGGACCGGGTGGAGGTCGTCCGGGGTGAGCTGGGTGAGGACGGCGTCGTTCAGCGCGCCCGCGGTGTGGATGACGGCGGTGAGCGGGTGGTCGTCGCCGATGGAGCCGACGAGGGTGTGTACGGCGTCGGCGTCGGTGACGTCGCAGGCCGCGATGGTGACGTGGGCGCCGAGTTCGGTGAACTCGGCGCGGAGGGCATCGGCGTCGGGGTGGTCGGGGCCGCTGCGGGAGGCGAGCAGGAGGTGGCGTACGCCGTGCTGGGTGATCAGGTGGCGTGCCGTCAGTCCCGCGAGGACGCCGGTGCCGCCGGTGATCAGCACGGTGCCGTTCGGGTCGAGCGGACGGGGCAGGGTCAGGATCAGCTTGCCGGTGTGCCGGGCCTGGCTCAGGTAGCGCAGGGCCTGGCGGGCCTGCCGTACGTCGAACGAGGTGGTGGGCAGCGGCGTCAGCACACCCGCGGCGAACAGCTCGGTCAGGTGCGCCAGGATCTGCTGGATGCGGTCGGGGCCCGCCTCGATCAGGTCGAAGTTCCGGTACTCGGCGCCGTGGTCGGCCTCTACCGCCCGCGGGTCGCGGATGTCGGTCTTGCCCATCTCGATGAACCGGCCGCCGGGCCGTACGAGCCGCAGCGAGGCGTCGGTGAACTCGTGCGCGAGCGCGTTGAGGACGACGTCCACGCCCTGGTCCGGGCCGTGGGCGCGGAAGTGCTCCTCGAAGTCCAGCGTGCGGCTGGACGCGATGTGCGTGTCGTCCAGACCCTGCGCGTACAGCAGGTGCTGCTTGGCCGGGCTGGCGGTGGCGTAGACGTCGGCGCCGAAGTGGCGCGCGAGCTGGAGTGCGGCGGAGCCGACGCCGCCGGTGGCGGCGTGCAGCAGCAGCGACTCGCCGGACTCCAGCCTGCCGAGGTCCTTCAGCGCGAAGTACGCGGTCAGGAACGCCACCGGAATCCCGGCCGCCTGGGTGGACGACCACGCCGCCGGTACGGGCGTGAGCAGCCGGTGGTCCGTGATCGCCCGGCTGCCGGCGCCCTCGGGCATGAGCCCCATGACGCGGTCGCCGACGGCCACGCTGGTGACGTCGGCACCGACCTCGGTCACGACGCCCGCGCCCTCGCTGCCGAGGGGCGCCTGACCCGGGTACATGCCCAGGGCGATGAGCGTGTCGCGGAAGTTCAGCCCGACCGCGTGCAGTTGCACACGGACCTGGCTGCCGGTCAGCGGCGCGTCCCACTCGGGGGCGGGCTTGCACGCGAGCGCTTCCAGCGTGCCGTCGCCGTCGCTCGCCAGCTTCCACGTGCCTTCCGGCACGTCCAGCACGCCGCTCTCCGCGCCCGTCGCGCGGGCGAGGCGCGCGGTCAGCACCTGGCCGCCGCGGACGGCGGTCTGGGGCTCACCGGTGGCGAGGGCGTCGGCGAGGTGCGGGATGCCGGCGGCACCGGCGTGCGCGTCGATGCCCGCGGCGTCGGTGTCCACGAGGTGGATGCGGTCGGGGTTCTCGTTCTGGGCGCTGCGGAGCAGGCCCCAGAGCGGGGCGTGCGCCAGGTGGACGTCCTCCGCCGGGTGGGTGGCGACGGCCCGGTGCGTGACGACGGCCAGCAGGCGGTCGGTCTCGTCGTTGGCGGCCAGCCAGTCCTGTACGTGGCCGAGCAGCGCCTCGGTCGCGACGTGCGCCGCGGCCGGGGTGTCCTCGCCCGCGGGCGCGGCGACGTACACGTCGTACCGATCCAGCTCCGCGGGCTCGCCCTGCTCCGTACCTGCAGGGCTCCAGGAGAGGTGGAAGAGGCTGTTGCGGGTCGCGGCGCCGGTGTCGGCACCGCTGGTCAGCGCCGAGGCGTCGACGGCCCTGGTGTTGAGGGCGCCGATGGTGGCGACGGGGGCGCCCGTGGGGTCCCAGGCGCGGAGCGCGAGGTCGTGGCCCTGGTCGCCGGTGGGGGTGATCGTCGCACGGAGGTGGGTGGCGCCGGTCGCGTGGACGGACACACCGGTCCACGCGAACGGCAGCCGCAGTTGCGCCTCCGCCTCCCCGCCGGTCCTGGCGCCGCCGTGGGCCGCCAGCGGGTGGAGGGCCGCGTCGAGGAGGGCGGGGTGGATCGTGTGCCCGTCCGGGTCGGTGTCCTCGGGCAGGGCGATCTCGGCGTGCAGCGTGCCGTCGGGCTGCGCCCACGCCGCCGTGACGCCGCGGAAGGCGGGCCCGTACGCGTAGCCGCCCGCGGCCAGCCGGGGATAGATCTCCGCCACGTCGAGCGCCTGCGCGCCGGCCGGCGGCCACTGGGTCAGCGGCTCGACTGGGGTCGCCGGTTCCGCGGTGAGGGTGCCGGTGGCGTGGCAGGTCCATGGCTCGGGCTCGGCCTCGTCGTCGGCGTGGGGCCTGGAGTGGATCGTCACCTGCCAGCCGTCAGCGTCCGGCTGGGGTGCGGCGGTGACCTGGAGGTCGCGGGCGCCGGTCTCCTCCAGCACCAGCGGTGCCTGGAGCGTCAGTTCTTCGAGGTGGGTGGCGCCGGTGTGGTCGCCGCTGTGCAGGGCGAG
This sequence comes from Streptomyces sp. NPDC004134, assembly GCF_042874195.1. Taxonomy (NCBI): domain Bacteria; kingdom Bacillati; phylum Actinomycetota; class Actinomycetes; order Kitasatosporales; family Streptomycetaceae; genus Streptomyces; species Streptomyces sp. NPDC004134. The sequence continues at coordinate 6,781 of NZ_JBIAMS010000024.1, read as the reverse complement.
GTCGACCAGCGCGGTACCGGGCAGCAGGACCGTACCGGTGACGGCGTGGTCGGCGAGCCACGGGTGGCTGCTGAGGCCGACGCGGCCGGTGAACACCACCGTGCCGGTGGCGCCGGTGCCCGCCTCGTCGGCGAGCGGGACGGCGGCGTGCAGCAGCGGATGGGTGGTGGTCCCCAGGCCGAGGTCCGACGCGCTGGTGAGCTGGGCGGAGCCGTGAAGCCAGTAGCTCTCCCGCTGGAACGGGTACGTGGGCAGCTCGGGCACCTGGTCGGTGGACCGGTCGTGCCGCGGGAAGTGGGGGGTGAGGTCGATGGGGTGGTGGTGGGTGTGCAGGGCGGTGAGGGCCGTGAGGAAGCGGACCTTGCTGTCGTCGTTGCGGACGAGGGTGGCGTGGTGGCGGGCCGGGGTGGTCCGCTGCTCGAAGGTGTCGGCGAGCGCGGCGGTCATGACCGGGTGGGGGCTGGACTCGATGAGGGTGTGGTGGCCGTCGTCGAGGAGTTGTTCGAGGGTGGTGTGGAAGTGGACGGGGTGGCGGAGGTTGTTGAACCAGTACTCGGCATCCAGGTCCTGGTCGAAGGCGAGCAATCCGCCGGTGTGGGTGGAGTAGAAGGGGATGGTGGGTGCCATCGGTTCGATGGCGGCGCGTTCGGCGAGGTCCGTGATGATCGTCTCGCGCAGGTTCTCGACGTGGGGGGTGTGCGAGGCGTAGTCGACGGGGATGAGGCGGGCGCGGATGTCGCGCTCCTGACAGGAGCTGACCAGGTCCGTCAGGGGCTGGGTCTCGCCGGCGAGGATGGTGGTGTGCGGGCCGTTGACGGCGGCGACGTGGACGCCGTCGGGGAGGTCCTGGAGTTCGTCCTGCGGGAGTGGGAACGAGGCCATGGTGCCGGTGCCTGCGAGGCGGGTGATGGCTTGTGCCCGCAGCGCGACGACTGCGATGGCGTCGGGCAGGGTCAGTGCTCCGGCGACGTACGCGGCGGCGATCTCGCCCTGCGAGTGGCCGATCACGGCGTCGGGCTCCACGCCGTGATGGCGTAGCAGCTCGGCGATGCCCGTCATCACGGCGAACAGCGCGGGCTGCACGACATCCACCGGGTCGAGGGCGTGTTCGTCCTCGCTGGCGAGGACTTCCAGGAGGTCCCAGTCGCACCAGCGCGCCAGCTCGTCCCGGCACGCGGCCAGATGTGCGGCGAAAGCAGGCTCGTCCGAGGCGAGTTGATAGCCCATGCGGGTCCACTGCGAGCCCTGCCCCGGGAAGACGAACGCGGTCTTCCCCGCGCTGACCGATCCGGGTCCGGTCACCAGCGCCGGGTGCGCGGCACCCGTGGCCAGCGCGGTCAGTGCCTCGCGGAGTTCGTCGCGGTCGGCTGTGACGATGCCCGCGCGGTGCTCCATCTTCGCCCGCCCGGACCACAGCCGTCCGGCCAGCGCACCCACCTCGACCTGCGGGTTCTGCTCCACGTACGCCGCAAGCTGCTCGGCGCTCTGCGCCAGCGCGCCCGCCGTACGGGCGGACACCACCACCGGCACCGGCGCCGCCACCGCCTCCTCAGCCGGAGCCGGCTCCGCCGACGGCGCGTCCACCGCGGCGGTCTCCACCGGCGCGGCTTCCAGCACCACGTGCGCGTTCGTGCCGCTGATGCCGAACGAGGACACCGCCGCCCGGTACGGCTCGTCGTTCTCGGGCCACGGCCTCGACTCCGTGATCAGCGAGATGGTGCCGGAGCTCCAGTCGACGTGCTGGGACGGCTCGTTGACGTGGAGGGTGGGGGGCAGCATGCCGTGGCGCATGGCCTCGACCATCTTCATGACGCCCGCCACGCCCGCCGCGGCCTGGGTGTGGCCGATGTTGGACTTGATGGAGCCCAGCCACAGCGGCCGTTCGGCCGAGTGCTCGCGCCCGTACGTCGCCAGCAGCGCCTGCGCCTCGATCGGGTCGCCCAGCGCCGTGCCCGTGCCGTGCGCCTCCACGGCGTCCACCTGACCGGGCGTCAGCCCGGCGCCGGCGAGCGCCTGCTCGATGACGCGCTGCTGCGACGGGCCGTTGGGCGCGGTGAGGCCGTTCGACGCGCCGTCCTGGTTGATGGCGGAGCCCTTCAGCACCGCCAGCACCTCGTGCCCGTTCCGCCGGGCATCCGACAGCCGCTCCAGCAGGACCAGGCCGACGCCCTCGCCCCAGCCCGTACCGTCCGCCGCGTCGGCGAACGCCTTGCACCGGCCGTCCACGGACAGCACGCGCTGCCGGGAGAACTCGATGAACGCACCCGGGCTCGACATGACGGTGGCGCCGCCCGCGAGGGCGAGGTCGCACTCGCCGTTGCGCAGGGCCTGCGCCGCGAGGTGCAGGGCGACCAGCGACGACGAGCACGCGGTGTCGATCGTCACCGCCGGGCCTTCCAGCCCGAAGGTGTACGCGACCCGGCCCGAGGCGACGCTTGCCGCGCTGCCGTTGCCGAGGTAGCCCTCGAAGCCCTCCGGGGCGTTCTGCATGAGCCGCGAGGCGTAGTCGCCGTAGATCACGCCGGCGTAGACCGCGGTGCTGCTGCCCCTGAGCGTGGCCGGATCGATGCCCGCCCGCTCGAACGCCTCCCACGAGGTCTCCAGCAGCAGCCGCTGCTGCGGGTCCGTGGCCAGCGCCTCGCGCGGGTTCATCCGGAAGAAGTCGGCGTCGAACTCGTCGGCCTCGTGCAGGAACGTGCCGTAGCTGGTGTAGCTCTTGCCCGTCGCCGCCGGGTCGGGGTCGAAGAGGTTCTCCAGGTCCCAGCCGCGGTTCGTCGGGAAGCCGGAGAGACCTTCGCGGCCCTCGGCGACGAGCTTCCACAGGTCCCCCGCGGAGCGCACGTCACCCGGGAAGCGGCACGCCATCGACACGATGACGACGGGGTCGTCGGCGGCGTCGGCGCTCACGAGCTGCGGCGCCGCCGCGCGCGGCGCGGACTCCAGCACCTCGGAGCCGATGTGGTCGGCGAGGACCTGGGCGGTCGGGTAGTCGAAGATCAGGGTCGCCGGCAGCCGCAGCCCGGTGGCGGCGTCGAGCCGGTTGCGCAGCTCGACCGCGGTGAGGGAGTCGAACCCGAGGGCGTTGAACGGCGCCTGAGCGTCCACGGCGGCGGCGTCGCTGTGCCCCAGGACGGCGGCGGCGTTGGTGCGCACGAGGTCGAGCAGCAGGCGCTGCTGCTCGGCGGCCGCCAGACCGGCGAGCTGCTGCGCGAGCCCCGACACCTCGCTCGGTGCGGCGGCCGCGGCCGCCCGGCGGCGCGCCCGCGGGGCGAGGTCGCGCAGGAGGGCGGGGACGCGGTCACCGGTGCCGAGCGTCGCCGGGTTCAGCGGGACGCAGAGGTGGTACGGGGACGGGGTGGCGAGGGCGGCGTCGAGGAGCTTCAGCCCGTGCTCGGTGCCGAGCGCCGCGTCGCTCCGGGCCACCTCGCTGTCGCCGAGGTGCCGGGTGAGGTCGGTCGTGTGCTTCCAGTAGCCCCAGGCGAGGCTGGTGGTGGGCAGACCCTGCCGGTTGCGGTGGTGGGCGAGGGCGTCCAGGTAGGTGTTGGCGGCGGCGTAGTTGGCCTGGCCGGGGTTGCCCAGGGTGCCGGCGGCGGAGGAGTAGAGGACGAAGTGGGCCAGGTCCAGGTGCCGGGTCGCCTGGTGCAGGTGGTACGCGGCGTCGACCTTGGGAGCGAGGACCGGGTGCAGCGTCTCCGGGGTGAGCTGGGTCAGGATCGTGTCGTTGAGCACGCCCGGGGTGTGGACGACCGCGGTCAGCGGGTGCCGCTCGTCGACGGAGGCGATGAGGGTGTGGACGGCGTGGGCGTCGGTGACGTCGCACGCCGCGAGGGTGACCTGGGCGCCGAGTCCGGTGAGTTCGGCGCGCAGGGCGTCGGCGTCGCGGTGGTCCGGGCCGCTGCGCGAGGCCAGCAGGAGGTGGCGTACGCCGTGCTCGGCGACGAGGTGACGGGCCGTCAGCCTCGCGAGGCCGCCGGTGCCCCCCGTGATCAGCACGGTGCCGTCCGGGTCGAGCGGCCGGGGGAGCGTGAGGATCAGCTTGCCCGTGTGCCGGGCCTGGCTGAGATGCCGTAGCGCATGGGAGGCGTGGCGTACGTCGAAGCAGGTGGTCCGCGGCGCCGTGAGGTGGCCCGCGGCGAACAGCGCGGCCAGGTCGACCAGCATCTCCTGGATGCGGTCGGGTCCGGCCTCGATGAGGTCGAAGTTCTGGTAGCGGACCCGGTGGTCGGCCTCGACGGCCTGCGGGTCGCGGACGTCGGTCTTGCCCATCTCCAGGAACCGGCCGCCGGGGCGCAGCAGGCGCAGCGACGCGTCGGTGAACTCGTGGGCGAGCGCGTTGAGAACCACGTCGACACCCTGGTGCGGGGTGTGGGCGCGGAAGTGGTCCTCGAAGTCGAGGGACCGGCTGGACGCGACGTGCTGCTCGTCCAGCCCCTGTGCGTACAGCAGATGGTGCTTGCCCGGGCTGGCCGTCGCGTAGACGTCGGCGCCCCAGTGGCGCGCGAGCTGGAGCGCGGCGGAGCCGACGCCGCCGGTGGCGGCGTGCAGCAGCAGCGACTCGCCGGACTCCAGGCCGCCGAGGTCCCTGAGCCCGTAGTACGCGGTCAGGTACGCCACCGGGACCCCGGCCGCGTCGGTGAACGACCACCCCTCGGGGACGGCGGTGACCATGCGGTGGTCGGTGACCGTCTGCGCGCCCACGCCGTTCGGGAACATGCCCATGACGCGGTCGCCGACGGCCACGCTGGTGACGTCGGCACCGACCTCGGTCACGACACCCGCGCCCTCGCTGGCCAGCAGCGCCTCGCCCGGGTACATGCCGAGGGTGATCAGGGCGTCGCGGAAGTTGAGCCCGATGGCCCGTACCGCGACCCGCACCTGATGCGGAGCCAGCGTCTCGGGGAGGTTCGGGTTCGGCAGGAAGGCGAGGTTGTCGAACGTGCCGGAGGCCGTCTTGTCCAGCCGCCAGGACTCCTCGCCGGTGGGAATCGCCAGCGCCTCGGCGGACCCCCCGGCGGAGCGGGCCAGCCGGGGGACGAGGACCTGCTCGTGGCGGACGGCGAGTTGCGGCTCGCCCGTGGCCAGCGCGTCGAGCAGGTGGGGGACGGCGGCGGGGTCGCCGCCGGTGACGGCCTCGACGGCGGTGTCGGTGTCGACGAGGTGGATGCGGTCGGGGTTCTCGTTCTGGGCGCTGCGGACCATGCCCCACAGCGGCGCGTGCGGGAGGTGCACGTCGTCCGCGGGGCCGGTCGCGACGGCGCGGTGGGTGAGGACGACGAGGCGGCGGTCGGTCCGGTCGTTGTCGCCGAGCCAGCTCTGCACGTGGGTCAGCAGCGCCTCCGCCGCGGCGTGCGCGGCGGTGGGGCCGTCGTCCTCGGCGGGAGCCGCGACGTAGAGGTCAACCAGCTCCGGTGCCACGCCCTCGACCTGGGCGGGCCGCTCGGCGGCGGTCGCGTTCCAGGCGAGGTGGAAGAGGCTGTTGCGGGTGGCCGTGTCGGCGTGGGGGCCGCCGGTGAGCGCCGAGGCGTCGACCGGGCGGGAGTTGAGCGCGGAGACGGTGGCGACGGGCGCGCCGGAGGGGTCCCAGGTGTGCAGGGTCAGGTCGTGGCCGTGCTCGCCGGCCGGGACGAGGGTCGCGCGCAGGTGGGTGGCGCCGGTGGCGTGGACGGTGACGCCGGTCCAGGCGAAGGGCAGCCGGAGCCGGCCGTCGGAGCTGTCCTTGCCGTCCTTGCCGAGGTTCTCGGCCGCGAGGGGGTGGAGGGCGGCGTCGAGCAGGGCCGGGTGGATGGTGTGGCCGGCGGCGTCGGCGTCCTCGGGGAGGGCGATCTCGGTGTGGAGGGTGCCGTCGGCGCCGCGCCAGGCGGCGGTGACGCCCTGGAAGGCGGGCCCGTACTCGTAGCCCGCGGACTGCAGGCGGGGGTAGAGGCCGGCGACCTCCACGGGCTCGGCACCGGGCGGCGGCCACTGGGTCAGCGCGGGGGCCGGGTGGGCGGCGTCGGCGTCGGAGCTGAGGATGCCGGTGGCGTGGCAGGTCCAGGGCTCCGGCTCGGCGTCGTCGGCGGTGTGGCGGCGCGAGTGGATCGTCACCTGCCACCGGCCGGCGTCCTCGCCCTCGGCCCCGGCGAGGGGGGTCGTGGTGACCTGGACGTCGTGGGTGCCGGCCTCGTCCAGGACGAGGGGCGCGTGCAGGGTCAGCTCTTGCAGGTGGGTGGCGCCGGTGTGGTCGCCGGTGTGCAGGGCGAGGTCGACGAGGGCGGTGCCGGGGAGGAGGACCGTACCGGCGACGGCGTGGTCGGCGAGCCACGGGTGGGTGGAGAGGCCGAGGCGGCCGGTGAAGACGGTCGTACCGGCGGAGCCGGCGCGGCCCCCGGTGGTGTCGGCGAGCTGCACGGCTGCGCTCAGGAGGGCGTGGGCGGTGCCGAGTTGGCCGAGGTCGGTCGCGCTGGTGAGCGCGACGGGGGCGTCGAGCCAGTAGGGGCGGTGCTGGAAGGGATAGGTGGGCAGGACGGGGAGCTTGGCCGCGGTCTCGGGGAGGTGGGGGGTGAGGTCGGCGGGGTGGTGGTGGGTGTGGAGTGCGGTGAGGGCCGCGAGGTGGGTGCGGGTCTCGTCGGGCAGGTGGGGGGTGCGCTTCGTACCGGACGGGAGGTGGGGGGTGAGGGTGGGGTGGGGTGCGAGTTCGGTGAAGAGAGTGATGCCGTCGGCGTCGGTGAGGTGGGTGGTGCCTTGGTGGAAGCGGACGGGTTGGCGGATGTGCTGGGCCCAGTAGGCGGGGTCGTGGTGCTGG